>JAJDZJ010000177.1 GCA_022824685.1 Caldilineaceae bacterium
CCTCTTGCCCTGCGTAGGCACGAGGGTGTCCTTGCAGAAACACGTACAATTTCTGCCACTGATAGTTGGCTATTCTATATGTAGACATCCTACTATTGTCGCTGATCTGACAGAACAAATCAAACGTCAACGTGACCTAGCGCCCGCAGCACGCGGGCCCGCCCGCGTCTCCCGACACGACGCGAAACGCCATGGAACGAGGATGAAAACGCCATGCCCTACGCCATCTGCAACGAGCTCTTCGAAGGCTGGACCCTGGAAGAGACCGCCGCCTTCGTCGCCGACCTCGGCTACCAGGGCCTGGAGCTGGCGCCCTTCACCCTCTGCAACCTTGTCACCGACCTCTCCACCGCCGACCGCATCCGCATCCGGCGCGCCGTCGAGGACGCCGGCCTCGCGGTGATCGGCCTCCACTGGCTGCTCGCGCAGACCGAAGGCTACCAGCTCAACGACGCCGACCCCGACATCCGCGCCCGCACCGCCCAATATCTGCTCGACCTGATCGACTGCTGCGCCGACCTCGGCGGCGAGGCGCTCATCTTCGGATCGCCCCAACAGCGTGACATTCCGCCCGGCCGCTCCCCCGCCGAGGCCTGGAAGTCCACCGCCGAGATCATGCACACATGCGGCGTGCGCGCCCAGGAGCAGGGCGTCCTCTTCTGCGTCGAACCACTCAGCGCCAGCGAAACCAACTTCATCGTCAACGTCGACGAAGCCGCCGAGCTCGTGCGCCAGGTCGATCATCCCGGCCTGCGGATGATGGTCGATACCAAGGCCATGAGCAACGACCCGCGCCCCATCCCCGACCAGATCCGCGCCGTCCATCCCCTCTTCCACCACGTCCACCTCAACGACCCCAACCTGCGCGGCCCCGGCATGGGCGATCTCGACTTCCGCCCCATCCTGCAGACGCTCGACGACCTCAACTACGACGGCTGGCTCTCAGTCGAAGTCTTCGACTTCACCCCGGGCCCCGAACGCACCGCCCGCGAAAGCTTCGCCTATCTCAACGCAATCACAAATCCTTAGCCCAATCTGCGCGGCGCCGCCCCCGAAAACACTCTCCACGCCACTGCATCCCCACCCCTTGTGGGCGCCCTACCCCGTCCTCACATCTGCCCGGCCATCCCCCTCCCACAAGAAACGACGTTTGACACATAAGGATAAAACCGTAAAATGGAAGCGTTCCATTTGTTATCCTCTCTCCACAAGGGGAAAACAAGACGTACATGGCAGAGAGCCCGCAGCCCCCAAAACCATTCAACTGCGCAACTCTGCCGATCCTCATCCGCGTCCCGTAAATCATCAGAACTTGAAAAGGAGATTCTGAACGATGGCGCTCCGTAAAGTAGTGATTCGTACAGCTGTGCCCCTGGCAGCCCTGCTGCTCTTGCTGCTCGCTGCCGGATGTGTCGCCCCCGCCGCCGCGCCGGCAGACTCTGGCGACGGAGACATGATGGAGACAACGAGCGAACTCGTCGTCGCCGTCGCCCAGGAAATGACTTCCCTGGAGGCGCCGCTGGCCGCCGCTGAGACCAACTGCAACGGCTGTTTGAACGTTGTCGAAACACTGGTCACGCGCAACTTCTCCACCGGTGAGATCATTCCCCTGCTGGCAACCGAGTGGGAGCGGATCGATGACAGCACGATCCAGTTCCAGCTGCGCGAAGGCGTCACATTCCACGACGGTTCGGCCCTGAACGCCGAAGCAGTGGCCACAAGCATCAACTACATGTTTGAGGCTGAGCTGGTCAGCGACCTCCGCGGCTTCATCGGCGGTGAGCTCAGCGCCGAAGCAGTTGACGAATACTCCGTGAACGTCACTGCTGAGAACCCCGACCCGATCCTGCTCGAAAAGATGTACTTCGTCGCCATCACCTCCGCCCAGCAGATCAACGAAGAGCCGGATACCTATTCGACCAATCTGGTAGGCACTGGCCCTTACATGCTTGACGAGTGGAACCGCGGCGAATCGATCATCTACGTCGTCAACCCCGACTGGTGGGGCCACGACAACCCCGACGCGGCCGGCGGCAGAGTATCCTTCGACCGCCTCGTCTGGCGCTTCCTGCCCGAGGACACCGTCCGCGCCGCAGCCGCCCAGGCCGGCGAAGTCCACATCGCCCAGTTCGTCACGCCAGACCAGTGCAACGCCGCCACCGGCGACGACAGCCTGCGCTGCGCCTCCGTGGCCAGCGTCGAGACGATGTTCGCACGCATGGGCAACCAAAAGCTGTTCGAAGACCTCCGTGTCCGCCAGGCCCTCAACCTCGCCATCGACAAAGAGCTGATCGTTGAAACGCTCCTCGGCGGCGCTGCCACCATCACAGGGCAAATCGTCAACGAAACCGCCACCGGGCACAACCCCGACCTGGCGCCCTACCCCTACGATCCGGACATGGCCCGCACCCTGCTTGAAGAAGCCGCGGCCGACGGCGTTGACGTAAGCCAGGAGTTCATCCTCGCCTCCCGTCAGGGTCTGCACGCCGGCCACGTTGAGGTCATCGAGGCCATCGGCGGCATGCTCAACGACGTCGGCTTCAACGCCCAGGTCAGTGTCATGCCCCCGGATACATTCAACCCGCAGTTCAGCCATAACTGGGCCGACTTGGAAGGCCAGCCCAACTGGGTCGCCGTCCACCTCCACGGCAACGAGATCCTCGACCTCTGGTTCTCCTACGTCAACTACTTCACCTGCGGTGGGGTCGTATCACTCTACTGCAACGCTGAAGTGGATGCCCTCTGGGAAGAGGCTCGGAATATGTCGGGCGAGGCCCGTGACATGAAGTTGCAGGAGGCTGCACAGGTCGCCTACGACGACTACGCCTACGGCCTCATCGCCCATCTGGACCTGGCCTACCTGATCAGCGAAGATCTGAACTGGAATGTCAAACTGGATCACCGCCTGCAGGCCAAGGAAATGTCACCCAAGTAACCGGTTGAACGGGCACTGCCCACCGGTCTTCTGTTCTGAATCGAATGCGCGTCACGCATTGCGCCCTGTCCCAATAATACGGAGACTGCGCAATGCGTGATGCGCTACCTTCCCGGGGGATCGTCACGCCTCCCCCGCACTAAAGGGCGCTCCGATTCTTTTCTATCTGCGCAGACGCTTCATCCACTCGGTTGGCGTCGCCTTCGCCGTTCTCACTATCGTCTTCATAACCGGTCGCATTCTCGGCGACCCGGTCCGCATCATGGTCGGCGTCGAGGCCTCCGAAGAACGCGTCCAGCAGGTGCGCGACCAGCTGGGGCTCAACGATTCCCTCGCTGTCCAATATGCCAGATTCGCCGTTCGCGCCGTGCGCTTGGATTTCGGAGACTCCTTCTGGCAGAAGACGCCCACCCTCCCCCTCGTGTTAGAGCGCCTCCCCGCCACCTTCCGCCTCACCGCCGCCGCCTTCCTGCTCGCCGCGCCACTGGGTATCCTCCTTGGCGCCGCCGCCGCGCTGCGCCCCCATACCTTCCTCGACAGGATTATCAATGTCCTCTCTCTCGGCGGCGTCTCCATGGTCGACTTCTGGATGGCGCTGATGCTGATCCTCGTCTTCGCCGTTCAGTTCGGCTGGTTCAAAACTTCCGGCTACGGCGGCTTCTCCTACATGGCCCTGCCCGCGCTCACGCTCTGCTATTCACCCTTGGGACGCATCTCCCAAATCACCCGCAGCGCCATGCTCGACGAGATGAACCAGCCCCACATCACCGTTGCCCGCGCCAAGGGTCTCGCCGAGCGGCGCATCGTCTTTGTCCATGCACTCAAAAACGCCGCCATTCCCGTTGTCACCATCAGCGGCGACATGCTCTCTTCCATGCTCAACGGCGCTATCCTGGTCGAAACCGTCTTCGCCTGGCCAGGCATCGGCTATCTGACCTTGCAGGCGCTCCAACGGCGCGACCTTCCCCTCGTGGAGGCGACCGTTTTCGTTGTGGCCTGCATGGTGATCATCGTCAACCTGCTCGTCGATCTGAGCTATGTCTACCTGAATCCGAGGATCCGCTTCCAGTAGCCCCGGCGACCTCCAATAGAACCGTGGCCGCCGAAGTTCCGCTATGACCACAGAGACAAAATTGCTGTTGCAAGAAGAGGCAGAACGGACGCGCCGCGCCTCCCCATGGCTCATTCCCCGTGCCCTTCTGCGCGATCCCGTAACTCTCATCGCACTGGTCATCTTCGTTCTGATCCTGCTCGGAGCGGCGGCCGCCGAACTGTTCGCGCCCCACGACCCGCTTGAGCAGGACCTGCGCATGCGCAATATGCCCCCCTTCACACCGGCCGCACAGGAAGGCGCCCCGCTCCATATTCTCGGCACCGATCCCCTCGGCCGCGACATCCTCAGCCGCATCATCTTCGGCGCCCGCGTCTCCCTCACCGTCGGCCTCAGCAGCGCCCTCGTCTCCGGCATCATCGGCAGCCTGCTCGGCATGATTGCCGGCTACTACCGCGGCCGCGTCGACGACCTCATCATGCGCCTCGTCGATATCCAGATGAGCATCCCCGTGATTCTGCTCGCGCTCCTGGTGCTCTTCTCGCTCGGCCCAGGCTTCTGGAACCTCGTCGTCGTCCTCGCTATCGTCCGCTGGATGGCCTACGCGCGCCTCGCACGCGGCCAGACCCTGAGCTATCGCAACTCACCGTTCATCGACGCCGCCGTCGCCATCGGCAACACCCATACCCGCATCATCTTCCGCCACATCATCCCCAACGTCTCCTCCCCCCTCGTCATCCTCGGCACACTCGAAGTCGCGACCCTCATTCTCAGCGAGGCCGGCCTCAGCTTCCTCGGCTTCGGCATCCAGCCCCCCGAGCCCTCATGGGGCCTCATGATCGCCGGCGGCCGCCAGTACATCGCCACCGCCTGGTGGATCGTCGCCTTCCCCGGCCTCACCATCTTTCTCACCACGCTCAGCCTCAACCTCCTCGCCGCCTCCTTCCGCGCAATCTCCGACCCCGTCCAACGCGAGCGCTGGCTAAGAAAAGGACCCGCCCCCGCCAGCAACAGCTGACAAGAACAGGCCCCGACCCAACAAAACCCGGTCCCCCTATCCAATTGCCACCCCCCAAACCCCAATCCCTCCACAACCCTCACTGCCCCGTCAAAACGCCCTCTCGCCACTGATCACTGACCACTAGCCACTGACCACTGCAGTTCCGGGCCTCACCCCTAACCCCTGGCCCCCGGCCCCTGCCGTTCCCATTCCACCCGCCTGCGCGCCGCCTGCTTCGCCTCAGTCCACTTCTCCATCCACGCGTTCCTGCCCGAATGGCGGATAATATCATGAATCGTCGCCCGCGGCTGATAGGGTAGATACAGCCCGCAATGCCATGCCAAATTGCGGTAGACCAAAAAGTCGCCCGGCCCCAGATAGACCTGCACCGCACCCGGCATCGAGCGGCAATGCTCGAAATAAAACTGCTCCGCCTCCGCGTCGCTCCAATCCGCCGGCGCCTCCTTCATCACCGGATCACCCGTCGACTCAACCTCGTCCGGAAGATCCTGCTGCCGCAGGTGGCTGCCGGGCACATACCAGGTGCACGCGTCCGCATAGATCGCGCAGTTGACCTGGTTGAAATAACGCAAATCGTTCCATACCGTCGCCATGAACGACGCCATCTCTTCATCGCGTGCCTCCGGCGGCACCTCCACCACCCCATCGCGGTGCCAGCCGCAGTGCCACGGCCGCTCCTGCGGCTCCACCAGCAACCCCATAATGTCCAGATGCGCGTGCGTATATCCCGGCCCTAACAGCCGCTCCACCGAAACCCGCAACTCGTCCAACTCCGCATAGTCCCGAAACGGCTGCAGATCGATGTATTCCCCGTACTGGTCCAACGGCTGTATCCGCTGCGTCTGCGGCCCATTCAGCTCGTGCGCCAGCGCACGCGCCCTGTCCGCCTCGCGCCGCAAATCCGTCAGGAGAGACGGCGGCACGATCCCCCGAAAGATCAGAAATCCCTGCTGATGGTACGCATGCACCATCCAATCTTCGAACCGAAACGTCATCCCAGCCCTCCTGGTTTACGCCGCCGGGCTCCGCCTGGTTCCCCTGCCCGCGCCAGCCGTCCCCGCGCAGCCCTGCCTCTGAATCCGAATCCAAGTTTGTCTATAGACCCTACCACTGCTACCATAAAAATCGCAATGGCTTTTTGTCCCGGTTCTGACATCTTCCAGCGTAAATCCGCACGCAGTCCAACGCAATTCAGACCTCGATCAGAGCGATTGATCTCCAAATTCCTATCGGCTATAATCAGCCACAGTGCCACGCGCTCATTCCGCGCAGGACCCGCTCTCACACTGTCAAGCCGAGGCGACATTGCAACGCCCCTGCATCTTCCGGCCCCCCTCATCAACCTGGGAACGCAGGACCCCCACCTGCCATCTTAACATGCTGTATCCGCGCATTGATCGCAAAAGGAGAAATGAAGAGATGGAGCATTTGAACCTTTCTCGGCGAAACTTCCTCAAGACGGCTGGCGTTGTAACGGCCGGCGCCGCCTTGGCCGCCTGTGTGCCCGCAGGCGAAACCACGCAACAGCAGGAGGGCGAACCGGCCGCGGCCGCACAGGACCTGATCGCATTTCTGGGTGGCTGGACACCGACCGAAAGCATGGAGCTCAGCGAAGACAACCCCAACCCGCACAACAAGATCCTGGAAGTGCTCGATGAATACACGGCCGAGCATCCCGACGTTTCGATCGAATGGATCAGGCTGCCCTCCGGCGTCAGCAGCCGCGAGTGGATGGTGGCCCAACAGACCGCCGGCACCGTTCCCCACATCATGCCCGCGGCCCAGTGGATCATCAAAGAGGACGTGGACAAAGACTGGTGGGTCGTCCTTACCAGCTTCCTCCAGCAACCGAACCCCTATATCGCCGCCGGCGAACCGGGCAGCGAAAGCTGGATCGACCAGTTTTACCCCACCCCTAACTCCATGCTCAACATAGAAGGCAACTTTTACAACGTCGCCTTCGGCATCAACACGACCTGGTTCTTCTACAACGTGGACATGTTCGAAGAGCTGGGCATCTCCGTCCCCAACAGCTATGCCGAGTTTCTCGAAAACTGCCAGGTGGCCAAAGACGCCGGCCTGATCGGCTACGATTTCATCACCTTCTCGCCAGCCGACACCGACGCCTGGTACCGCCAGCAGATCGGCTCAATGATCATGGAGCGCGACCTCGCCCCCCTCGTCAACCCGGACGGACGCTTTGCCGAACTCTCCGAGGTCGCCTGCGCCATCCGCGAAGGCGTCTATCACGCCCACCTGCCCCAGTTCCGCCAGTGGCTGGAGTTGTGGAAGCTCAACGTGCCCTACCGCCGCGCCGACTGGACCGTCTCCGCACCCGACTCCACCCGTCTTTTCCTCACGAAAGAGACGCCTATCACCGAAAACGGCTCCTGGATCATCCCCCAACTGGAGATCGATCCGCTGCTCGACTTCGAATGGGCCACCTTCTGGGCGCCCCCGCTGACCAGAGAGAGCAGCGAGTTCGTCACCGACCCGCCCACCGTCGCCCCCAACGTAGGTACCGTGACCGACAACTTTGCCATCTCCACCCGAGCCGAAAGAGACGGCGTGCTGGGCACCGCCATCGACCTGCTGCGCTTCTTCTCGCACCCCGAGAACATTGAACTGGTGCAGGGCGAAATCGGCCAGAACATGCCCAACGTCAAGGGGACCAGGGTGCCCGACCGCTTCGCGGAAGCGCACAAAGGACTCGTCGAGTCGATCGGCTACGTCACCATGTTCCAGTACGAAATCGTCACCATGGATCTCGAAGCCGCCGAAGCCTGCGGCAAGTCCTGGTGGTCCTATCTGCTGGACGAAATCAGCATCGACGAGTGCATCGAACAGAACCAGGCCGCCTTCGAGGGCTACGCAACCCGCTACATTGACGAGCAAGGCAACGCCTGCCCCTGACATCAGAAAGCTGGCGGCTACAGCTTCCTCTTGGCCGCCAGCCTCTCTACACAATGAATAAGACACTCTGGCAACGGATATGGGAGACAAGGGCAGGGTACCTGATGGTCGTGCCGACCCTGGCCTTTCTCCTCGTCTTCCAATACTATCCCGCCGTCTCCGGCCTCTATCGCTCGATGTTCGACTGGAACGCCGGGCTGGCGGGAAACTTTATCGGTCTCTCCAACTTCGTCGAACTCTTCACCGACGACGACGTCTTCATCCGTTCCCTCAAGAATATGGCCCTGCTGACGATCTGGTACCTGATCGCCTTCGTCGGGCTTTCTACCGGTGTGGCAGTCCTCATCCACCGCATCCGCCACGAGCGCTCCAAGTACTTTTTCCGACTCTTCATGATCCTGCCCGTCATTATCCCGGCGGTCGTCCTCATCCTGCTCTGGAAATTCATCTATGATTCCACTATCGGCCCCCTCAATACCATCCTGATCGGCGTCGGCCTCCAGGACTGGACGCACGCTTGGCTCGCCGAACCCAAGATCGCCATCTACGCCGTGATGTTTCGCAACTTCCCCTGGATCGACGGCGTCTCTGTCCTCATTCTGCTCGCCGGTCTGCAGGCAATCCCGGTCGAAATCATCGAGAGCGGCCTCCTCGATGGCGCCAGCGGCTGGAAGCGGCTCCGCTACATTGAGCTGCCTCTCATCACCGGTCAGATTAAACTGCTCATCGTGCTCACCATCATGTGGGGCGTTCAGGAATACTCCGCCGTCTGGGCCATGACCCAGGGCGGGCCGATCGATTCGACCCAGGTTCCGGGCATGTGGATGTACTTCAACGCCTTCCGCATCAGCCGCATGGGCTACGCCTCCGCCATTGGCGTCGTGATGTTCCTGATCACACTGGTGGCCACGATTCTGAATATGCGGTACATAAGATCCCAGGAGTATTAGCTGCCGGTGTTTCGCGCCCCTCGGAACCCGGAGTACGCAGTTCGCATTGCATGAGGACCTCGGCATGGAGAGACGTAGCGAATCCCTGACGGCCATAGCGGGCGGCCCCGCGCGAAGTCAGACGCGCGGCCTTCACCGCGGCGACGGCTGGCGCACGCTGGCCCTGGGCATACTCTGCGCGCTCATGATCGCGCCGCTCATCATGGCGGTCATCATCTCGCTCAAGAGCCCTTCCCAGTTCACACGCGTGCCCTTCATGCCCACCTGGCCGCTGCGCTGGGAAAACTACGAATTTGCCGTGCAGATCATCAGCCAGTTCCTGCTCAACAGCATCATCACCAGCGGCGCCACCGTAATCGGCGTCCTCCTGCTCAGTTCGCTCGCAGCCTACTCCTTCGCCCAGATTCCGTTTCCCGGCCGCACGCTCGTCTTTTACGCAGTCCTGGCCCTGATGATGGTGCCGGCGTCGCTGACGCTAGTCCCCTCCTTTGTGTTGATCAGGGACCTGCGGCTGATCAATACCCACTGGTCGCTCATCCTGCCCTGGATCGCAGGCGGCCAGATCATCGGCATCCTCATCCTGCGCGCCTTTTTCGAGAGCCTGCCAGGCGAAATGTTCGACGCCTGCCGCATTGACGGCGCCTCCGACTGGCAGATCTACTGGCACGTCGCCCTGCCGCTCACCCGCTCCATGCTTGGCGTCGTCGCCGTGCTCAATATCCTCGGCACCTGGAACAACCTGATCTGGCCCACCCTGACCCTCCCGGAACGCAAAATGTGGCCGCTCACTCCCGGCCTTTACTCCTACATGGAGCAATACTACACCAGCTATGGTCGCGTGATGGCCGGTCTGCTGCTCGGCTCCATCCCCCTCGTGCTCCTGTTCATCTTCACCAGCCGCCTCTTCGTCGAAGGGCTGACATCCGGCGCCATCAAGACCTGAAATGGCCTTCTCGGGCGGCAGCGGCAGAGAAAGACCTGCAAACAGCGAATGAACCGCATACCCGCAAATCAAGACTCCGTAGACGAAAGGACCCGGTACGATGTAATCGTGGTCGGCTGCGGTGGGTGGGGGTTAGCCGTCCTCAAAGTGCTCTCCGACATGGGTCTCCGCGTTCTCGGCATCGAGCGCGCAGAGATCTGTCACAACCTCCGCAATTACATGAAGCATATGGTGATGCATTCCGTTCTCTCCTACATGATTCTGGACCCGGAGGACGCGATTGTGGCCCACAAAGGCAACGACCATCACCCGCTCGTTGACGAGTTGATCCAGAGCTACAGCGACTTCGCCGTCAAATTCGATCTCCCCATCAAGACCCACCACGAACTCATCGACATCGAAGGCGCAAAAGGGGACTTCAAATTGGCCGTGCGCGATTCTGAAGGCCGTGCTTACTGCCTGAACGCGAAACGCGTCGTGCTGGCAACCGGTTCCTACGACGAGCCCAACCTTGCCGGCATACCCGGCGAACTGAACGGATCCGTCCAACACTATTTCCACGAATGGGAACACATTGAAGACAAACGAATCCTCTTCATCGGCGGCGGTTTCTCCTCCGCAGACGGCATTATCGCCCTCTGCCCGCGCAACCAGATCCTCTGGGTCGTGCGCAAATCACCTGACGCCGTCGAGAAGATGCTCAACGACCAGAAGACCGTCTGGGGCCAGCCCGATGCCCGCATGGTCAACACCGAAATAATGACCGATAGCCAGGTCATCTCTCTGGAAAACAACATCGCCGTCGTGCAAACACCCGGCGGCCGCAAAACCTGGAACTACGATCTCTGCTACATGCTCATCGGCCACAAACCCGACCAGGACATGTGTTCGCGACTCCTCAACGGCAATCTGGACTTTGATGAAGAGACTTTTGAGTCCTGCGAGCGGCCCGGTGTCTATCTTGTTGGCGCGCTCGCCAAGAAACACCTCGAGCACATCGGCCTGACGCACAACCTCTGCCCCGACAATGATGGCGTGCGCTACATTGAGCACATCCGCTCCGCCATGCAACGAGAGTTCAACCGCGATCCTCAGCAAATCAACTGACCACTGGTGTTCCCATGCACACAAGCCAGGCACTCCGCTCATCACACTTTGAATACAGGCGCCTAGACCCTGGCGGACGCGTCGCCTTCAGCGCCTTCTGCGCCGACTACCACGACCAGGACCGCGTCGGCGTCGTCTCTCCCCGCCTCGAAGACGGCGTCCTCCACACCGCCTATGCCCTGCTCGCCCTGACCACAGCCTTCTACGATGTGCAGAGGGCCGCCGGCGGCGACTTCTTCATCTACCCCCAGCATTTCGCCATCATCGGACAGGACCCGTCCGCAGTGTCCCCCACACGCGACGAGACCGACCGCGCTGAAAAGATAGGCATAGCCACCGGCGCCGGCCGCCTCGACCTGACCCTCGACGAGGCCGGCATCGGCGGCTCCTGGGCCTGGCTCGACGTCTGGCCGGGCGGCAACTGGCACACCGCCTCCCAAACACCTGCCGCCATGCTGAAGAAGGTATTCGACCTCCATATCAACCGCCTCTTCTGGCCGCAGGACTTCACGCCCCCACACAAGCAAGAGCCGGAATCGACAAATGGAAAGACTTCGAACGGTCAGTTGCCCGACTACGCGCTCAGGATCCTGAAATCGCGCCTCAAATCCGTCTTCTACTACAACACTTCTTCACCAACAATAGAGATCTGCGCCGATCAACCCGCCGTGGAAATCGTTCAGTTTAGCATCGACAAACTTCCGGCCCCGGTGCGGCAAACGCTGGACCAGGACGCGGACCCGCCCAACTCACCGGCCCTTGAGTCATACCGGCAGGTGAGCGTGAACGATTTCCTGGAGGACGTTGAGGCATGTTTCGCCGCCTGAAAAGTTGAACTCGCTGCCGTTTCGCATTTTGAACGCAATACGCACTATCGACTACAGAGAGAAGGACCGCCGTCGGAACCGGAGGCACACCACATGAGCCGTCAAGAAGAGATCAAGAAAGAACTGTACGAATACACGCTTACAGGACGGGCGCCGATCACCGAAAAACTCACGCAGGAAGGCATCGAGCTGGGGATGGATCCCCTCGAGATCCTCTTCCAGGCACTGATTCCGGCGCTCCAGGAAGTTGGTCGTCTCTTCGAGATCGGCGAATACTTTGTGCCTGAAATGATGATCTCCGCCAAGGCCATGCAGCGCGCCATGGCCATCCTGCAGCCGATCCTCGGCGACACCGGCGTCGAACCGATCGGCAAAGTCCTCATGCTGACCGTCAAAGGCGATGTCCACGACATCGGCAAGAACCTGTGCATCATCATGCTCGAAGGCGCCGGCTTTGAAGTGATCGACATGGGCGTTAATGTCAGCCCCGAAAAGATGATCGATGCCGTCAATGAGCACCAGCCCCAGCTTGTCGGCTTCTCCGCCTTCCTCACCACCACCATGCCCTTCTTCAAGACGAACATCGAAGCGCTGGAGGCGGCCGGCCTTCGCGACAAGGTCAGGGTAATGGTCGGAGGCGCGCCGATCACCCTGGAATATGCCATGAGCGTCGGCGCCGACGGCTTCGGACCGGACGCCAGCCAGTCTGTAAAACTTGCCAAACGGCTAATGGTCGACATGGGCTATGAGATCGACCAGTTTGACGATGGCGCAGCATCCGAAGGAGAATCTGCCATGCGAGCCGCCGTCAACGCCGTCGAAGGCCTGATGCGAAAAGCCGAAGAAGAACACGTCAGTGGTTAGACGCCGCACAGAAAGAGGGAATTGTACATGAGCAGCCAGCGAAAGACAGTTCGTCCCCGCATCGGAATCTTTGGTATCGGCCTCGGCGAGTACTGGCCGCAGTTTCCCGGCCTCAAAGAGCAGCTCGAAGGCTACCAGGCCCGCGTCGAAGGCCGCGTCGGCCAGTGGGCTGACGTCGTCAGCGCCGGCCTCGTCGACTCCGCCCCTCTTGGACGCGCCGCCGGAGACCTCTTCCAGCGCGAGCAGGTCGACATGGTCTACTGCTACGTCGGTACTTACGCCACCAGCTCAACCGTCCTCCCCGCCGTGCAGATTCCCAAGGTCCCTGTCCTCGTCCTCAATCTCCAACCCTCCGCCGCGCTCGACTACGCCAACACCGACACCAAGGAGTGGCTGGCCAACTGCTGCGCCTGCTGCGTTCCCGAGCTCAGTGCCGTTTTCCACCGCTGCGATATCGACTTCCATGTCGTCTCCGGCATGTTGGCTGAGGAAGAAGGCTGCGAAGAGCCGGCCCGCCGCGCCTGGGCCGAAATCCAGGACTGGACCCAGGCCGCCGGCGCCCTGCGCACCCTGCGCCGCAGCCGCATGGGCTTCCTCGGCCACACCTACCCCGGCATGCTCGACATGTACAGCGACTTCACCCAGCACCACGGTCAACTCGGTACACATGTCGAGGTTCTGGAGATGTGCGACCTGGCCCAAATGGTCAACGGCGTTACCCCGGCTGACATCAAGGCCAAGGAAGAGGAGGCGCTCGCCATCTTCGACCTGGCCGAAGACTCGCCCTCCGACCCGTTGGCGACGCGGCCCTCCCCTGAAGCCCTCGACTGGGCCTACCGCGTCGCCGTCGGCCTCGAGCGCCTCGTCGAAGCGTTCGATCTCGACGGCCTCACCTACTACTATCGCGGCCTCGACGCCAACGAATATACACAGATAGCGGCCGGATTCGCGCTCGGCTGCTCCCTGCTCACCGCACGCGGCGTGCCCTGCAGCGGCGAAGGAGACCTTAAAAACTGCCAGGTAATGAAAATCGTCGACACCTTCGGCGCCGGCGGCAGTTACTCCGAGGTCACCGCCATGGACTTCCGCGAAGAGTTCATCCTCGCCGGCCACGACGGCCCCTTCCACATCGACATCGCCGAAGGGCGCCCCCTGCTGCGCGGCCTCGCCCTCTACCACGGCAAGCAAGGCGAAGGCGTCGGCGTCGAAACCCAGGTCAAACACGGGCCCGTCACCGTGCTCTCCATGACCCAGACCCGCCAGGGCAATCTCAAGCTCCTGGCTGCCGAGGCCGAAAGCATACCCGGCCCCGTCCTCCAGATCGGCAACACCGACAGCCGCCTCAAATTCTCGCTCGGCCCCGCCGACTTCATCAACGCCTGGTGCAAAGAGGGCCCGACCCACCACTTCGCCCTCGGCGTCGGCCACATCCTGCCCAAAATCGAAAAATTCGCCAGCATCGCCAACCTCGAACTCAAGGTGGTCTGCTAAGACCCCGTAGGGGCAACCCTTGTGGTTGCCCTCGCGGCCGCACAACAAACGTCTACGTAACGACCAAACGACCGCGTCCACGCGGGGTCACGAAAAACGAGAAACTGAAAGTAAAAGCGCTAAGAGCATGCTCACCCCAACCGAACTGACCACCGAGTACGCCCCCAACCCGCTCAACATCGACACACACCAGCCCCGCTTCGGCTGGCTCCTCCATTCAGACCGCCGCGCCCAATCCCAGTCCGCCTACCAGATCCGCGTCGCCACAAGCCCTGAGCGCCTCCACTCCGGCAGCGCCGACAAATGGGACAGCGGCAAGGTGTCCTCCGACCGCTCCGTCAACGTCCCCTACGCCGGTGACAGCCTCTCCAGCGACGAGACCTGCTACTGGCAGGTCCGCGTCTGGGACCAGGACGACCGCGCCAGCGCCTACAGCGAACCGGCCTCTTTCACCATGGGCCTGCTCAACGAAAACGACTGGACCGGCTCATGGATCGGCGCACAGACCGACGTCGCCTCCCCCCTCCTGCGCAGTGAATTTGACCTCGACAAGCCGGTCAGCCGCGCCCGCCTCCATATCTCCGGCCTCGGCTGGTACGAGCTCTACCTCAACGGCCAGCGCGTCGGCGACCACGTACTCGACCCCGCCACCAGTGAATACACAGAGCGCGTCCTCTACGTCACCTACGACGTGACCCAACTCCTGCAATCCGGCGCCAATGCCGTTGGCGCAATGCTCGGCAACGGCTGGTACTGCGAACCCGGCTGGGAGCACCGCTACGGCGACTCCCCGCGCCTGCGCCTGCAGCTGAACGTCGACTTCGCCGACGGCAGCACAACTTCCGTCGCATCCGGCCCCGGCTGGAAAACCGCCCCCGGCCCCATCACCCGCAACGACCTCTACGGCGGCGAGACCTACGACGCCCGCCGCGAGCAGCCCGGCTGGTCATCAACCGGCTTTGACGACGCCCACTGGGACGCGGCTGTCGACAAAGATGCCCCCGGTGGCCGTATGGTGGCGCAAGTCATGCCCCCTATCCGCGTCAATAAGCAGCTGCAACCGGTTCAAGTCAGCCAACCCAGGGAAGGCGTCCACGTCTACGACCTAGGCCAGCTTTTCGGCGGCTGGGCCCGGCTGCGGCTCAGTGGGGAACGCGGCGCCACAGTAACTATCAAGTATGCCTGCCAGCTCCTCGAAGAAAGCGGCCTCGTCGACCAGGAGTCCGGAGAATTCTACTTTCGTCACCGCTCCCGCGCCAGCGCCCACGAAGAAGGCGACGAGATCGACGTCTACATCCTCAAAGGCGACCCGGACGGCGAATCCTGCGAACCCCGCTTCACCTACCATCCCGTGCGCTACGTTCAGGTCGAGAGCGATGACACGGTTACCATCGAAGACCTCCAGGGCCATGTGGTCTATTCGGACGTGGACCTCTCCGGCGGCTTCGAGTGCGCCAATCCAACCTTCAACCGCATCCACGAACTTGTCCACTGGACCGTCACCAACGGTCTCTTCGGCATTCCCCTCGACTGCCTGCACCGCGAGCACTGGGCCTGGACCGACCCGGCCACCATCGCCTCATCGCTCTACCCCCGCAAACACATGCCCCGCTTCTGGACCAAGTGGCTCGACGACATCAAGGACGCCCAGTACGACGACGGCCGCGTCCCCGACATCTGCCCCAACTACGTCCAGCGGCCCGATCCCGACCCGGCCTGGGGCGGCAACTACCCCATCCTCGTCTGGTATCTCTACCAGTATTTCGACGACCGCCGCCTCCTCGCAGAGCACTACGACGCCATCCGCCTCTGGACCGACTATCTCACCTCCGTCGCCGAAAACCACATCGTCAACGAAGGCCACTACGGCGACCACATGCTGCCCGGCGCCGCCCCCGGCGAGGAGGAGTTCGTCTCCTCCGAAACGCCTCCGCCCCTGCTGTGGACCGGCTACTACTACCTGGGCGCGGCCATCGTCTCCAAAGCCGCCGCCCTGCTCGGCAAGGAGGAAGCTGCCGTCCAGTACAGCAGCCTGGCGGAACAGATCAAAGACGCCTTCAACAGCGAATGGCTCGACCTCGACGCCCACCGCTACGCCACCGGCTCGCAGACCGCCAACCTCTTCCCGCTCGCCCTCGGCATCGTGCCGCAAGCCAGCGAAGCCGGCGTCGTCCAGGACGTCGTCCGCAATATCGTCGACAAGTGGGGCGGCCATCACCACACCGGCAACACCGGCGTCACCTGCCTCATCGACACCCTGACCCAGCACGGCCAGGGCGACGTTCTCCACGACCTCGTCGCCACCCCCACCTACCCCGGCTGGGGCTATATGGTCGCGCAGGGCGCCACCACCATCTGGGAATCCTGGAGCCTGCAGAGCACCGTGGGCGCCGCCGAAAGCATGATCATGTGGGCCTCCATCGACGAGTTCTTCTACAACGACCTCGCCGGCATCAAAGGCCCCGACTACCACGGCCCCGGATTCATGACGCCCGGCTTCCGCGACATCCACATCGAGCCCCACCCCCTCGGAGACCTCGAACACGCCGGCGCTGACCTCACCACCGTGCGCGGCCAGATCTCCTCCCACTGGCGCCGAACCGACCAGTCGTTCACGCTCGAAGTCATCATCCCGGTCAACAGCGCCGCCCGCGTCAGCCTGCCCACACTCGGCCTCAGCAACGTATCCGTCAGCGAAGGCGGCGCCCCCATCTGGCAAAACAACGCCTATCTCGCAGGCCGCGACGGCCTCACATCCGCCCACGCCCGCCCCGGCTATATCGACATCGCAATCGGATCCGGCAAGTACCATTTCGAACTCACCGAATCTTAGCCAGCGACCGACCACTGACCACTGACCACTGCAGTTCAAAGGAGCAGGACCTTGCAGGAAATGACTTCGCTCGAACGATTTATGGCCGCCATCAACGGCGACCCCATGGACATGTACCCTGCCCTGAACGTCTCCCCCACCTGGTCCATGATGCCGCACTGGCCGGAGATCCTGGGACTGAACTTCCTCCATCTGTCACATGGCACAGATGAACAGCGACTGAAGTTCTACGACGTTCTCCACGATGATCTCGGCCTCGATTACATCCCCTGCGGCACCGGCAAAGCCTACGGCCAGCGCGGCAAACAGTATGTCACCGAGGAGGACGGCGTGCCCGTGCTCGTCGACACCGGCTCGCGTACCAAGACCCGCTACCATGAGTTCCCGCCCGACCTCCCGCCCGAAGAGCCGCTCTTCGAGACCGCCGCCGATGTCGAGCGCCTCGATCCGCCGCCCACCGCCGAGGAGATGCTGGCGACCGGCGCCTACGACTTCACCAAAAAACTGATCGAGCACTTCGACGATACAGTCTTCCTCTATATGGGGGACATGGCCCCCTTCCCCACCTCCTTCTACATGCTCAGCTACGACAAGCTCTTCGACGCCATGTTCTTCCAGAAGGACCTCGTCTTCGCGCTCATGGACCGCCACGAAGAGGTGATCAGGCAGCAGTGCCGGCTGGCCCGAATGCTCGGCGTGCACGGCTACCAGCTCATGCAGTGGTTCGCCTCCGCCGACATGATCTCCGATGACCATTACGTCGAATTCGCCCTGCCCGGCGAAATCAAGGCCTTCCAGTACATCCACGACGAAGGTCTCATCAGCAGCATGGCGCTCATGGGCTGGATCGAACCCCGCCTGCCGCACCTCGCCAAGCTCGACTTCCACTGTATCCAGGTAGAGTGCGGGCTCAAGAACTACTCCAACGACATCGTCAAAGTACGCCAGGCCCTCGGCGAAGAGGTCTGTATCTACTCCAACTCCCACGCCATCACCGTCATCGAGCAGGGCGATGAAAACCTCTGGCGCGAAGACGCCCACCACCAGGCCAAGGCCATCGGCAAACAGAAACGTTTCGGCGTCGGCCACGGCACGCCCACCACCTGGAAAACCTCCCCCGCCAGGTACCGCCGCTACATCGACTTCATGCGCAGCGAACTGGCGTCAATCGTCCCGCCGCACTAACCACTGATCACTGACCACCGCTCACCATGAGGATCACCCGCCTGGAGACGATCCGGCTGGGTCGCCATCCCCACTCGCTCTGGCTGCGCATCCACACCGACGACGGTCTCATCGGCCTGGGCGAGACCTCCTACGCGCCCCGCGCCGTCAGCGCCCTCATCCACGACGAGCTCGCACCCCTGCTCCTCGACCGCAGCCCCCTCGACATCGAGCGCCACTGGCACGCCATGTTCGCCGCCGTCAACGCCTACGGCTACGGCGGCGCCGAAACCCGCGCCATCAGCGCAGTCGACATCGCCCTCTGGGACATCGCCGGCCAGTACACAGGCCAGCCCATCTACAATCTCCTCGGCGGCCGCAGCCGCGACCGCATCCCCATCTACAACACCTGCCTCGGCCACGGCGCCAACCAGGACGCCCAAGCCTGGATGAACGGCCGCGCCGGCCAACTGGCCGCAGACCTGCTGCAGCAGGGCATCAGCGCCATGAAGATCTGGCCCTTCGACCTGCCGCCCGGTCTTGCGGACGCGGAAACAGGCGCGCCCGGACCAGTACGCCATTACCTCGACACAGATACGCTAAAAAGGGGTGTTGCCTGCGTAGAAGGGATTCGCGCCGCAGTCGGCGACAAAATGCAGATCGCCATCGAGGGCAACGCCCGCTGGAACCTGCCCGCGGCCATCCTAATCGCCCGCGCTCTCGAGCCCTACAACATCATGTGGCTGGAGGAGATGATCCCACCCGACAACGTCGAGTCCTACGCCCGCCTCAAAGCCGAAAGCCGCATCCCCCTCTGCGTCAGCGAGCGGCTCTTCACCCGCTTCGGCTTCCGCCATGTCGTCGAAGCCAACGCCGCCGACATCATCATGCCCGACATCTCCTGGACCGGCGGCATCAGCGAAACCCGCAAGATCTGCGCCCAGGCCGACACCTACTACCTGCCCGTCACCGGCCACGACGCCACCGGACCCGTCGCCCTCTGGGCCGCCGCACACCTCATGCTCCACGTCCCCAACGCCATGATTCTCGAAACCGTCCGCGCCTACTACAACGGCTGGTACAACGACATCGTCACCGAGCCTATTCCCATCAACGATGGCACGTTCTCACTGCCGCATAAGCCCGGCCTCGGCGTCGCTCTGCGCGAAGAAATGCTGAGCCGGCCCGACGCTCGTGTCGAAGATGGAACCAGCGCGGAGTAGAGTTGAGGGGAGCGAAGTCTGCAACGATGGTTGCCTCGTCGGAGGTCATGAGAGTTGCCCCGTCCAGAGTCTCTTGAGCCAGTGAACTGACCCGTTTGGAGCTGCGCCAATACCACGCCAAAACATGCGTATCGGCAGTGTACAGAGCCATTCCTTAACCGTGGCCCAGTATGTGTGGCCTGCCCCCCGGAGGGTCCTGGTTGTTGCAAAACACTTTTGTTGCTGGCAGAATGCAGTCATGCCTATTCAGATTACGATCAGAAATGTCCCAGAGGAAGTTCGTGACGAACTGGCGGTGCGCGCCGCGCTTCAACGCCAGTCCATGCAGGCGTTCCTGCGAGGCGAGTTGGAACGCATCGCCTCGCGGCCCTCAGCGGCCGCATGGCTGCAGGAAGTCCGCGCACGGAAAGCGGTGGCGGAGACACGGGTTGAGCCCCGGAAAATCGTTCGCGCCCGTGATGCCGATCGAAAATGACCTCAGTCATCGATGCATCGGTGCTCGTCGCCGCGCTGGTCGACTCAGGTCGCGAAGGCAGGTGGGCAGAATCTGCAATTGACCAGGGCCCCCTAGCTGCTCCGGAGTTGGCCTTGGTCGAAGCCGGCAACATCCTGCGCCGGCTGGAAAAGCGTGCACACATTTCGCGCATTGAAGCCACCGCCGCCCACGCAGATCTGCCGCGCCTGGAGTTGGAACTGTTCCCCTTCGCGCCCTTTGCTGAGCGAATATGGGCCTTGCGGGGCAACCTGACCAGCTATGATGCCTGGTACGTCGCCCTAGCCGAGGCGCTGGACTGGCCGCTGCTGACGCTCGACCGCAGGCTCAGCCGGGCGCGCGGCCCCAACTGCGAAATCATCACGCCGCCCCGTTCCGACAAGTAGCGCCAAGTTCCCCAAGAAACGAACGAGCTGGCATCCGCAGCCTCTGCCCCCGGCCGGGCCAGCCCGCCATCCGGCAAAGGTCCCCATAGAGAGCGCGCTTCGCTCGATACCCTGCTTCCTGTCCTCCCGCTGCCGCAAAAGCCCGGCCTGGCCATCGCTTTGCGCGAGGAGGCATTGGGTTGGCCTGATGCGTCGATCGAAGGCACGGAACTGGTGGAGGAAAACCGATTTGGAATCCGCTTAGAGTGAGCTAAGGTTCTCGAGGTTCGAGGAGCAACTGCAAGCCGGATATGATCTCCTGTATTCTTCTTGAAGAAAGTGTGCCGATTCTCTCGCTGAGGACCTGCTTATCCAATGTAATCACTTGCGAAATGTTCACAACACTCTGTCTGGGCAAGTTGCCTTCCCCTCTGGTCAGCAGCACATTTCCGGGGGCTGACTCTCTTCTTAGATTCCCGGTGATCGCGCAGGCGACAACCGTACTAATTCGACTGAAGTTGTACAAGTTGTTCTGAACTACGACGTAGGGGCGTCTTCCCCCCGGCTCGGACCCGGATGGATCTTCCATGTCAACCCAGAAAATGTCACCCTGCTCGATATAATTTCGAAATGCAGGAACATCATCTACCACGGCTCATCCCTCATGTACTTTCGATGGTGTTCTTTCATTTCTCTTAGGGTCGCCTGTTCTTCCTCGTCAGGGAAACCATCATATGCCTCGTTTATTGCTGCTAACATTCTTCTCGTTTCATGTCGTTCAATAAACTCCTGAACCGCGATCGCAAAGAGTCGACTTCGAGAGATATTCAACTCTTGTGTAAGTGTTTCCACCTTTTCAAAGAGTGACTCGTTCAAAGAGATTGCTGTCTTAACTGCCATGCTTCTCCTCCTCAAGTGGATATGGTACAACCCAAAGTTATACCAATAGTATAACTCCATTTCCTACCAGGGGTCAATTCCCAGGGCGATTGCATCTAAATTGGGTCAGAACATCGAAATGCAGCCGAATACTCTTCCAGGTCGGGGTAAGACACAGGGAAATGTACGAAAGATGGCACGTAGACGGAGAATTTAACTTATCTCGCCGACTGAGGGCCTGA
>JAJDZJ010000158.1 GCA_022824685.1 Caldilineaceae bacterium
TCTCGCCGACTGAGGGCCTGATCCGCGGCGTCTTCCCGTCGATATTCAGTAAGCGCAGGGTGATTTCCACTTATTCTCGCTTTCTTCTGGCCACAATTTCAACTGAATCGGCCTACAGATTTAGATGCGATTGCCCTGCACCTGCCCCTCCCTTGTTTGCCGGCGAAGGTGTTACAAAGGTCCCTACTCTCGATGCCCTCCGGCGCAAGAGGCCCCGGAGGATTCAATATCCGGTTGGGCTAGAGCGACTTGATGCGTTCCAGCTCGGGTTCCAGTTCAGCGAAGGCTGCGTCGATGTCGGCCTGGTCCTGCAGGACAGGCGTAATCACGAAGTTGTTGATCGCGGTGTGGAATTCCGGCGCCCAGGGCGACTGGAAGATGCGAGGCATCTGCAGGGCGAGGTCTTTGTAGAGCTCGCCGATGACCTGGCCTTCGTAGTAGTCGTACGGCTCGTTCAGGACGGGATCGTCCAGCACGGGGATATAGGAGGGCCAGATGCCGCGTTCGATGGAATCCTGGAGGACAGCCTCGGTGAGGTGTGTATGCTCGATGATCTGCCAGGCTTCTTCGGGGTGCTGGGCCTGCTTGGGGATGCTGACACTGGTGCCGCCATGCGTGGCCGTGGGCAGGTTGCCGCCGAAGCCGGCGGGGATCCGCTGCAGGCGCCATTCGTTCTCCTGGCCGGGGCCGATTTTGTCTTCGCGGCCCAGTTTGCCGTTGTGCCAGGGGGCGCCGAGGGTACAGGCGATCTGGTCCTGGCGGAAGGCTTCCCAGTAGATGGGGGGCGACCAGGTCGAATCGCCGGTGACGGGCGCGGCGATGGCGATTCCGAGGTCGTGGATGGTCATGCGCTGGAACTCGAGGATCTGCTTGCCGAGGTCGTTGATGCCGCCGAAGTCACCGTTTTCGTCGAACATTTCGCCGCCGGCAGCGAAGAGCATGATCTGGAAGTCGCCGTCGTGCAGGTCGTGCCAGGAGATGACGGCCATGTCCTTGGCTTCTTTGAGGACGACGCCAGCTTCCATGAGGTCGTCCCAGGTTTCGAACGGGGTTTCGATGCCGATTTCATCGAAGACGCCCTTGCGGTAGGCGAGGGAGCAGGCGTTGACTTCGTTGCCGATGCCATAGACACTACCCTTCCAGGACCAGTAGTCGACAGCGGAGCCGAGGACGAGGTCGTCCATGCGGTCGCCGATGCGGTCGGTAAGATCGATGAAGCAGATTTCCTCGCCCTTGAAGAAGGCGGCCATGCGGCCCTGCTCGACGCGCATGACGTCAGGGACGCCAACGCCGGACGCGCAGGCGGCCAACATTTTATCGTGGATCTCGGCGAAGGGCGCTACGACCGGGTTCCAGGTGATGTGGGGGTTTTCTTCAGAGAAGCCGTAGTTGTCCATGGAGTTCTGAATCCAGCCGAGGCCCTGTTCCCAGTGCGCCCAGGCTTCGACGATTACTTCCATGTCTTCGGCAGGGGCGGTTTCACCGGCGGCATCGCTACCTGCCGGGGCGGCGGGGGCGGCGCAGGCGGCGACAGCGGCGGCGCCTGCAGCCATGCCACTCCAGCGGACGAAGTCGCGGCGGGAGAGGCTTGCTTTTGCTTGGGTCATTACTTTTCCTCCTTTAGGAAAGATCGAAATGTAAGGAAAGACAGGCACTTCAAATACACGAAGCAAGAGTAGCAAATTTGCAAAGAGAGAAGGGATACTCTGCGGGCGTGCGGGCCGCCGGGGGGGACCAGGGCAGCCCGACCGGGCGCTAACGATAGCCGTCAATGCCCGAACTGTCAAATTATGGCTTTGACGCGATTCAAGGTGCGGCGCTCACGCTTCGGCGCCGGCCAGCATACTCAAGAGAGGCGAGTCGTCGATTTCCAGGGGTAGGTCAACGCGGCCGCGTTTGCGGCTGGATTCGTAGGTGGCGAAGGTCAGTTCGGCTGCGCGATATGCACGGCGTCCGGCCAGTTCCGGCTCTCTTCCTTGTTTGAGTGCTTCGACCAAGTCGACAATCCCCTTTTGGACAGCGTCCAAGTCGTGCATTGAGCCCTCTGTTTCGATGGATTGCCAGCCGGAGAATTGTCCGTTCAGGAGCCGTATCGAGACTTCCCGGCCTGGGGGCAGCTCGATGATGCCTTCGCTGCCGAGAATCCGATTGGCCGCACCCATCTCGACAGCCGCGCTGGTCATGAGCAGCCCTTCGACCCCGTTCTGAAAACGGACATGGCTGATGCCGCGGGTTTCGTGCGCCATGCCGAAGACGGTACGGATCTCGCTGGTGTCGATCTGGCCCATGACCCACTCGGCGGGCGTCTCATTGTTATAGAAGTGCATCATGTCGAACCAGTGTGTGCCCCAGTCGTTCAAGTCGGGGCAACTGCCTTCGATGCGCTGAAGGTCGCCGATTGCGCCCTCCCGAATCAACCGGCGGGCGGCGCTGAAAGGAGGAGCGAAGCGGCGCTGGTGGTTGAAGGTCAGTTGGACGTCGTTGCGTTCGCACGACTCCAACATGCGGCGGGCCTCGCCGAATGTGGGCGCGATCGGCTTTTCGCAGTGGATTGCCCGCACACCGGCCTCGGCCGCGGCCAACACCATTTCAGCGTGCAGATGGGGCCAGACACAGACGGAGACGATATCGAGTTCTGCCTCGGCCAGCATCTGCCGGTAGTCCTCGTAAATGGCGTCACCGCCGTGTTCCTTTTGAAATGCTTCGGCATTTTCGCGGCTGATGTCGGCGAGGGCCGCGAGTTGTGTGTGCGGCGAGGCGGCATAGCCCATGGCATGACGGTGGGCCATGCCGAAGCCGGTCGCTCCTTCGGTCCTCATCGGGCGTCCGCAACCTATGATGCCGACGCGATAGGCGGCAGAGTTTGTGTCAGAAGTCATCACCAGTCCTTTCCATGTCGTGAACTTCGGGTCGTAGCTAATCTGCCAGTCGGTACGGGCAATTGGGGCTTTGAAACTCGGCTGAAGACGAGGACATGCGCTGAATGCGGGGGAGGGCGCCCAGCGCGACGCCTATATGTTGATTTTGGAGCGGAAGGGAGGCTTACCCATAACGCCCAGCTGCACTCGATACAGGGCGCCGGCCTGGGGCCCGTCGGTCTCTTTGATGTGACCACCGGCGGTGGTGATATAGAGATCCGTATAGTCGTTGCCGCCGAAGGTGGCGCTGGACACTTTGGGCACGGGGAAGTTGAGGCGCTGGATTTCGCGGCCGTTGGGCATGTGGTGGACGAGGGCGTAACCGTCCCAGCGGGCGGACCAGAAGCAGTTGGCCGCGTCCATGGTCATGCCGTCGGGGCGGCCGTTGGAGGCGGCGCCTTCACGGACGACGAATTCCGGGTTGCTGATCTGCCCGGTGTCGATGTCGTAGTCGTAGCGGGAGATCCCTTGCCTGGTATTGGTGTGGTAGAAGGTTTTGAGGTCCTGTGTAAAGCCCATGCCGTTGGAGGTCCCGGCGTCTTCGATGACGATGACCATGCTGCCATCGGTATCCAGGCGGTAGAGGACGCCGTTGCTGCCGCTGCGGGGCATGGTGCCGCAGTAGACGCGTCCGGCGGGGTCGGCGATCACGTCGTTGAAGCGTCCTTCTCGTTCGGCGGGGATCTCGTCGACAAGGTTTGTGAGTGGCTGGCCTTCGCGCCAGAGGGCGATGCGGCCGCGGGCCATGAAGAGGAGCAGAGCGCCGTCTTCCTGGATGGTGAAGCCGCCGATGGCTTCGCCGGCGTCGAGAACGAGGCCGTGCGCGCCGGTGGACGGGTCGTAGCGATAGAGTTTGCCTGGCGGGATGTCGAGCCAGTAGAGGCGCTCTTCGTCGGGATGCCAGAGCGGTCCTTCACCGGTTTCGCAGGCGTAGTCGGCGATTTGTTCGATGATCATGGATATCTCCTTCGGATGCCGGAAGGCGGAGTTCGGCGCCCGGCCCGGGCCTGGGATTAGCGGCTCAGGCGGAGGGCCGGGCGCGGCGGGCGCTGAGGCACAGGATTGTCAGAGTTCGATGGACACTTCGCGGCCTTCGGCCTGGCTGCGGTAGATGCCGTCGAGAATGGCGAGCACCTGCAGGGACTGTTCGGCGGGCACTGGAGAGGGCGCGCCGGCGGCGACGGCCTTGGCGAATTCGACGCATTCGAGCGCGTGGGGTTCCATTTTATCCTGGATGAGCTGGAGGGTGCGGTTGTTGAACTGGCGGGTGGTGTAGTTCGTGTCGAGGAACTGGGCGGACGGCCAGTGGCAGCCGCCGTCCTCGCCGTAGATCCAGGATTGCATGTCCTCGCCGCGGATGTCATGGTGGAGGAGCCAGCTGACCTCCAGCACGAGTGTGGCCCCGGTGTCGAAGCGCACGAAGGCGACGGCGTAGTCCTCCACGTCGAACGTGTTGGGGATCGGTCCTTCGCGCCAGGTGGCGAATGCGCCGGGAAGGTGGGCAAGGCGTGCGTCGGCGACGCCGGAGACTGTGACGGGACGGGGATTGCCCATCAGCCAGAGTGTCAGGTCGAGGATGTGGACGCCGATGTCGATGCAGGGGCCGCCGCCGCTGTGTTTTTTCTCGATGAAGGTAGGGGTGGGGATGAGGCCGTTGCGGCGCAGCATCCAGCCGCGGGCATGGTAGACTTCGCCGAGGGCGCCGGTGTCGATTTCGGCTTTCATGGCCTGGGAAACGCCGGCGAAGCGAAAGTGCTGCGCGGTCATGAGCAGTTTGCCGGATTTGTCGCGCGCCGCGATCATCCGTTTGATGTCCTGGGGCGTGGGCGCGAGCGGTTTTTCGCAGATCACGTGTTTGCCGGCTTCGAGGGCGGCGATAGCGAGGGGTGCGTGGTACATGTTGGGCACGCAGAGATCGATGATGTCGATATCGGGGTCGGAGAATAGTTCGTCGGCGCTGGTTGTCAGCCTCTTGATATTGTGGTGGGCGCCCCACTCTTCAAGCGCTTCGGGGCTGATATCGCTGCCGGCGACGATTTCGGCTTCATCGGAGGCGGCCCAGCCGGGCATGTGTGTGCGGGAGATGCCGCCGACGCCGACGAGGCCAACTTTCAGAGTGCTCATTGCAGGTCCTTTCGGTATGGGTGATGGGTGCCTCGCGGATCGCAGATTGAGAAAGCATGTTTCCGGTTGTGCGGGCAAATTGGGCGCGGGCCAGCGCCAGGTCGGGTCCTGCGCCGGCATTCGAGTCAGGCGGAGAAGCGGGGGCGCTGATGGGAATTCCGCCCGGCAACTGTCCAGATTTGGTGCAGAGAGTTGAGTTTGCCATAATGGCATACCATCATTTCTGAAGAATCCCAAAATTTGGTTCGGTTCCACACATTTTTCATATAGACGTGTTTTGCAGGGTGACACACACTAAGGAGGGACGGATGTCCTTTGAAAAACTGCAGGGTGAGAAAGCGATCAGTCGGCGCGGGTTGCTCAAAGCGGCGGCGGCGGTTGGCGGCCAGGGCAATTGCATCTAAATTGGGTCAAAGCATCGAAATACTTCAGAATTCCCCTCCAGTTCGGGATCAGACATGAGAAGTGTTCGATTAGTGGCACGTAGACGGGAAGTCCAAATGATTTCGACGCCTGACGGCCGG
>JAJDZJ010000148.1 GCA_022824685.1 Caldilineaceae bacterium
ACCGGCCGTCAGGCGTCGAAATCATTTGGATTTCCCGTCTACGTGCCACTAATCGAACACTTCTCATGTCTGATCCCGAACTGGAGGGGAATTCTGAAGTATTTCGATGCTTTGACCCAATTTAGATGCAATTGCCCTGAGAGAAAGAGGGCCGGTATTGAGGGGAAATTTCTGCTGCTTGACCTTGAATCAGCAATATGCTATAACATCGAGTACATAGGCAGGCTGTGTTGGTAACAGAGTGCGACCAATGATCGGGGTGAGTTTCAGGACGAGCCGCCGTGCAGCATTCTTAGAAACAACAACTCGCTGTCTCTCAACCTCGCCCAGTATGCGGGTTACGCCACACAACAACCGAACACAGTCCTGCCAGGGCAGCGGCCTTGAACACGATCGGTACAGCCTTTATACCGAATTGGGGCAGCGCACCAGCCATCTGAACGGTCGACAGGTGAAATGCGGACAGCGACCCAGAATATCCTTTTTGGCGACAGCATAGTTCAGAAAGATCAGGAACAACGGGGGCGGCACCCATGAGCAATATACCGATGACAAGACCGGAAGAGTTGCTGGCCTTCCACGACGGGAAATTCCCCGGCAACGCATTTCTCCGCCTTGAGGGCGGCCGCGTCCTCTTCAGCAACGGCACGCACTTCTCCGTCAGCGCCGATGGCGGCGTCACATGGAGCGAGCCGTATGCCGGCCTGGATGAAAACGGCGACCCGCTCACGCTAAGAAACTGTTCACTCGTGCAACTCTCCGGCGGCGCCATCGGAATGGCGACGAAGCGCACTCGACCGGGAACCACTCGCCTGTACGAGTCGCAGATGGTCTTCAGGCGCTCCGAGGATGAAGGGCGGACATGGTCTCGTCTGACGCTGATGAACCACTGGATGCTGGCCGCGCATGCGCTCAACGACACGATGATCCGCACGCAGTCCGGCCGGATTATACTGCCGGTCTATTTTGGCATTGGGCAGGGCGGTTTTCACCAGGAGGGGGCGCCGCTTCCTGGCGGATATGTAGATGGCGTCTTTGTTTCGACGAGCGCGCATTTCTACGATCCCCACTTTACGGCCAGCTATGTGATCTACAGCGATGACGAAGGCGAGACGTGGCAGAAGAACAGCGACGGTGAGCTGCTTATCATCATGGAGTACGGCGGGCGCTGGGAACTGACCAACGAGCCGACCCTGGTGGAGTATGCCCCCGGCAAGCTGCTGATGATCCTGCGTACGCGTCTGGGACGCATGTACCAGGCCTGGTCAGAGGACGACGGCGATACCTGGACCCGTCCCGAGCCGACGCAGCTCGCGGGCACACAAGCCCCGGCCCAGATCCGCCGGTTCCCCGATACAGGACACCTGCTCGTCGTCTGGACGCAGCAGAGCGAGGAGGAGATCAAACAGGGCCTCATCCGCACGCGGCTGTCGACCGCGATCAGCCGCAATCAGGGTCGCATATGGGAACACTTTCAGAACCTGGAATCGATTCACGAAGAGACGCATGTCGAGCCCGGCCCTCTCTACACGGTCCGCCCTGAGGGAGCGTACGGCGCGCCGGGAGGAGCCGTCGTTTGCGACGTAGACTCCGTTAAGCCGTTGCCAGAGGGATACGGCATGTGGTCCTATCCGGCCGTGCTAGTGGCTGAAGACCGGGTCCTGATCCAGTACAACCACTTCCCGTTTGACATGGCCGGCCACCGGCATCGCGGCCACCATTTGAAGGTTCTTCCTTTGTCCTGGTTCTACGGAGGCGAGGACCCGACGACCGAGAATCCAACCCTTTCTCGAATTGAAGGGCACGTCAGGGGAGAGCTATAGCCTACCCGTTCAGGCTCCGGCAGATTTTTCCGTTTCAATCCATTTGAGACGAGTCTATTCCACAAAGAGGCAGGCAAGGAGGCAGATTGACATGGCACAGGAAGTTGAGCTGGGAGGTCTGCGTTTCACCGCAGGGACGCCGCGCGTCGTAGCCGAAGGTCTCGGATTCTGCTGGTATCCCAGCATACGACGGTTTTCCACCGGCGAGTTGATCGTCTCCTACAGCAAGAACCCCGATTCCGGCGAAAACCTGACCAACGTCAACGGGATCTCGCTCTCGAAGGACGAAGGCGCTACATGGACCCAGCATGCCGATGTTTCCGGCCTCAGCGGTCGGTTGAACATCAGCCTGGCGGACGGTTCGCTGGCCGGCCCCCATCAGCCGTATAAGCCGGATCCTCTCGGCCAGTGGCGCTCCTTCGTGGGCAACTATGGGCGCATCGAAAAGAGCGGCCAGCAGTACACCGTCGAACTGTGGGGCGCACGCATTGAAGGTCTGCCGCGTGATGTGAAGGCCCGCACCGTTCAGAGCCCCACCCGCTGGGCTGAAATATCCCCCTTTCTCGACATTATCGAGCTGGAGCCGGGGCGCTATCTGTCCACCGCCTACATGACCTTCGCAGGGGACGAGCGCTACTCCACCGTGGTCATGACCTCCGAGGATGAAGGCCGTACCTGGCATTACCTGTCCACCGTTTGCGGCGCGGAGGCCGGCGCCGATTCGTGGGAGGGCTTTTGCGAGGCATCACTGGTGCGCCTGGAGGACGGCGACCTGATGTGCGTTGGCCGCATGGGCGGCGGCCGCGATCAGCTGCTGGCGCGCGCCTACTCCAGCGACGAGGGCAAGTCCTGGTCCCCCATCGACCGCCTGCCGGCCTGGGGCGTGCTGCCCGATGTCAAACGGCTGAGCAACGGCGCGCTGGTGATTTCATGCGGCCGGCCGGGCCTATTCATCTGGATCTCGACCGACCCGCGCGGCGAGCGCTGGGAGCCGTTCGACCTCATGGCCCACCACAACGCCGAAATGGGCGAGGCCCATCAGATCAGCTCCGGCAAGTACGGGCTGGAGCCGGTCACCCGAGAACAGTACTACACCGTCCACCACAATTTCGACCTGCCGGACCAGACCACATCCTATACCTCGATGCTGGAGGTTGAGCCGGGTCGGCTGCTGATTGTTTACGACCGCATGCCCTATGGATGGATGCCTGTGCCGACCGACGCGGAAGTTCGCAGCCGGATCCTGGCGCGTTATCCCACTTCCACGCTGCCGCCGGACAGCATGACGCCGGACGAGCGCGAACGCATCTACCTGTTGGAGTTGGAAATGTGATAGCGCAGATCCTGCAACCGCCCGCGGTCTGCCCCCACGCATAGGCGGGTAGATTCCGAAGAGTCGATTTGCCTATTGGTTTTCGAGGACAGTCCTCGGTTAGGAGGAGACTATCGCCAAATGTTGACCGTGATTCACTGCAGATATACCGGCAAATAGGACGGTCACTGTAAAATTCAGGAGAAAAGACCATGCAAAGCTCTGAATCAAACAGTTTCTCACGCCGCAACTTCCTCAAAGGGTCGGGCATCGCCGCTGCCGGCGGCCTTCTTGCGGCCTGTACGCAGACTGCCGCCCCTGCGGGCGAGGCGCCTGCCGCAGACGAAGCCGCGATGGAATCGGATCGCATGGGCGGCACCCTTGTCTTCGGCTACCCACAGAAGACCAGCTACCAGGACCTGCTGGCGATGGAGCACAATGCCGGCAATAGAAGGTACTACCTGGTCGGCCTGACTCACAACTGCCTGGTCAACATAAGCGCCGACTATACCACCTGGCTGCCCGAACTGGCGGAAAGCTGGGACTTTGACGGCAATGACGCGACCTTCAATCTGCGCCAGGGCGTCAAGTGGCACGACGGCGAGCCATTCACGTCAGCCGACGTGGAGTTCACGATCGGACGCCTTGTCGGCCATCCGAACGTCAACCAGTGGAACGGCGTGCGTCACTTCAAGGGCATTATCGAGGGCATGACCGAGTTTTCCGAAGGTGAGGCTGACGCGGTGACGGGGATTTCAGCGCCTGACGACCATACGATTGTCTTCCATATGACCAACCCCTATCGGGCCGCTTTTCTTGAGAAGCTGCTCAATTTCCCCATCATGCCCAAGCACCTCCTGAGCCAGTACCCGGAGGAACAGTGGGGCATCGACGAGCAGGGGCAGCAGGGCCTGAAGAACACGCCATACGCCAAGCAGCAGGGCATCGGCACAGGCCCCTTCAAGGTCAGCAACTACATCCCCGATCAGATCGTCGAGTACGAACCGTTCGACGACTACTGGGGCGGGAAGCCGCAACTGGACAAGCTGGCCTTTGTCCCCTATACCGATCAGCTGGCAATGGCCGCGGCGGTTGAGAAGGGCGAGTGCCACATCGCCATCCGCACGCCGCAGTCGGAGTACGAACGCTTCCAGGCGATGGACCACGTCGATATCCTGCTCAACCACGGCCCCAGCGCATTTGCCTGGTATCACAACCTCCGCTACGTGCTCAACGACAAGCGGGTGCGGCAGGGCCTGAGCCTGGCGCTGGACCGCGAGCAGATTGCCAAAGACTTCTTCTTCGGCACGGTCGAGGGCGCCAAGGCGCCGCTCTGGTACGGCGACTACGGCATCAGCCCCGACTCGGCCAAGTGGTACGAGTACAATCCGGAAAAGGCCCGGCAGCTCCTGGAGGAAGGCGGATGGGACTTCGATTACACGTTCCGCCTGGGGATGTCTTCGCTCTCAGCGACCTACGAGCCTCTCTATGCCATGTTGCGTGAAATGTGGGATGCTGTCGGCGTAAAGACCGAGTTCCACGTCATGGCCGCTGAATACACCAACATTCTGAACAATCCTCCGCACGACTTCGATACGCTCTTCAGCGGTTATGGTTGGGGGCTGACGCCCGGCGGCTTCATCCACAACTTCACCGATCCCCGCTGGGGAGATGTCGATGAGCAGGGCGTGTCGATGATCGATGAGCTGATCCTTGTGGAGGATCCGGAAGAGCTGCGCGAAGGCGCGCTGCGGCTGCAAGAGTATGCTGCCGATCTCCAGCGGCACTGCGTAATCGCCCAGGTTCCCGGCATACATGTGATAAACAAACGTGTGCAGAGCGGTTCGGTCGTTCCGGTCTACGGTCCCCGCACAAACTGGATCGACTGGGTCAACGTCTATATGGAAGCATAGCGGCGGTCGACTCTGACCACCTTCGATTAACAGATCACCGGTCCTCCGGGGACGTAACCGCCCCGGAGGACCAACAAACACTCTTCTGATATGTCAACCTACATTCTGCGCCGTATTCTCCTGGTCTTCCCGCTTTTGCTTGGCGTAACGATTATCAATTACACGATCTTCGCGCTGGCGCCGGGGGACCCGCTGTCGGCCATGATAGATCCTCTTGAGTTGAACAGCATGACGGAGGAGGATGTTCGAGAGGCGAAAGAGGCGCTTGGCCTGAACAAACCGATCCCCGTCCGTTATCTGCTCTGGCTGAGCCAGGCCATACGTGGAAATCTGGGCTATTCGATCTGGTTTAACACGCCAGTGTTTGATGTGATGCTCCGCGCCCTGGGCAATAGTATGCCCGTCATGATCTTTGCACTGATGACATCGACAATTGCAGGGATCGCGCTTGGCATCGTCTCCGCCCTGAAACCCTATTCGCTGCTCGACAGCGTGCTGACCACATTCGCCTTCGCAGGCGTGGCTGTGCCCGGCTTCTTTTTCGCATTGCTCCTCATTTACGCCGTGGCAATTCGTATGGACCTTCTGCCAACCGGTGGCGTCACGACGCCGGGCCTGGAACCCTCTTTCGGAGACAGGTTGGCCCACATTATTCTGCCGGGCCTCGCCCTGGCCTACGAGACCACCGGCAGCCTCCTGCGCTATACAAGGTCGAGCCTGCTGGAAGTACTGAGTCAGGATTACATGACAACGGCGCGCGCCAAGGGCCTGGTAGAGCGCATTGTGGTCCTGCGGCATGGACTGCGCAACGCACTGCTGCCAATCATCACCATTCTCGGCCTGCGTCTGCCGTTCCTGTTTGGGGGAGCGGTCCTCATCGAGACAGTGTTCAACTATCCCGGAGTCGGTCTTACGATGGTACAGGCCGCCAACATGCGAGACTACCCCCTGATGATGGGCGGCGTGCTGCTGACAGCGATTCTGGTGCTGTTGAGCAACCTGCTTGCGGACCTGTTCTATACCGTAGCCGATCCACGCATTCGCTATGAAGAAGGCTGAGGAAAATGACCGTTAAGCAAGCGGAGCCTGAGCAACTCTTTGAATCGACGCGTCGCTCCGCGACGGCCACACCGCGCGCCCGGTTCTGGCTCCGTTTTCGTCGCCACAAAATGGCCATGGCAAGCATGATCTTTCTGGCGATTGTGGCCCTGCTGGCTCTGGCCGCGCCCTATGTGACCCAGCATCCCCCCGAAAAGATTCACTCCGGCCTGACGCGCTCTGCGCCCAGCGCCGATCACATTCTGGGCGGCGATGTGGCAGGACGCGATGTCTGGTCGCGTGTGGTATACGGCGGGCGCGTCTCCCTCTCGGTCGGGCTGGTTGCAGTCTCAATCTCAATCCTGATCGCACTGATACTGGGGTCGCTATCCGGCTACTACGGCGGCGCAGTCGACATGGCCATTATGCGCGTCACCGACGTTATGATGGTCTTTCCTCTCCTTATTCTGATCATGACCGTAGTGTCGGTCCTGGGCCCCAGCATCTACAATGTAATGGCGGTTATCGGCCTGCTGGGGTGGCCCACCTCCGCCCGTCTGGTGCGCGGGCAGATCCTGTCGGTGCGAGAATGGGACTTTGTCATGGCCGCGCGCTGCCTGGGCGTGCAGGACCGCAGCATCATGTTCAAGCATATCCTGCCGCACGTGCTCGCCCCGCTGCTCGTGGCCGCCACGTTCGGCGTCGCCTCCGCCATCCTGACCGAGGCCGGCCTCTCATTCCTCGGCCTGGGCGTGCTGCCGCCGACGCCCTCCTGGGGCAACATGCTCAACGGCGCCCAGTCCATCTACATCCTCGAACGACACTGGTGGATCTGGGTACCCCCCGGAATGGCAATTCTGCTCACCGTGCTGGCGATCAACTTCATGGGCGACGGCCTGCGCGACGCCTTCGACCCCCGCATGAGTCTCGATTAACCGGCGCCCAATCCCTTACATTCGAGAGGACCCAATATGAATGAGCGCCCTTTCCTGCTCTCGGCCCTGGTGGACTTTCCTGACGACTGCCAGCGGTTCGAATTCACGGAGGATCTGCTGGCGCAGCTGATCGACCGGCTGCAGTGGATGGGCGTGCGCCGCGTCTACTGGAACTATTATCACGACGGGCACTGGGAGTGGTTTAAGCACTACGAGCCGGGAGGGGGCGTGGCAAAGACGCTCGACAACCTGGGCGATCCGATGCGGGCGGGCCGGCGCCTGGCGCACGAGCGCGGGATTGAGTTTTTCGCCGTGATCAAACCCTACGAGAACGGCGTGAGCCACGCCAAGCCGAAAGCTGTTCTGACGAGCGAAGGGGTGACCGGACTGCCGGGGATCGGGGGCTGCTACCACGTAGAGCCGTGGGTGCTGCAACGGCCCGAGCTGCGCGTTCGGGCGCGGCGGGCGGATCTGCCGCACGGGCTGGATGAGACGCCGGTCACGCGCATCCAGCTACGGCAGAAGGACATGGCGCCGCTTCGCATCCGACCGCAGGATCTGGAAATCTGGACCAGCGTTGACAACAACGGCTACAGCAAACGCGAATTGGAGTTTGACGTCACGGAAGGGGTAGATACGTGCCCCCGCAACGTGGTCGATATTGACGGCGAACCCGTTACCGGCAAAGGGGAAGAAGTACGCGTTCTGGATATCACCGGCCTCAATCTTCTGGACCCGTTCATCGCGGTAACAACCGGTTTTGAAGACGGAGAGGGTACGTTTACCAATACGGCAGTGGAGATGGTGCGCGCATTTGGGCCGGACGACAGGCCCTTGCCGATCGTGGTCGCCAGCCACAAGGCGATCTGGCGGCCGCAGCGGGATCTGCGCAGCGGCGACCTTGAGTACGATACGGGGTTGGGCTCCGCAGTTGTGCGCCTGGATGTATCAAACTCGGCCGCCGAGTTCAAGAACATTCTCACCTATGCGGACGACGTACCCGATGGGGTGATCGCATTTGCCAAGGGCCGCAACAGATACCTTTCCGGCTCCTTGTGCGAGGGCTACCCGGAGGTCGAGGCGTACTGGATGGACTGGGTCAGCGACTGCATCGCGGCCGGCGTTGACGGCATGGACGTGCGTATCTCCTGCCACAGTTCGTGGACCGACTCTCCCCAGATTTACGGCTTCAACCCGCCGGTCGCGGCAGAGTACGAACGGCGTTACGGTGTCAATCCCGATGTCGAGCCATACGATCCCGTTCTCTTGGGTGAAGTGCGGGGGGATTTGTACGACAGGTTTCTGCGTTCCGCCAAGGCGCGCCTGGCCGCGGCAGAGTTACCGCTGCATCACCATATTGAACTCGAGTCCTTCCGACCGGACGCCTCGCCGTCGCGCGTGCGTTCCCGGCCCGGCAACATCACATTTCACTGGCGCCGCTGGCTGCGCACGGGTTTGACCGACGAGACGACGCTTTTTGGGCGCGCCTGGCCGCCCGAACGTCTCCTCAACGACGCCTTCGTGCAAAGCGTGCTGGATGAAGTGGCAGCGACGAGCGTGCCCGCGCACCTGAGCCTGCCAGTGAAAGTTTCGGGTACCGACGGCGGCCGGCTGGCCGACCAGATAGAGTATACATATCGTTCCGGTCGGCTAGACGGCTATACCATATATGAAACGGCAGCCCTTTACGACAGACACGGGACGGGTTCCGACGGGCGGCTGGATTTCCTGCCAGGTCTTACCGAGGCGGTGCGGGAGCGCGCTGAGGAATTGGGCCTGGTGTGAGGGCTGGTTGCGACAGGCTGTTTAGGCGGCCAAAGGCAAAAGGAGTGGGGGATTATGCCTCAGATCACCCTTGGCGAGCCGGTCCTGATTGACCAGGCCCCGGTCGGGTTAAGAGAGTGGGGACCCTGGCAGTTTCCGCATCTTGAACGCCTGCCCGATGGCCATATCCACCTGGAATTTCACGTCGAAGCGGACTCAGTCACCGCCTACGGGTTGCCTACCAGGCATGCGCTTTCCGGTGACGGCGGCCAGACGTGGGAAGAGGTTGAAAGCCGCGATGCCCGGGGCGGCTTATCCTTGCCTAATGGAGATCGATTGCTGCCGGTGCAACTGCGATCCCGTCCCCGGGCCGAGGTGACGTTGCCCGAACCGGTGCTGGTACAGGAGGATGCGCCCAGCCGCATCACCCACATTTATCGAGCTGCCGACCTGGACGCGGAACTCTCAGGCTGGCGCTTCTTGCGTCAGCGCGGGGGCGAATCAATCTGGATCGAAGAGACGGCCACCGTGCGCATGCCTGGGGAAATCCGTATCGTCCGCGAGGACATGTACGCCTTCTGGCCCTCGTTTCACCATGGCCGCTCCCAGATAGCGCCGGATGGCTCCATTTGGGAAGCGATTCATACGAAGCGAATCGTCGACGGCAAGGTGCAGCCGGCGAACAATATTCTCTATCTGCGGTCGGTCGATGCAGGATATACCTGGGATGTTCTGAGCGAAATCCTCTACCAGCCGGACAGGAAGGCCGATCCCTACGCGGACCAACGGGACGGCTTCACCGAACCGGAATTCAACTTCATGCCGGACGGTTCGGTGCTGTGCCTGATTCGCACCCATGACCTGCTGGGAGTCGGCCCTTCCTACTGGTGCCGCTCGCTGGACAGCGGGCAATCTTGGACCCATCCGCGTGTATTTGACGACCGCGGCGTATGGCCGCGCATGTTGACCCTGGAAAATGAGATAACGCTGGCGTCATACGGCCGGCCCGGGCTGTTCGTTCGCGCTACCGGGGACCCGGCCGGTCTCGAATGGGAGCAGAGGGTGGTGGTGGTCGAGCCAGCCGAAAGGCGCCAGGACACCTGCTCCTACTCCGCCCTGCTGGCGCTGGACGACCGCACGGCGCTGCTGGCCTACTCCGATTTCAACTATCTTGACGCGCAGGGACAAAAACGTAAGAGCATCCTGGTACGCACGGTGACCGCGGATTGAGCGGCTTGCCGCGTGCCGCTCTTCTACGCGGGGCCATGCTGGTCGACCGTCGCCCGCGTGGCCAGGGCCGTGACCGCGCCCAGCGCCCGGCAGGCAAATGCGCCGCATCTGTTGGCGAAGTGAACCGCCGCGGACAAGCTCTTGCCTTCGGCCAGCGCAACTGCCAGGCCGGCGTTAAAGGCATCGCCGGCGCCGGTGGTGTCGACGACCTCTACGGGTACGCTCGCCACCGTCTCCATGCCGTCCTCTGTCAGAATGAGAGCGCCCTTCTCACCCATCGTGACGATGAGATTGCCGACGCCGCGGGCGCGCAGCCGGCGGGCCAGCTCGACGGTGTCGGCGGGGTCGTCAGGGGCAAGGCCAAGAAGGATGCGCAGCTCGGTCTCATTGGGTGTGAGGTAGTCGACGTTCCGGAGGACGTTTGCGTCGAGGGCAGTGGCGGGGGCGGGATTGAGGATGGTTCGCACGCTGTGCTTCGCGCCCAGCTCCATGGCCCGCGATGCCGCCGCGACCGGGATTTCCAGCACAGACATCACCACATCGCTGCGGGCAATCTGCGCTTCGACCTGGTCGACGAAAGCGCTGTCCATGAGTTCGTTTGCGCCCATGTCGAGGATGATGCCGTTTTCGCCGTCGTGGTTGAGGATGATGAATCCGACGCCCGTGGCCATCTCTGTCGTGCGCTGCAGGAGACTCGCGCCGACACCCTCCTGGTCGTACAGATCGATCGCGATTTCCCCCAACCTGTCGTCGCCGATGATGCCGGCGAGGTGGGCCTCGGCTCCCAAGCGGGCGACGCCGACGGCCTGGTTGGAGCCTTTGCCGCCGGGCCCCATGTCGAAGTCGGAGCCGACGAGGGTTTCGCCGAAGACGGGCATTCGTTGTGTCCGCAGGGTCATGCCGACGGCGAAGCTGCCGACTACGGTGATGACGGGCTTGGTCATGGGAAGGGTTCTCTTTCCAGGCTGGAGGTCGTCGTTTGCGCCAGGGGGCTATGCGTCCTTGCTTTGCACGTCTGCTTGGGTGGGTACGGACAGGCCGACTTCTCCAGCTTTGGCAATCATAGCGTCTGCGACTTGACGAATGTCAGCGCGTTCGGCGTCGGTGGCCGCGGCGATCTCTTCCGCGACCAGCTCGTCACAACGCCGGTGCAGGCCGTCCATGTCGGGGATCCGGTCGGGGAACTTCTGGTGGAGTGCAGTGTGCCAGCGCTTGCCGTAGGCGGCGTGGATGGTCTCGTCGGCCCAGTCGAACTCCATGTCGTGCTGGCTCATCCTGTCCTGGTATTGCCCAAAGGCCTCCGCCCGCTTGACCTTGTTGCCGATATTCTTGGTCTCGAAGTAGTGCAGCATGCCGAGACGAATGATCGGCTCCTGCCCGGCCGCGCTGTCGTAGATATAGCTGCCCAGCGGCATCTCCTGAAGTTCGAAGCCCCATGCGCGCAGCCGCTCATAGCCCATAAGCACGTGGCGGCTCTCGTCATAGGTCCAGCGCGCGGCGTCGTAGACGTATTCCCAGTCGAGGTCGTCTGCAAAGGCGTGCAGAATCGCCCCGCCCGTTTCTACGGCCCATACTTCATTCAGATGACTGACACCGCTGCGAAGCTGCAGGTTTATCCCCTCACCGTAGGCAAATTTGGGATCGACGATGTCGGGCCAGTAGTAATGACAGAGATGGAAGCGCGGGTCCCGCGCCGGGATCTCCGCCAGCTCGAAGGGCCGCCGTCCGGGCAGGTCAATCGGAGTCAGCGCCGCGTGAGGCAAGTCCAGCGTCAATCCTCCAACTTGCTCTAACTGCTCCGCCAACGCCGAGGCCCAGCTCTCCGATTCCTGTCTGTGTTCAGAATCGGACACGGCCATCGCTTCCGCCTGGCCCTCCAACCAGGCGATCTGGGCTTCTTTCTCCTCGATCGCGAAGTTGAGAGCACGCAAAATCGGCCCGTCGCTGAGGTCGTCTGCACAGTCGACGTAACTCCGGTAGGCGGACAGGAGAGCGGGCTTATAGACCCTCCGCAGCGCGAGCATGAAGGCCTGCGCGCTGGGGGCGTTGATCGACTCATCGAAGATTGCGACAAGGGGCGCGTCGTCGCCGATTTCAAGCATCCGCCTCGGATATCGCAGCTCGAAGACCCTTTCGCGCAGCGCGTGCGCCGTCAGCGTATCCTGCCAGGTGAAACGCGGCAGCGTCATCTTCGCTTCCAGCGGGGCAATGCCGGCAAGCCAGGCCGACTGGCTGATGATCAATGCGCGTTCGCAGAGGTAGAACCGTTTGAGAACGGTGGCCGCGTCCAAGCGCAGGAAACGAGCACGGGGATGCTCTCCAGGCAGATAGCGAGTATGGATGTCGGTCACGATTTTGCTCATAGGGGTCTGTCATTCACTACGGGGCAGCGGCTACAAGGCCATGAACCTACCCCTTTACCGCGCCAGCCGTGAGGCCGCTGATCATGTAGCGCTGGAGAAACAGGAAGAAGATTAGGCCCGGGACGATGATCAGCACCGCCATAGCCATTATGTTGCCCCAGACGACCGAACCGGCGATGCCGACAAAGAAGTTGATGCCGACTGAGAGAGGGTACTTGGACTGGTCCTTCATCATTGTGAGGGCAAACATGAACTCCTGCCAGGCAATTGTAAAGGCAAAGAGCGCTACCGCGGCAATGCCCGGCGCGGCCACCGGCAGAAAAACGCGGCGGATTGCTCCCAGGCGGCTACAGCCGTCAATCATTGCCGAGTCTTCCAATTCGCGTGGGACTGTATCGAAATATCCTTTCAACATCCAGGTAGAGAAAGGAAGAGCTGCCATTGTGTAGACTATGATCAGACCGGCGTAGGTATTGACCAGATTAAGCCTGGTCAATGTAACGAAGAGGGGGATCAACATCAGTACGCCTGGAAACATCTGGCCGGCAATCAACCAGACGCCTAACGAACGGCGCATACGAAACTGAAACCGTGAAAGCGCGTAAGCGCCCAAAGTGGTGAGGACGAGCGCGAGCAATGTCGTGACGGTGGCGATATAAAGGCTGTTCAGGAAGTAACGTCCAGCCGGAGTCTCGGTGAATACGTAGTTGTAGTTAGCCAGAGTCGGCGCCTTGGGGAATAGTACGGGCACTCTGGTAAAAATCTCGGCCCGCGCCTTGAATGAACTGGTCAGCATCCAGAAAAAGGGAAAGGCTGTAAAGGTGCTGATGAATAGCAACCACCCATACGCCAAAACGTAGCGTCCCAGCCGACGGCGGATGAACAGTTCCATGCGAATCTCTCCTATTCGACGTCTTCCAGGACTTGCCGCGTGTATAACGTGATGGGCAATAGCAGCAATATCAGCATCACCACGCCGACAGCCGAAGCATATCCAATCTTGAAGAAGCGAAATGCGTTCAGGTAGGACATAATTGACAGCAACATCGTCGTGTCCCCCGGGCCGCCTCCTGTCAGCACATAGACGCTGTCAAAGTGATTGAAGGCCCAAATCGTGGTCAGGAGGATGGCGATTTTGCCTACGCGATTAAGGAGCGGGAGTGTAACCCAGCGAAAACGTCCCAAAACGCCGGCTCCGTCGATTGCTGCGGCTTCGTAAAGTTCCTCCGGCACTGTTTGCAAACCGGCCAGTAACATAACTACTGAAAAAGGCAGTAATTTCCAGACTGCTACAATCATCGTGGCCAACAATGCGGTATTTTTGTCGCCCAACCAGCCGATATTTCGATTGATAAGGCCAATTTCCATCAGCATATAGTTTAGCATTCCGAAATGAGGGTCGAAGATCCAACGCCAAGCCAACGCGGCAACAACGGCTGGACAGACCCATGGAATCAGGGCCAGGCCCCTGAACAGACCCCGGAGGGGGATGTTTTCGTTAAGAGCGATCGAAGTAAGCAGACCCAACAGATAGGATATGGCCACGATGCCAACGGTCCAGATGATATTGTTGGCAAGCGCCCCCCAGAATAACGTGTCGTTCGTCGTCAATTCGACGAAATTCAGGACGCCTACCAGAGTTGTATCTTTGTTGTAGAGATTATACTGGGTGAAGGCGAGATAGATCCCTCGCAAAAGCGGGTACACCGTCAGCAGCAAGAGGGGAATGACGGTAGGCAGCAGGTAATAGTATGGAGTAATGTGGCGATTGCTCAGACGGCGGGAAAGGCGTTCAAGACTGTCAGGCAAGGGAACGGACAACGATTTTGTAGTCACTTCTGCCTCCGTCCAGGATTCAGCAGCCTGTGGTACAACCGCAAGTGAGGTCGTCGTCAATAGAGCCTTGCCCGGGATGGCGGCAAGGCCGCGCGAAATCGGAATGTTGCGAATGCGCTAAGAATGACGTCGCAGAGCGCCTCTACAATGGTCAATAACAGTAGACAGGGGTGGCCCCTGTCTACTGTTTATCCTCGGCCCTGCCCAACAAATGGGGCATGGCTTCGGACATTCTGCAAAGGATATTACAGCGCAGCGCTGAAAGGAGAGGGCCTCCGGCAAGATCGTTGGGAACCGGGGACTGCAGACCGTCAGGCACCGGTTGCAGTCCAATTCGGCGCCTGCCAACCGGACTCTAGACCTGATACTCCTGCAGCAGTTTGGTCCCTTCGACCTCCAGGAGGTCGATCAAGTCGTCCAACGAGAGCTCATTTTGCAGGTATTTTTGGATGTTTGGCCCCAAGAGACGGTCATCGAACTCGGCCCAGGCCGGATGTTTGGGATAGCCGATACCGTGCTCAACTTCACGCAATGCTACGTCCCAGGAATGCTCCGTCGTGGTGAAGCGGGGATCCTGCATGGCTTTCACACTTGTCGGAAACAGCCAGTCGCCGTAAGCAATTGCCGAAGAGTTTTCATCGTTGGAAAGCCACTCGATAACTTCCCAGGCGGCATCAACCGTACCTCTGTCAACCGCGTCCGAAGCAAGCGACCAGGTCTGTGGTTCGCTGCTATTTGCGTGGCGCTTGTAATGGGGAAGGGGGACCATATGCCATTCAAATTCGGGCTCGGCCTCTATCACAATGCGCCGGGCCCAACAGCCGGTCTGGCGCATCGTATAGATGCCCAGTCCGAACGCCTCTAAGGTGTCGGAGCCGCCGAAACTTTCCTGTGACAGGATTTCATCCACCCAGAGCATGTCATGCCACAGTTGCAGGGCTTCACGCGCCGGTTGCACGTCGATCTCCCAGTTCTGCCCCATGCCACCCATTACCTCGGCGCCGGTCTGCCACATCCAGGCAATAATGTCCTCCGTCGTCTGCGTCGCCGTAAGGTTGGCGGCCAAGCCGAAATAGTCCGGCGGGTTGGTGAGTTCCTTGGCGGCGGGAATGAATTCGTCCCAAGTCCAACCATCCAGAGGCAGTTCGATGCCTGCTTCATTGAACCGGTCGGCATTGACATACATCGTCCCGACTTCCCAGCACCAAGGCACGCCGAAGATCCTGTTGTCCAGCGGCGAGATGGCCGCGTCCAGAGCCTTGGTGTGTGTCGTTTCCGCCAACCCGGAGTTGTTTATCAGTTCGGTCAGATCCAGGTAGCCGCCCTGGGTGCCGTACTCATTCGCCCATGCTGTGATACCGTGGACGATTTCAGGCGTCACGCCGCCGGCGATCGATGTAGTCAGGTAGTCGCGGGCCTGGCCCCAGCCGCCCTGGATGTATTCGGCGGCGATTCGGCTCCCGTGTTCGGCATTCCAACTGTCGATCGCTGCTTGCGCAGCCTCAACGGCGCCCGGCTGCCATACGAGCGTGTAGAACTGCACGGTCTGCGGTTCAGCTCCGCCTTCCATCTCTCCGGCGCCCTCCTGGGGCGCGACCGGTGCGGCGCAGGCGGCAAGGGCAACTCCTGCGGAGGACAGGCCAGCCACCTGCAGAAAACTCCGTCGACTCATTCTTGTTTCGTTCACGTTCGACCTCCTCTGGTCATAGTAGGGTTCTTAGCTAAACCTTTCCCAATTACGAAATTTTGAATGCGATCGGCGATGCACGAAGGCGGAGGATTCTTGCGGGAACAATGCCTGGAAGGCATTTCGAGGAAGTTTAATACGCCACAGAATGGTTGTCAACCCGCTTCATTGAGTCAGGATCTGTTGAATCTTTGAGCGTTAAATTCAAGTGAATGGGAGGTGTGGAGAGCACGACTCGGCGCAACAGCAATTGGCACAGGTTCTGACCATTTTGGACAGAAAGAAGAACCGTAGGGGACGAACGCTGCATTACAAGAAGGGGTTGCATTTCGCCCGGCGGGCCGCGGTGAGGAAAATTATGCGCAGTTGGACACCACAGGCATTCGCATATATTATGCCAGCAGAGTAAAGGAGCCATTTCCCAACCCGACAGGCGTATCCGAAATGACTACGACATGAGATCGGTGATTTGCGTTCATGAACGATTTGACGCCATCTGGCCGTTTGCCGCGGACTACTGGCAGGAGCGTTGGAGTATTGATAGCCGCTGCGAGTTGTACCGTTCGCAGGACACAGGCGCGGGCGCACCGCAACTTGTCCCGGACCCCGCCACGGTCGTGCGCCTGGTCCTATTAGGCCTTCCGGCCGACAACAAGGACTTGGCTCCGTTCTCTGCGCTCGAAGAATGTTTCCATGGCGCGAACAGCGATCTTTCGTCCGGCGGTATCAGCGAGGCGGAGGCCCGCGGCGTCAGCTTCATTCCCCACCGTGTGGACGTCTACTGGGGACAGTCAGTAGCCGAGTTCGCGTTGGGGTTGACGATCTGCGCCCTTCGCCGCATTCCCCAGAGCTACTTTGCCATGATGGAGAGCCACGACCCTTGGCGCCACCGGCCTGAGCAGGGCCGGCCTGGCCAACGGGGCGTCCAGTTTTGCGACGACCCACAGTTCACGAATGGCACGCTGGCCGGCAAGCGCGTACGCGTGGTAGGCGCAGGCAACATTGGCGCCCGCTATGCCTCCTGGTGTTCGACGATGGGCGCGCACGTGGCAGTCTGGGATCCATTCGCGCCTGATGCATCGTTTGCAGTTGCTGGCGCGGAGCGTCGCTTCCATCTTTCAGAGTTGGTGAAGGACTCCGAGATCTTTGCTCCCATGTTGCCACTCACGGAGAGCACGCGCGGCCTGATTCACAAGGAAGCAATCGATGCTCTGCCGAACGGGAGTCTCGTTGTGCAGGTGACTCGAGCCCACATCTGCGACACCGTCGCGCTCTACCGGCGCGTCCTGAACGACGAGCTAGCGCTGGCCGCCGATGTATTTGATGTCGAGCCGGTGGCGCTGGACTCTCCCCTGCTCGGACGTCACAACGTCGTCCACACGCCCCACAACGCCGGCCGCACCAAAGACGCCAACCAGGCCTGGGTGGATGATCAGATTGCACGTTTCAGACCTCGCCCGTAATTGCCTGCGGCCTGTCCTGGACGCGAACAGGAGGAGAGATGAATCCTACTGAATCGGAGCGCCTCGCTACTTTGTCGGGCAACCTGAAGAACGACTTCTCGGCACACGTGGGGCGCGGGGGAGCAGAGACCACCGAGCTGGACCGGGTGCGCAATTCGCTGCGCGACTCCCTCGACCTGGATATTTTTTCGCGCCAAGGAATTGAGTGGTACCGGAGCGCCTATGTGGAGGCCTTCCTTTTCATGTACGATCTGTCGTTCTACGATCGCGAGGCTGGACGCTACCGCATCGACGAAGTTCTGGATGACGGTGAGCGCGAGTTCGGTGGTTACGACATCATCCTCCTTTGGCAGTCCTATCCCCGCCTTGGCATAGATGACCGCAACCAGATCGACTATTACCGCGACATGCCGGGCGGCCTGGAGGGGTTACGCGAAGTGGTGGACCGCGCCCATGCGCGCGGCGTGCGCGTCTTCGTCAACTACAATCCATGGGATATCGGCACGCGCCGCGAGCCGGGCGCGCCGCCCTATACTGATAGAAGAGGATATCGCGCCACATTCCCCGACACCGGGGCGCCCGCTGTAGCCGACGCTGAGGCTTTGGGTGCCGTGATCAAGGAAATCGGGGCCGACGGCGTCTTCCTGGATACGATGGCCTCGGACGACCCAGGTTTCCTGGCGCCGATGGAGCGGGCCAACGCCAACATTGTTTTCAACCCAGAGGCCGTTCCCCCTACCAAAGCTCTCTCATCGATCGCGGGCAGCTGGCTACAGCGCAACACGGTTGTCCCGCCCGACCTCTTGACCATCCGCTGGGTGGAGCCGCGTTTTTCTTTTCGCGCAATCGACCGCAACGCCGACGAACACAGTGATATTATCCAGAAGGCATTCTTCCACGGTTGCGGGCAGGTTGTGTGGGAGAACATCTTCGGCTGGTGGAATCCCTGGAATGAAGAAGATCGCGCACTGCTACGCCGCTGTGTCCGGCTACTGCGCCGGTTCTCCAAGGCATTCCAGGACCGGGACTGGCAACCATATGTTGCCACGGAAATTGAAGGCGTTTACGCACACCGCTGGCACGACGGCGATAGTGTACTGCATACGCTGATCAACGAGACAGGCGGTCTGGTCGATGGCCCGCTATTGCCTGCGCCCGCGGTTGCGCCTGACGGCCGCCCTATGCGCCACTACGACCTATGGAATGGGAGAGAAGTTGAACCCGTTCCACGAAGTGACGCGCATCTGCTTTCCCTTTCTCTGGCCAGAGGCGCGGCGGGATGTATCGTTTCGGCTCCTGAGGGCATAGACATAGACCTGCGTTCCGGGTTGGAGGGACGCAAAAAGGAAGGACCTGACGGTATTGACCGCAGGCGCGTCGGTCTTGCCGATCTGACTCTACGTCCAGTCGAACCATCGCTCCCGGTCGCGGCCGGTGAGCAACCTGAGGAAATGTGCCTGGTTCCTGCGGGTCCCTTCATTTTCGGCGTGCGTCACAATAACCGCACGGCCATGGAAGGCGCCTGTTACGGCAAAATGGACCAGCTTTGGGACAAGTACCACCCCCGGGAATTTGTCGACCTGCCCGAATACTGGATCGATCGAACCGAAGTCACCAACGACTCTTACCGCACTTTTCTTGAACAGACCCGTTACCTGCCGCGCGATCTGACCAACTTTCTGCGTCACTGGCAGAAACCGTCCGGATCCGATCATGAGCCCTGGGAATGGAACCCGCCTGACGGCAAGGAGCGACATCCCGTAATCTGGGTCGACCTGGATGATGCCCGCGCCTACGCCCGGTGGGCGGGAAAGCGGCTGCCAATCGAAGAGGAGTGGCAGAAGGCAGCAGGTTTTTCCGTCTGGCCGTGGGGTGACGGCTTCGACCCATCCCTTTGCAACAGCGGCAGCGACGACACGACCCCGGTTGACCAGTTTCCGGGCGGGGCCAGCTACGTGGGATGCCTTGATTTGGCTGGAAACGTCTGGGAGTGGACCGAAAGCGAACGCGACGACGGCCACACGCGATACGCCATCATCCGAGGCGGCAGCTACCTAAAGGTAGAAGGCAGCATCTGGTACAACGCCAGCGGCGCGCAGCCCAACGACTGCCACGAGAAGATTCTGTTGATGTATCCCGGGCTGGACCGCTGTGGCACAGTCGGCTTTCGCTGCGTCAAGGACGTTGCGCCTGTTGGATAGACAGTGGGGGAAAGGTCACCCGGCTTTACGCAATCCTCAATAGAGTCAAGGAGTGAAGATGACGACGGATCTGACACCGTTAGAGCGCATGGCACAGCTCCAGCAGAACGGCTTCTGTATTATTGAAAATGTGGCCGACGAACGTCTCCTGAACAGGACGCGGGCCTGCGTCGACAAGGCCCTGGCGGAAGTAGACCCCGAACGGCTGGAAAAGACCAAGTCTCCCGGCAGTCTGATCGATTCCAATGACTACCCTGAGCTGGCCGACCTGATCGGCAACCCGCGCGCCTTGGCAGCGCTTGACCGGATGGGGTTGAAGGACATCAAGTTTTGGAAGGCGGTGATCATCAGCAAACCGCCGGGCGGGCCGCGGCTCTACTGGCACCAGGACTGCCTGATGTGGCAGGACCCGCGGGCGTACAGTGAAAGGCCGCCGATGATCTTTCTGATGTACTACCTGGAGGACACGACGCGCTGGAACGGGTGCCTGCGCTTGCTTCCCGGCACGCACCGCTACCGCCACATTCTCCACGACATGGGCGAGGCCCACACCAGGGAGATCAACCGCATTGACGACCCGGACGATCCGCGGTTCCGCGATTATCCCGGCGAGGTGGACGTGCCGGTCAGGGCCGGCGATGTCGTGGTCGGGGACGCGCGCATGTTCCACTCGGCGCACACCAACCATTCGGACGAAAAGAGGACGGTGATCACCATCTGGTTCCACCCGTTTTTCTCCGACCTGCAGGAGCCGACCCAGAGCTGGATCCATGCCTTCATGCACCGCCAGCACGCAGACTGGCCTCAGGACGCCCTCGCCAAGATCGAGCCGCTCATCCCCGACTATCGCGGCGGGGTTGCACCGATGGAGCAGAGTCGGACGCCCGACGAACGCTTACGCTGGCCCGAAGCGGTTGCCGCCAGCTAGTCGTAGTTCGGCGGCGCTGACGAGAAAGCACACCGGCAATCACTCTTGATTACGCGCTGATTGGCTTTAATTTGGATTCCAAACGCCCTTCCTGGAGACAGTGATGAAGATCCTGATCACCGGCATTGCCGGAAAGATTGGCCGTTATCTGGCGCCGGTACTCGCCCAAGACCACGAAGTCTATGGCATTGACCTTCACCCCTCGGACTGGCCCAACGCCGCGCAGGCCGATCTCTGCGACGCGGAGGCGCTGCCCTCCGTCTTCGAAGGCATGGAGGTGGTCATCCATCTGGCCGCCGACCCCCGCCATGAGGTCGAGATCGGCTGGGACGAACTGACCAATCCCAACCTGATCGCCACTGCACGCATGTACGACGCGGCTCATGACGCGGGCGTGCGCCGCGTCATCTTCGCCAGTTCGATGCACGTTATGGGGGCCTACGAATGGGATGAGCCGTACCTGTCCATTCTCTCCGGCCGGCACGACGGCCTGGACCCGGACTCCATTCCACTCGTCAAAGGGGATGATCCGGGTAGACCGGACAGCCGCTACGGCGCGACGAAGATTTTTGGCGAGTCGTTGGGACGCTACTACACGGAGGGCGGCAACATCGACCGGCCGGACCAGCGGCCAATGGAGGTAATCTGCGTTCGCTTAGGCACGCTGCCGGCTTCGGACCGGCCTGGCAGCGACTACCGCTCGCTGGTGAGCTGGTTCAGTTATCGGGATGCCGGCGGCTTTTTCCGGGCCTGCGTTGAACGGCCAAACATCAGCTACGAGATCATTTACGGCGCGTCCAATAACAGGTGGAAGATTTACGACACGCCCTAGGCGTGGAAGCTGCTGGATTTCATGCCCGTTGACAGGGCCGAAGACCACTGGCGCAAGGAATAGACAACTGCTTTCGGCCTGACCATTGGAATGGTAAGGGAGGATAACCAATTATGCCTATTGGATACGGCGATTTTCGTTATGAGATTGACGATTCCTGGCCGAAGGTTCCGGAAGGGTGGTCGCTGGGCTCGGTGCCGGATGTGGCGGTCGACTCACGCGATCGAGTTTTCGTCTTCTGCCGCCACAAGCACCCGGTGGTGGCGTTTGAGGCGGAGACCGGGAACTTTATCACCTCCTGGGGTGAGGGCGAGTTCACCGAGCCGCACGGCATCTTCATTGATTCCGATGACTACGTTTGGGTGACAGACCGGCAGGAGCACGTTGTCACGAAGCACACGCAGCACGGCGAAAAGCTGCTGGAGCTGGGCCGGCGGGGTTGGGCGATGATGACAGTGACGCCCTACGGCACGTCGTTGGACCCGCCGTTCAACATGCCGGCGGGGGTGGCCATCGCGGAGGACGGGTGCATTTTCGCGGCTGACGGATACGGCAATCACCAGGTCCACCGTTTTTCGGCGGACGGGGAGCTGGAACTATCGTGGGGCACGTCTGGGCTCGAGCCGGGGCAGTTTGCGTTAGTGCATAATCTTGGCATCGACACGCAGGGGCGTGTGTTGGTCTGTGACCGGGAGTCGAGCCGCATTCAGATTTTCGACCGCGAAGGCCAGTTCGTCACGATGTGGGAGGATGTAAACGGGCCTGGCGATGTCTATTGCAGCCCAGATCAGCTTGTGTATGTGGCGGAGCAGGGCGGCTCATTGGGCAAAGGCCCGGCCCCAATTGGGATATCGATTTTCCATGAGTCGGGCGAGTTGGTGGGTCGATTCAGGGGGAGGGAAACGGGACTGTTGATGCCTCACGGGATTTGGTGTGATTCGCGCGGCAACATCTTTGTGGCAGAGCTGGGAACTGAGGGGAACCGGGCGCGCAAGTTGGTAAAGATTTAAGGCAAAATTCAGGCCGGGCGTTCCATTTCTGTTTTTCGCGCCCAAGCTTCGTCAATCATTTGAAACACGTCTCTGGCAGGATTGTATCCGAGGACGGCTCGCGCCTTGGCGATGCTTAGTTCCCAGTGGACAACCTTAGAGACAGTCACCTCGACGCAGGGCCAGCCGGTCACTTTCGAAATATACTTCAGCAGTTCATCGTGGGCGAACGGTTGTCCCGCCATGAGATGGAAAACGTTGCCCACAGCGACCTCTTTCTCCAAGAGCAGGAGCAGTCCTTCAGCCAGATTTCGGGGATCATTTACCATTTCCGTCGCGGCTTTGCCTCGCGGGTCATAGGCGATCACAAGGGTAGGGTCGCGGGGATCCAGGTCCCCCAAGTTTTCGACAGTCTCTTGCTCTTCAGGTGACAGGCTCGGCCTGGATTTCAGAAGGTTCAGGAATCCGGGCAGGTAGAGTTTGTCTGCCCAGATCGACATGGGGTCAAGAAGCTCATCGCAGGCCAGCGTTACACCAAAACGGGGAATCGTCACTGGCAGGCCGCACCGCCGCATGTAGTTCCAGCACATATCCTCGCACAGGATTTTGCTCATTCCATACGGATCGTCGTTGATACGTGGATGCTGTTCGTCCACCGGCAGATAGAGGGCGCCGTTGGGATTCCAATAGACATTGTCGGTGCTGGCAAGGACGAACCGTTTGATCCGGCTGGCGTGAGGGACGAGGGTTTCCAGCAGATTGTAAGTACCGACTACATTGGTGGCGAAGATTTCATCTGAGGTGCGGCCCTGGGGCAAATGGGCGCCCAGATGGTAGACCGCGTCGACTCCCTCCACAGCAGGTTTCAGGCTGTCTCTTTCTGTGAGCTGCCCCTCCACGATTTCGACGCCCAGTCCTTCAATCCGTGCCCGCAGAGGATCTGCCGGTATCACGAGGGCGCGCACCTCATGGTTATGTCTCAGAAGTTCGGCAACAAGGCGGCTGCCGATGCGTCCCGTTGCGCCGGTTACAAGGATCTTCATAGTTTACGCTCCATTGTCGAATAATAGGCGTATAAGGGGAGGAATCTTCCTCCCCAATTGTGGTTTCAGCGTTCGCGCAAGGTTGGATCAAGCAGGTCTCGGAGGCCGTCGCCTAGAAGATTGAAGCCGAGCACGGAGATGGCAATGGCGATACCAGGGAAGACCGACATTTCCGGATGCGTATTCAGGTACTTACGCCCTCCGGCCAGGATCGCGCCCCAAGAAGGGGCGGGGGGTTGGGCGCCAAATCCCAGAAATGTCAGGGCCGCCTCGCTCAGGATGGTCCAGGCAAGCCCGATCGTAATCTGTACGATCACCGGGGCCGCGGCGTTGGGAAGCAGATGGAGCAGCATGATTCGCAGGTTGGAGACCCCGACGGCCCGTGCGCTTTCGATGTAAGGCAGTTGTGACACAGCGATGACCGCGCCGCGTGTGACACGACAGAGAATGGGGACATAGATGACTGCAAGCGCGATGATCAAGTTCTGGGTGGACGGCCCAAGCAGGACGGAAATGGTCAAGGCCAACAGGAGACCGGGAATCGCGAACAGCAGATCGATGAACGCCATGATGCCGTTCTCGACAGGCCCGCGTAGAAAGCCGGCGGCAATCCCAAGCAGCAGGCCGACGAGGCCGGACAAGGCCATTGACAGAATGGCGACGAGCAGGCTGAACCGCCCTCCGTAAATGATCCTGCTGAAGAGGTCGCGTCCCAAATAGTCGGTGCCAAACAGGTGCTCCGCGCTCGGGCTGGCGAGCATCTGACTGAAATCCGCCTCGAAAGGGTCGTTGGTCGCAAAGAAAGGGGCGAAGACCGACGTGATGATCAGCGCAAGGGTTATGATAAAGCCGACCACGAACAGGCGGTGACCCGCTGCACGGAGCAAGAAACGTTGCAGCGGTTTTCTCGTCGTAAATGTCCGCTCCGCCTCCGCGCTACTGGTAGCGAATTCGCGGATCGAGTTGGCCATAGAGCAGGTCCACTACAAGATTGACGAACACGAATGCAGTCGAGTAGAGAAGCAAGACACCCTGTAGCACAGGCAGATCCCGGTTCAACAGAGCGCGCACCGTCAGCTGGCCCAATCCCGGAACGAAGAACATCTCCTCGATCAGGACCGTCCCGCCCAACAGATAACCCAACTCCAGACCAATGACGGTTACGATTGGAATCGCGGCATTCTTGAGACCATGCCGCCAGAGTACTTGTCTGGGACGGAGCCCCTTGGCGTGCGCCACCCGCATGTAGTCGCGACTGAGAACCTCAAGCACTGCCGAACGCACGACGCGCGTCATCACCGCGGCCAGGGGCAGCGCGAGGCTCACTGTAGGCATAACCATATGCAGCAGGTTGACGCCCAGGCCGTCGCTGAAAGGTTTATAACCGGAAGGCGGAAGCCACTGCAGGCGTGCGGCAACGACCAGAATCAGAATCGTGGCAATCCAGAAGTTCGGAATCGAGATTCCCAACTGTCCGAATTGCATCGCCATTAGGTCAATCCAGGTTCCGTTGCGGGCAGCCGCCAGGATTCCCAAGGGAATCGCGATCGAAAGCCCCAGAAGAATAGTCAGAGCGGCCAGTTCTACGGTTACGGGAATACGAGATTTGACCAGATCCCAGACCGGGTAGCCGCCCAACAGGGAGTTGCCCATGTCCCCCCTGAGGATATCTCCCAGCCAGTCAAAGTACTGCACGTGGAGCGGACGGTCAAGCCCCAGGAACTGACGCATCTTTTCTGCCGCTTCCGAGCCTGCGCCCACTGTATCGAGCAACACGAGCACAACGTCGCCGGGAAGCGCGTGCATCAGCAGAAAGACGAGGGTCGCCACCGCCCAGACTGTCAGTACGGCTCGAATCAGACGGCGACCCAGAAATCGCGCCATATATGGTCGTCTCCTCTTCCACAGTTTGGAAATGCGACTTGGGCTCGGTGCGTCACAGAAGGGACGACACACCGCCGAACGGAGGACGCATCCCCAGACTTCAGAGAAATGCGTCCTCTTGGCTAGGACTGAGTTCCGCTACCGGTCCAGCCAGACGTACTTCAGGAAGCGCACCGTGCCCAGACCATCTACCTGATAGTCCATGACATCGGGGTGCATGCCCATGCGATCGTCATAGGTGAAGAGGTAGATGAGGGGCCATCCCGTCTCATACCCAATGGTCAGCGCCTCGGTATACAGCTCTCTGCGCCGGTCGGGATCGGTTACCGTGCGCGCCTCTTCGACCAGTACGTTGTATTCGGGAATGTCAAAGTTGGGCGCAAAGCCGTGCGATACGCCCTCCGGATGCATAATACCGTAGAAGATATCGTCCGGGCTGGAAGCGTAGAGACCTTACAGGGCGGCGGTGAATTCGCCCTTGTAGACCTTCTCCACCCACACCGCGTGGTCGGTGGCCAAAAGGTTGAATTTTATTCCCAACTCGGCGGCGCTGATCTGGAGGATCTCGGCGATCTGACCTTCATCCGAGGCAGCGCCGTAAAAGTTGAGGTCCACTTCAAAGCCGTCCGGATAGTTGGACTTGGCCAGGTATTCTTTAGCCTTCTCGATGTCAGGCTCCTTGAAATACTCGATCCCAGTGTAGTACTGGCTGTTCGGAGGCTGTGGGTCCCCTGCGAAAAAACGGTTGCAGCGGCCGGCTGTGTATACATCGCACATGACCTGCCTGTCGACCAGATGCTGCAACGCCTTCAACACATTGGGGTCGTTAAACGGCTCCCGCCCTACGTTGAAGGTGAACATGAAGAATATGCCGGTGTCACCGGTAAACAGCTTGTACTCCTGCTGGGTCAGAGATTCCCAGGAGGCGCCGGGCACCATCATGATGAAGTCGACCGCGTCCGAGGAGAGATTGGCTGCGCGCGCGGCGTCGTCGAGCAGGTAGGACATGCTGATGCCATCCAGGTAGGGTACGCCTTCCTCCCAGTAGTCTTCATTTCGGACCAGCTCGGTCTTGACGCCGGGTTCAAACTCCTGCAACTTGAAAGGTCCCGTGCCGATGTATTCGAACGGCTCCTTCTCAAATGTGCCAGCAGGCATGACCAGCACGGCCGGCCTGCCAAGCACGTCCAGGAAGGGGCTGTATGGTTCCTTGAGGGTTACTTTAACGGTGTATTCATCGACAGCCTTGACGCTGGCGACCGGGGAAAGCCAGCCTGCATATGCGGAGATTGATTCATCCATCGCGTGTTCAAAGGAGTAGACGACGTCCTCGGATGTCATCTCTTCACCATTGTGGAACAGGACGCCTTGACGCAGATTGAAGATGTATTCGGTGTCACTGACGGCCTCCCAGGACTCGGCCAGGGACGGGTTGTTGTTGTACCCCGAGTCCCAATACAGCAGCCCTTCATAGATCTGGTGGAGGATGTTCCACTCGGTCGCGCCGTGAAGTCGTCCACCCCAAGGGTTGATCACGGTTGACGCCTGCGCCTGGCCAAACTTAAGGATTCCGCCGTACTTGGGCCCTCCCTCATCGGCCGGGGCGGCCGCTTCCGATTCAGCGGCGGCCTGTTCAGCGCCACTGTCCGCGGGGGCCGCTGGAGCACAAGCAGCCAGCAGGGCAAGCACCATGAATAGTCCGAGAATCGTAGTGGCAATGGAGAAATTACGCCTTCTCATCTCTTGGCCTCCTGTTGTCTTACATGAATTTGACGGCTGGAAACATCGGTGCGGAAGATTGCAAGACAACATAATTTTATTACATTGGAGATGCGCAGGTCAAGTCATTTTTCCCGACCGGCTTGCGAACCTGATGCGCCACGAATCTGTTTGCCCATCATGGGTGTCTCCGTTCTGAGCCCGCAAGTAGACCAGCTTGAACCGCTCAGGAAAGCGCAGGCGGAGGCTCGGTATTGGAATTGAAGGCCCTCCAGGCAGCCCCTGCTTTTCGCACCAGTCGGAGCACAGCCTGAATGATCTAAGGTTGAAATGGAAGGAAAGGAGAAGGGAGTAGATAGGTGATTCAGGGAAGTGGAATTGAGCTCGGGTAAATCGACCGTACACCTGATTACAGTGGCCAGCCGTCCACTTGCACCCCTATGCTCGGTACGCCTTAATCATATCGATCAGCAGCGCGATCTGTGCGCGACCTCCTGAGGCGGGCGTGCGGGGCGTTTGACCGTTCACAATGCAGTCGTGGAAGTGGGTCAGTTCGAGCTTGAAGGCCTCCTCGTATGAGGCGGTGGTGGTGGACTCGCGGTAGCGGCCCCCGTCCATCCGCCACTCTTCCACTACGGTGGCGGCGTTCTTGAGGAACGGGCTGGGGAAGACGATGGACACGACGCTGTCCGGCGCGTAGACGGTCATGGACTCGTCGAAAAGGCGCAGATTCGGGACTGCGGTCGTCTCTACGACACAGCGGAGGCTGTTGGAATAGGCCAGAATCGAGATGATGGCCCCGCCCCCGTTCCAGATATCGGTGGACACGACCCGCTCCGGCAGGCCGAAAGCGGCATCCAGTATGTAGATGTCGTGAATCAAGAGCCCCAACATCTTTCCGTAGGCGCGCAAGACCGGTTCAGGCTGGGCGCCGATGGCGCGCTGCAGGCTGTCCTGGTGGAGTTGATTCATGCGGTTCTTCTCGTGCGCGTCGATGTCATCCACGCGCACGATGTCATAGTGCTGCAGGAACAGGTCGTTGGGCCCGTTGACATCGTGGAGGCGGATCAGGTTGGGGTTCTGCACCCGCCGGATGCGTTCGCGGCCGGCCAGGTAACCGGGGTCGTAGATCTTGTGATGGCCGAGCATGGCCACGCGGCCGCTTTGTGCCTGGGCATCCAGAAGTTCGTCGGCTTCGTCCAGGTTGTTGCACATCGGCTTTTCAATGAAGACGTGCTTGCCGGCCCGCAGCGCGTCGGTCGCAGGCTGGGCATGGTCTCGTGTCAGCACCATCACCGCATCCACGTCGGCGCGATCCAACATTTCGCGATAGTCCGTAAATGTATGCCGAATGCCGAACCGGGCGGCAACGGCTTGTACCGTGCCAGGGGAAAGATCGCACAGGGCCGTAACTTCGAAACGGTCCGGAATCTCGAACAGATGCGGCAGGTGCATCACCTGCGCGATCATTCCGGTACCGATGAACCCGATTTTGACTGGCTTGTTTCCCACAGTCTGACTCCTGTGCTCGGCGGAACGCGCCACCATGTAACACGGTTCGCGTCTTCCGCCTGGGATGCGATGCTACGCGGTCCAGCCATTCTCAGAACGTAGCGACGAAAGCCTCTACGCTGAGATCCGCCGGGACCTGGTCGAAATAGTAACGAGTCTCCTCACCCTGGAAGCCCGGCGCCCACTGGTCTTCATCAGCCTGCAGCAGATCGTCGACAAACTTGAAGCGCGCCCACAGCTTGCCGGCTTCCTTCTGTGTGAAGCGGTTGGCGAGCGGCCTGCCCCACTGAAGAGTCGTGGGATGGATGCTCTCAGCCCACAACCGTTCCTGCTGGGGCAGGGTGTCGAAGTTTGGACTCTTCAGGTGATGGATGCGTTTGGCGCTCTTGCTCAGGAAGATGGTTGAGAGCAGGCGGCCGTTTTCGCCGCGTCCAGGATGCAGCCTGTCCAGAGCGGCCCTGTATGCCGTGCCGTCGCCGTCGACTACCGCCCGCAGCGCCGCCTCGATCTGCTCGAACTTCTGGGTGCTTCGCCCGTTCCACCGTCGGAAGGACTCTTGTGACGCACGAGAAAGATGCTCAAGGAAAGGCAGTTCCTTGTGCGTGGTGAACTCCGAGAAGCCGCCGTGGATTGTGCGCCGCATTTTGGCGTTGTAGCGGCTGCCCCAGTGCAGAAGGGGCAAGATGTAGGCGACCCCATCGCCGGCCGCGAGATGGGTCTGGACAGCGCCAGGCAAGGGCGCCCGAGCGTCTTCAGTCATGGCCGCGTTTTCCTCGGCGGTGTTGAGCCGGGCATGGCTGCCGGGGACGACCCAAAGGACGTTGTCGTCGTAGAGCGGGAGGTTCCACTGCACGTAGCGGGGGCCATTCTCGAGGACGTCGTCGGCGTAGGCCTGGAGCGGCGCGGTGTGGGGCGGGTAGAAGTCACGGTGCCAGCCGCGATGGCCGCCTGTTTCGTGGTCGCGTACCGGGTTGCACATGAGCATCATCTCGGTGACGGCGGCGTCCTCCACGCCTAGCAGGCGGCTGCTGACCCCCTGCATGTTCTCGTGCAGCCAGATCTCGACCGCGCCAATGGTCTGCGCATCGATCTGGCCCGCCAGCACTCCCAGATTAAGACGCGGTTGCGCGTGGGTCTCCCAGATGCCGCCGGCCGGGTCATCCGGTCCCCGCTCGCGCGCCCAGATCTCCTTTTGCCGCTCGACGAGCAGCTCATGGGCCCGCCGCAGACCTTCCAGTTCTTGCGGCGGAATGACCCCCCGCAGAATCACAAATCCCTCTTCAAGAAACTGATCGCGACTGAATTTCATGACTGTACCCTCTTCATCCTCGTCCCAGGATGTCGATTCCCGAACTGGGTCTTGTTCGTAATGTAACCTGCTTGACGACGCGTCGGGCTAACTGATAACACGGCAGGTGGCGTGCAGTTTGCGTCCTCTCTCAGAGATATTGTCGAACTCGGCCTGTGTCATCTCAATTGGCACGCGCTGGTTGAACCAGGGCAGTGAGTAGCAGATCACCAGTTCCGGCCGCACGTGATCCGAGCGGTTTGGCGTGCCGCGGTGAAGTGTACGCGGGTCCTGGATCCAGAGCGTTCCCTTTTTCAGATTGAGGCGGCGCCGAGAGGGGAAGTCGCCAACTTCAAGTACCTCGTCGTATCGGTCCTCCATGGCCGGGTCAGCGAGGTATTGCGTACATGGCAGTATCTCGAAGCTGCCATTTTCCTCGCAGGTGTCAACCAGGGGGAACTTGACTCCAAAATGGGGGCAGACTTCGAGACCAACGTGCGGCGCCAATTTGGAAATGCCGGCGTCGCGATGCCACCTCTGGAATTCGCTGCCCGGATAGGGGTTGTTCGAGTGATAGCAGGTGATGCGATAGTCCTCAGTGCCCCAATAGCGGTCCAGAAAGTTGAGCAAGACCGGATTCTCGTAGATCTCCGGGTCGGCGAACGGCTGCTCCCAGGGGATGTAGAGCGTGTAGCGATTGACCACTTGCAGGCGCCCCTCGAAGACAAGGCGGTCATCGCTGCGTGCTTGCAGGTCCACACCGCCGGCAGGATTGCCGTGCGTTCGCACTCTCTCCAGGTAGGGAAGAAATGCCTCCCGGATACGGTCGATCTTCTCCACCGGAATCAGGTCTTCGAAGAGCACATAACCGTTGATACGAAGCTCTGCCAGTTTAAGATCGAGGTCATATTGGTTTGGCGACGCCAAGATCAGGTCCTCCTTCGGAGCGGGATTACAGTTTACAGGGGACTACCCGGCCTGACTGCAGCAGTCGCAGCGTTTGCCCCAGTTCTGAGGGATATCAGTCAACGGGCACCCGATAGGATGTCTCTTCGATCTTTTCGTGGTCTGACGAGCGTGCAAGCTCCATTGCCCGCTCGGTAACCGGCAGATAGTAGTGCGTTTCGGCGTTCATCGAGATGAATCCCTCCGCGTAGGCAACACCGCCGGACATCCCGAACGCGCCGTCGCTGGTCTCGATGCGTTTGCGGGCGTAGGCCCCCCCGTAGCCCTGGCTCACAAGACAGTCGAGGGCGGCCAGCTTCTTGTCGACGACATCGGTGATGTCGATGAAGACATCGTTGTAATACCCGCCCTCGGACTGCCAGACCTGGCGGGGAATCGCGGCCGCGCCGGTGCCGAAGAAAAAGACCTGGGCGGCCTTGTGCGGCGGATTGCGGTCGCCGGGGTCTACGCCGGATGCCAGTGAGAGAGCATGGAGGACGATTTGCCCGGCGATGGCATGCGGATTGGTAAGGCCGTCGCCTTCTTTGGGGAAGTGGGTCAGGACAATGTCCGGTTTCAGTTGGCGAAGGAGCCGCGCCAGCCGCCTGACAGCCTCGTCAGTGACGAGCAGGACCGCATCATCGGCGCCGAAGAAGTACACGTCTTCAACGCCCAGCAGATTGCAGGCCTCGCGGGCTTCTTCCGCCTTGACGTCGGACCGCTCCGCCATGAGGGACTGCAGTTCATCGGCCTCAGGCACTTCGCTGCGATGATGCATTTCGTCACTGATGACCTTGTCATGCACACGCGCGCCGTGCGTGAGAACGACGCAGCCAACATAGTCTCCCCGCGCCGCGTGATGGGCCATTGTCCCACCCGATTGATCGAAAATGTCAGCGGGATGAGCGCCGACGGACAGAATGCGTAGCGGCTCAGACATGGGTCATGTCTCCTGGTTGTTGTGGGCGTTCTGATCAGCCTAAGTATAGCTTACAAACCCACGAGGAGTGAGTGGACAAAATCAGGGGAAAATGAAATTGTCCTGACCGGCGCGCTGCGTTTTAGCGCTGCGCGGTCTCGGTCTGTCGCTGCTCGGAAAAGCTCGTAATCGTCTCCTCCTGCAAGAACGCGCGGCCGGCCGAAAGTGACAGTGTCTCGCCCTGAGTCTAAATCGGCCAGATTGCGTCCATCTCCCACGCCTCCAGGGAGTGGAGAGTTGCGTTTCCGCCCCGCGAGAAGATCTGCACGCCCAGACTGTCAGGCCGCGCCGGATAGATGCGCTTGCCCAGGTAATGGCCCCCTTGGGCAAAGACCTCGACGATGCTTCGGTCGACGAAGACCCGCAGCTCAATCGGCTGGCCGTAGGCGTGCCAGACGGTACAACGCTGCGACTCCCGGTTCTTGACCCCCTGACTGACACTCGAGCGGGTAACGTCCAGGACAAGCAGTCGGTCAGGACTCAAATTTTCCTGCGGCTGCGTTGAATCATTGGGATTGACGTTGAAGCGAATCATCGTCTGTTCCGCGCCGTCGGGCGAACAACACACTTTCAGGCCGAACTCCTCTGCGCTCTCCCAACTGAAAACCGCCCGGAGCTCAAGCCGGTTGCCGCGCACGCCGTCAAGCGTTACCGTCGAATCTCCCGCTAGGCGGAGGTCGGACGTTTTTACAGGGTTGCGGCGCAGCGCCTCCAACTCCTCAACCGGGCTCATGAGCAACTCGCCCTCTTCACCCAGTGAGAGCGCCATCGGCAGGGCCATAATGCCCGACCAGCCCGATGCCCGCTGAATGTAGCCGTACCGTCCCTCGGACAGCCTGCCAAAGAGCACGCGCCGGCCGTTACCGTCCAGCAGCGTCTGGCACTCATTCAGGATGCCCGTCCTGTTGGAGAAACCGGTCTCACCGTATGCCTGCCTCCCGTGCCTTGTGGGCGTGAATCTCTGGTTCTCGTAAATCCCCGTATAGTACTGCGGCCCGCGACTGTGGCTGGCGAAGAGCAGGACATGCCTGTCGCCCAGAGGGAAGAAGTCGGGCACAGCACAGTCCTCACCTGTTTCAGTGTGCTTGCCGCCATCGTAAAGAGGATGCAGGTATTCCCAGTGCACCAGATCCTTCGACCTGTACAGGAAGGCCCTGTCCGGCTCAAGGCCGTCAAATGACGCCTGGCCGGTGTTACCCGTTAACGCGTAGTAGGTGTCGCCCTCGATCCAGGCGCAGGGAGCGCCGTCTACTATATAGTCGTCATCAGGGCCCTGTGTCGGGATGACCGGGTTCGCCTCCAGCTTTTCCCATTCGACCAGCATCTCATCCTGACTCGTGGCGAGGCAGATCCCGCCCCGCACGCCATGGTAGATGATGGTCGGGACGCCGTCCATGTTGACGAAGGCCGTGCCGCTGTAGCAGCCGTCCCGGTCGTAGGGATCCACCGGCGCGAGCGCGATCGGCAGGTCCTGCCAGTGCACAAGATCTTCGCTGACGGCATGACCCCAGTGAATCGTTCCCGTTGCGCCGCCGTGGTAAGCGTCGTAAGGATTGTTCTGATAAAACAGGTGATACCTGCCCTTCCAGAAAATCGTGCCGTTCGGGTCGTTCAGCCAGTTGTGCGGGGCCAGGAAGTGATAGGCCGGGCGATACGGGTCGGATGCCAGTTTCATGCGGTTCAGTTCCGAGGCATTCAAGTTTGATTCGGTCAAAGGTGCAACTCCTTTCGCGGCTGGGGTTGAGGCAGACTTTGAAGAGAGGGTCGGTTGGCCGGTTGAGCAGAGGATAGTAAATGCAGCGAGCACACCTGTTTGAGTGCTCGCATCGAGTATTCCCGGTTGCTCACGTTCAGGCTGACCATGACCACGGCTTCCTCGCAGAGTCTTCGTGCGGTCTCTTCGGGGGCTGTGGTCATCATAGTCTCCACCGCGGACTCAGTTTTGCGGCAATCCGGAGCAGTTTCCCGGCATAGAGCTTCGGCCCAACCGCAAGCCTTTTTTCACTTGCAAGTTGCCTGCTCAAACCGGTCCGGTCGGAACTGGTCGAGAGGGTATTCGGTCGCCCCTTCGGAGGCCAGATCGGCGAGGATCTTCCCCACCAGAGTCGAAAATTTGAATCCGTGCCCCGAAAATCCAGCGGCGACCAGCACGTTCGGATTACCAGGGTGCGCGCCGATGATGAAGTCCCGGTCGGGCGTGTTTGTATACATGCAGGTCCCGCCTTCGACGTAGGTGAAACCGGCGTCAGGCATCATGGCTTCGAGCCATTCCTGCAGGTCATCCCGCTTACCCAGATCGAGCTGTCGGTCGACCCGGCCGGGGGAGGTCTCAACGCCGAGGCCATCGTCGGCGGTCTTTACGCCCGGACCGTAGTCGGGAAAACCGTAGAATTTAGTTTCCATGTCGCCAAAAACCGGCAGGCGGCCGGGCTGATAGGGGGCGCGGTTCTTCGGTCGGAAGTAGAACTCCTGCTGGCGGGTCACGCGTAACGGCAGCGAAAGATCTGCGAGGAGTTCAGAGGCCCACGGGCCGGGCGAAATGATCAGCCTGTCGCAACGAAATTCGCCGGCGGAAGTCTCCAACAGGGGCGTTTCCTGGCTTATGTCGACGCGGTGGACGCGGACCTGCTCGTGTATAGTCGCGCCGGAGCGCTGCGCCTGTTTCAGGTGCTCCAGGATACAGCGGCCAACGTTCAGAAGACCGGCCTGGGCAGTGAAGCAGGTGACGGTGTCCGGGGGCAGACGCAGTGCAGGATAGCGGTCGGCAACCTCCTGAGGCGTCGGGCGTTCAATCGTCCTGTTGAGCGACTCCATCGCTTCGGCTGTCCGTTCGATGTCCTTGTTGCCGGGGCGGGCAAAGTAGAGCAGTCCCGTGAAGTGCATCAGCTTCTCTTCGGCGCGGGAGTCCAACTCTTGCCATAACGGGATGGTCGCTTCAGCGAGCTCAATGTAGCGAGGATGGGGATAGATGTCGCGGAAAATCCTGGAGAAGCCGTGTGAACTGCCGAGGGCATGGCCGAGCTCGAACTGTTCGATGCCTTCAGCAGGCACGCCGCGGCGGGCTAGGTGATAAAGGGTAGCACTTCCCATAGCGCCCAGTCCGACGACGAGAATTCTTGTATTGCGCATGGCATTTTGTTCCGATAAATGGGGGTGAATGGGTTCCTGTTTGGGGCACGGAAACCGGACCTGACTTCGGAAGACTGGTGTGATTATATCGGAACGGTTAGCGTCGTTCAAGCGCCGAACAGGTAAAGATGTGTGCAGTACAAAATGAGGGCGAACTTTCTTACGCCTCCGGCAAAGATTTAGATGAAGCCAGGTCGCGTCCCCAAGCAAAACAGGTGTCGTGCCCTCCGACCACTAGCCACTGACCACTGACCAATGCCGTTCTGTGCGTGGGGGATTCCCCCCGCAGCGCCCCCCTTCAACTACATGCCTCACCCTCCGGTGCGCCCTCTTCCCAGCCGTGCGCCTGTCCGGCATTGTGCCCGCCGCCGACCTGATACGTTTCGGAGAATGACCGAATGGCGCCAGCGGTGAAAGGTTGGGCGCGGATGGCGCCCAAAACAGAGGAATCTTGGCATGAAAATCGTGCTGCACCGGTCCCGTCCATCCCTCAGTCTAAGTTCCTTGTACGGGTGACGTCACGAAAAACCGAACGTGCCTGATTCAGTCAGCCGCAGTCAAAAAATCTGGGATGCGCCCGACAGGAAACGATCCTCTTGCAAGGTCGCAGTAGTGAGGTTACGCGCCCCCCCTTGCTTGTCACTACCTGAGGACTCGCCGGGGCTTGCAGAAGCAGTCGGGTGAAGAGAACCTGGCCGAAATTGGGGCGGCGTCTCATGTGGGACGGTGCATGCCGTCAATTCAGTTGTCGATGCCCAACATCCGGCGCGTCTCTTCGATCGTGGCGACGCCCCGCCCCAGGTCGTTGGCGATGCGCGCAATCCGCTCCACCATCTGGGCGTTACTCTGCGCAAGTTCACCGCGCTGGTAGTGGATACAGTCCTCCAGCCCGGTGCGCACATGGCCGCCAAGCAGCATCGCCATCACATTTACCTGAATCTCTTCCAGGCCCAGCGCGCATGTCTGGAAGAGGGAATCCTCCGGAAGGTTGCGCACCATGTAGAGAAAGCTGTCCATACTGGTGTTGATGCCGCTCTGCTGCCCAAAGACCAGTTGCAGAAAGTAGGGCTTGTCCAGCGCGTCGCGCTGGATGAGATAGTCCAGGATATCGAGGTGCCCAGGGTGGTAGAGAAAGACCTGCGGTTTAATGCCGCGTTCCCGCAGACGGTGTGCCGTGCGTTCCGAGTCGTCAAAGGTGGCGAGAGTAACCTTGCTGGGCCCGCTGTCGCCGCCCGTGTAGGCCGCGCCGCCCCGAAAGGTCATTGGCCCCGGGTTGAAGGCCATGATGTCGGGGCTGGCCTCGATAGGCGCGGATTTGTAATGGTGGGCCGTTCCAACGAAATCGCTGCCTGCGGTGGTGAGATCGGCGAATCCTTGCGAATTGTCCACCAGGATCTGCGGCGCCTTGGCGCGCATCAGTTCGTTAATCTCGCGATAACGGTCCGCCTCATGCGATGCCTGGGTCGGGTCTTCGGCCTGGCGGGCGTGGATGTGGATGATGGTTGCGCCGGCCGCGAAAACCTCGGCCGCAGCATCGGCCTGTTCTTCGGCTGTAACCGGCATCGCCGGGTTCTCGCTCTTCTGATGCCCGCCCGTCACGACCGCGCTGATGATCACCGGCGGCATGCCTTCGCTGATCCGCCTGACATACTCGCGTTGGTTCGTGTAATCCCATGTGATGTCCATAGAAACGCTCCTCAGTTCGGAACGATTACGCCCTTGATGAATCCGTCCAACTCGATTTGACCTCCGGCCGCACGCACAGCCCTTTCTGCCTCCTCCAGCGGAAAACGGTGCGTGACCATTTTCTCGATGGGATAGCGGCGCGACTCGACGATCTTGATCGCTGCCTGCACGGCAGGCGTATCATGCGTATTCACCCCCTGAACGCGCAGCTCTTTGATCGGGATCTTGCTGGGAACGACGGCAACCTCCTGGTCGCCGGTGTTCGAACCGACGACGACAACGCCCATAGGCCGCGCCAGGTCCAGCGCCAGGGGAAATGAAGCCGTGGCTCCGGTCAGGTCCACGACAAGATCGGCTAGCACGCCGTCGGTGAGCTCAAGAACAGCTTCGACCGGTTCTTCATGGTCGAGATTGATGGTGTGTGTCGCGCCGAACTGCCTGGCCAGCTCGAAACGGTGTTCGTCCTGCGTCAGCCCAAGCACGATGATCTTCGACGCCCCGGCCTCGTTGGCCGCCAGGATCGAGGCCAGGCCTTGCCCGCCCGGCCCGATTACAACCACGTTATCGCCAATAGCAACGCCGCCCTTCGTGCGCACCCAGCGCAGCCCGTTGCCGATGTTGGCGCATGTCATTGCCGCAGCCTCCGCAGGCACATCCCCGGCAATGCGGTGCACGCGCGAATTGGGAGCCAGATACATGTACTGGCTGTATGCCCCCCACAGATGCGGCGGCACACTGGATGGCGTCGTCCCGCCGTAGCCCTGATGCTCTTTGCAGAAACGGTACTCTCCCAGCAGGCACCAGCGGCAGTGCCCGCACCCAAACAGGTGCTCAACGATAACGCGATCACCGACCCCGACGCCCCAGCGCGCCGCGGCTCTACTCCCCAGTTGCTCAATGTGCCCGACGAGCTCATGTCCCATGATAAGCGGAAATCGCTTTGCATCGGTCCAACTGTAGATGCGGGGATCGCTGCCGCAAACGCCGCACATCTCGACTTTCAGCAGGCCGTCTTCCTCACCGATGGCCGGAAGGTCAAAAGCCTGGATCTCCATCTTCCGCGTGGCTACGACAACGGCCGCGTCTACTTTGCTGGACATGCCGGACCCTCCATAGGCAGAACAGCGCCTCCCAGGTGAATGCAAGTCGTACTGCGACCTGGACAGCTTTACTTCGAGGTGAGGTCGAAGATGACTTTCAACATCCCTGTCGCCCCTTCGTCGATCAGCTTGTAAGCCTGAGGCGCTTCTTCCAGGGAAAAGCGATGCGTAATCAGACCGCTGACGTCAAGCCTGCCGGTGTGCAGGAGCTTGATGATTACATTGTGCACGCGAATGATGTCCCAGCGGCGATGGTAAAGTCCGCTCTCTGGGTTCTCGGGTGGAAGACGATACCCTCCGCTGCGTGAGTGTAGGATCTGCCCGGCGCTGCGGCAGAACTCTTCGCCGAGATAGAGGTCTTCGGCGGGGCCGTCATACATGCCCACGGCGACGACCTTGGGGAAAGGCGTGCCGCAGTGCATGGCCAGTCCGATGCCGTAGGTCCGTCCGGAGCACTCGAAACAGACGTCGGCGCCCGGACCGCCGAGGATTCTTTTCACCTCGCGCCCGACATCGCCGTGGCTGGGGTTGAGAGCGTAATCGGCGCCAAGCCGTTTTGCCGTTTCCAGCCGTTCATCGAGCAGGTCGATCGCGATGACTGGGTCGGCGCCTGAGAGTTTGCACAGCTGCATGGTCAGCAAACCGACTACACCTTGACCGACAACCACTGCACTCTCGCCGATTCGCACCGGTCCCACGAGTACGGCGTCCAGCGCGACGGCGCCCAGACTGATGAAAACGTACTTTTCCAGGTCATCGTCGGGCGGCAGCGCGTAGGGAAAGACGCTAACGCCCACACCCTGGGTGGTTGCCCCGACCTTTGCCTGGTCCAGATTGAAGTTTCTGGTTTCTCGATGGTGCGCCGAGCCCATCACGACGTCGCCGACCGCGAGTTCATTCACCTCCGAACCAACCTCCACCACGCGGGCAACATCCTCGTAACCGTAGGTGAAGGGGTGGTTCATCGAACGCCCCTCCGTTACGAAGCCGTCCGTCTCCACGCTGCGGCCATGCCAGACGGCTTCACCGCGATAATGGGAACTCTCGGTGCCGTGGCTGATGCCGGAATAGAGATTGGCGACTTTCACGTCCCTGCGACCAACGGGTGGGTCGACATATTCGCCAATTTCCACCTGCCGGGGACCGACAAACAGGACTTCCTTCGGCATAGGCTGTTACGGAGCGAACCCGCAGGTCAGGCCGCCGTCGACGAGGAGATTGACGCCGGTGATGTATTTGGCCTCGTCAGATGCCAAGAATAGCGCGGCGTAGGCGACATCCCAGGCGTCCCCCATCTTTTTCATCGGGCAGAGGTTGTCACGCTGTCTGATCATCTCTTCTACGCCCTCGTCGGAATAGGCGTCCTGGAGGCCCTGGGTGATGAAGGGTGTATTCATCAGGCCGGGGAGGACGCAGTTGGCTCGAATGCCCTTCCGGGCATATTGCATTGCAATGTTCTGGGTGAGCTGGTTGATAGCGCCCTTGGAGGCGTTGTAGGAGACGCTCGGGTATCCGGTGTAGCGGATGCCGGCGATGGAGGAGATGTTGACGATTGCCCCACCTCCTTGCTTCTCCATGTGAGGGATACAGAACTTGCAGGTCAGAAACATGCCCTTCACATTGACATCCATCAGCCGGTCCCAGTTTGCCTCACTGATTTCGACCGGCCCGCCCACCTCGATGATGCCGACGTTGTTGTGAAGGATGTCGATACTGCCATATTTCTTGATGCAAGCCTCGGCCATCTGTTCCACAGCCTGGGAGTCTGTCACATCGGCCTGAAAGACCAAGCACTCTCCGCCCTCCTGCTCGATGACGGCCTTGGTCTCGTTGGCGGCCTCCAGGTTGTAATCGACGAGAAAGACACTCGCCCCTTCGCGAGCGTAGAGTGTCGCGGCTGCCTTGCCGTTGCCCCAGCCGGGGCCGACCGAACCGGCGCCGGTTACAATGGCAACTTTTCCTTTTACCCGGTCTGTCATTGGTACCTCACATTAAGTCTTGATCTGGTCTCTATAGATCTTTCAAAGAGTCGACGGCATTTCCAAGCGCGTCGACCCATTCCAGGGGCACAGACTTTTGCAGTTCGATCTGCAAAGGCTTGGGTCGGGGGGATGGGACAGTTCCGCTTCAGTCGGGGTGAACTGTTCTCTCATTCTGCCGCTCTGATATTGGCCAACGCTTCCCGCGCTACGCTCGCCCAGGATTCCGGCAAGTTCTCGCTCAGCCACTGGATTTTCTTCTCGGCTCTTGTTTCTTTGAACTCGCCGAGCTGCCGAATGACAACCTCGGCCAAGCCGGGCCGGGCAGGATAGCGGTCTGCGGCGATATGTGTGGGCAACCTTTCCAGAATGTCGAGCAGGTGCAGACGTATTTCCTCCGTATCGGGCGACGGTATCCACGCTTCGCGAACATACCCCCTGGAGGCATACTCGCTACTATTGTTGCGCATTATCGGTCCGATTGGAATCGGATCGCGTTGGGGTCTGCGGTGGGGATGGTTGGCGCAGTAGGTCCAGAAAGGGTCCTTGATCGGGACGCGCCTGATCTCGCAGTAGGGTTCCAAGTCGTTGTTGGACGACTCGGGGTAGCCCTTCTCGCCGCGGTTTTTGCGATTGAACCAGCAGGTCCCACAGCAGTCGGAGCCTCCATTGGGCATGTGTCTTAGCTCCTCTTGTTGGGGTCGAAAAAAGAGGCGAAAGTGGGTAAGCGGCCACTTTCGCCCTTAAACTGTTTCAAGTCGGTTGATGCCAGGATGGTTACTCCTGATTCAGTTCGGCGGTTACGTCCAGCTGCGCGCCGACGATCAGGGGCAGGAGTTCTTCGGCAAACAGGGCGGAGACATTGGGATCTGCGAGTATGTTTGCGATATCTCCTGGAAGGAATGGCGCGGCCAACTCCAGTGTACGGAGGATGGACGGCGAATCATAATGGACTGTGAGGAGAACCACTTCGTCGGCGACGACATTCAGCTGGTTGGCAGAGGAGGTCAACTCCAATTCGGAGACTTGCAGACCGTCGTAGAGGATGGAGGCAATGTTGGCGGGCAGGGCCGGCAGGTTGACGCCGTTCTCCTGCAACTGACCTGCGGGCACGCCGGCCACAGAAGTGATTTCCGAACCTTCCAGCGTGAGCCCGAGCCCGAGAACGGGGCGGTGCTCGACATCGATGTCAGGGGGTTCCATGCGGACTGCGGTTACATCGAAAGCGGGCGCCATTTCTATTCCTTCTGCGCCATCGGCCACCGGTATGGAGAGGGCGACGCCGATATCGGTCTTCTGAAGGAATTCAAGGCCAACGCCGAGCATCCCAGGCGGGATGGGCAGCAGTTCGGTGACGACGCGCTGGAGGGTTTCCAGGGATTGATCTGTCCATGAGATAACGGGCAGGTGGCCGCCGTTGGAGGCCAGATAGAGGCTGGCGTCGATGATATTGAGATCGAGCCTCTGGATACCGAGGCTCTGCATATCGGTGATAAAGCGGGGTTGCAAGATGGACTGGCTGCCGAGGGGGATGCCCATGACGGCGAGCGCGCCATCGGCCTTTACTTCAACTGGCAGCGAGGCCAGCCTGGTTTCGGGGGCTTCCTGTCCTGCCAGGGCGAGCTGTACATCAAGTCCGTTTGAGATTACGGGGGGCAGGTGGGGCAGGTACTGGCTGATTGCGCCGATGATGGCGACATCTTCCTCAAGGGAGGAGACGACGACGAGAAGCCGGTTGAGCGCGGCTTCGTCGTACTGTATGGTGAGCAGGCTGCCGGAATCGACGACGAGATCGATGCCGCCGGCGGACGTGGTGAGCTGCAGCGTGTCCGAGCCGACTCCGCCGACGATGTTCATGACGGTTGGCGGCAGGCTGACGGGCGGCAACAGGCCCATGAGGTCGGTGAGGGAGATGCCGAGGGCCGAGGTAACGTAGCCGTCGCTGTCGATGGCCGCGCCGATTCTGAGGGCCGGATCTACGCCTTCGGGCGCGGCTGCGAAGTTGGGTGCTCCCACGTCGAATTCTTCGCTGAAGGTCATCCCGTCCTGCGCGGGCAGGTCAACGGAAAGGCCGATATTCGTTTTGGCGAGGAGGCCGCGCATAACGGTAAGGCCGACATCGACCATGCCCGGCGAAACGCCAAGGAGGTCAACGGCGACGTCACCGATCGTGTCGAGGGATGAGTCGGTCCAGAGTATGGAGGGCAGGGACTCTTGGTTGAGCGCCAGGTAAAGGCCGCCGGACTGGATACTCAGGTCCAGCTTCTGTGCGTTGGTTGCGCCGAGGATGCCCATGATGTCCGCGGGCACGATGGAACCAAGCCCCAGAGGGATGCCGAAGGCGCCCAACGATCCGTCTTCACCGATGCTGACCGGAATGGTTGGGAGCATCGTATCGGCGGCCGGTTCGCCGGTAAAGGAGACGATGATATCGAGGTCTGCGCCCTGGAGTTTGGGCAGGACTTCACCGATCATGCCGCCCATGGAGGCGTCGACGAAGGCGCTGACGATGGGCATCAGATTGTCGAGTCGTTCGGAATCGTATGCGAGTCCCGGCAGATCTGTGTTATCAAGGGCGAGGTCGATGCCGTTAGGTTGGGTGGCGAGGGAGAACTGTTCAACGCCGACCGCGTTCAAGATTTGGAGGGCCATCGGCGGGAGCGCCACACCAAGCGAGGCTCCGAGGGACTGCTCGATTTCCGACAAGGGGATGCCTTCGAAGGAGGCCTGCCCTTCAGAGTCGAAGGCGAGGCTGGCAAACTGAAGGGGCCCGATGGTGGTTTCGGAGGCGCTCTCTGATGAGACAAGCTCTTCGCCCTGCCAGTAGGGGATGTTCTGGCCGGCAGTGGGCAGAATGATAATGGCTCCGAGGCCAACTCTGCGCAGCCAGGGCAGCGCGGAGGCTCCGACTTCGGCGCCGGCCACATTGGAGAGGATGTCGCCAACGAGTTCGGCTGATTCGTCACTCCATTTCAGATAGGGGAGAGGTTCTCCGTCGGCATGCAAAAAGACGCCGTGATAACCGATGCGCACCTCAAGGACGTCGACACCGGCAACGGAGAACTGATCCAGCATAGGTTGCTGCAGGATGGCTCCCATACTGAAGCCAAGCACAGTGCCGTTGCCGTTGGCATCAACTCTGATTGGAACTGACGGGAGGTTGAACCAAGTAGAGCCGCCCTCGCCGCCGCCATTACAGGCGCCCAGCACCAGGATTAAGGCCAGGATTACAATAAATTTGCGGAGTAAGGCCGGCACGAGCCGCCTCCTTATGGGTGCGTAACAAAGATAAGCAGATAAGAACCAGCGACGCGCCGCGGGCGCGTCGAGCGAACACAGTATGGCACCGTTATATCACGATTGATTTGGAAAGACAATGCCGGAAGTTTCGCTCTGGTCGAATTGATGTGTCGACTCTATGAATACAGTGCGCATTGGTCCGCGACGGCCCAGTTTCGGATTCATCTTGATCAGAAGGACCGCCGAATCTTGTGGGCACTTTCCAAGGTTACCACACATCTTACAATAGGTCATATCGAGACACAAAACCGGCATTTGGGACGGGGGAACGGCGGGGGTCAGGGGTTAGGGGAACTGCAGGGGAACTGCGGGGGAAGGGCGCGAGGGACGGGGTGGCGTCGAGGGGCGGGCAGTCAGGGGATCGGCGGGGAGGGCGCCCACAAGGGGCGCCCCTACAGGGGAAGGGCGAGTAATCCACGGAGGGGCATGGGGAAGGGCGGGGGTATGGGTGGCGGGGCAAGATTTGGCAGGGCAGGATTGGCGCAAGTTTGAGGGCGCCTTTGGGCATTCACGATGAGGCCTGCAGCCCGCTTTTCTGGGCTAACCGAAATCTGGGCTGCGCCCTTTGGGACACAGAATGGTAGACGGGCGGCCCGCCGTAGTTGAGGTGGGGGGGGTCACTTCATTGGCCGGGGTTCCAGCGCAGGCGAATTCAGACTGAGAGGTGACCAGCCGAAAGGACCTGGGCGCGCGGGCCTGGAAGAGGCTTACGCGGCGCCGAACCCCGTATGCTCATTTTTCGTGCGGCTTTTGGGCGCGGGCGCGCAGCGCGGACAGCATGGCATCCTGTTCGTTCCAGGGGTACTCGGTCTCTCCGTAGCACATGCTGCGTTCGTGTCCCTTGCCAAAGGAGGCCACGACATCGCCTGCGCGGGCCATTGCCACGCCAAAGCGAATTGCCTCGGCGCGATCGGGCACGACGGCAAACCGGGCCGAAGGGGACGGTGACGTTGTTTGCGATAGTTCGGGAGCGTCGTACAGGAGGCTGTGCTGGCCGCGGGCGCTTTCGGCCGGGCTCGGGATTACGTCCTGAATGCCGGCCGTGATTTCGCGGTTGATTTCCGCCAGATCTTCGGTACGGGGGTCTTCGGCGGTGATGACGGTGAAATCGGCCAGGCGGCCGCTGACCTGCCCCATCAGTCGCCGTTTGCCGCGGTCTCGCAGACCGGCGCAGCCAAAGATCGCAATCAGTCGTCCGCCTTCACTGCCTGCATCTTTGGTGACAAGCGGTCGCAGCGTCTCCAACGCCCGTTCGAGGCTGGCAGGGGAATGGGCGAAGTCGACGACGGCCAGAAAGTCCTGGCCGCAGTCCATACGCTGCATTCGGCCCAGGACGGAGGAGAGAGAGGCGACGCCCAGCCGGATCCGCTCTGGGGAGATGCCCAGGCCGAGAGCGACCGCTGATGCGCAGAGAATGTTTGACACATTGAACTCGCCGATCAGCCGGGTCTCCATGGGGATGGCGCCGCCCCACCAGACAAGCTCGAAGCGGGTGGCATCGGGCAGATACTGGATCTTGCGGGCGTAAACGTCAGCAGTTGGGTTGGCGGCGCTGTAGGTGTAGGAGGAGACGGCGGGGGAATCGGAGCGGGCGCGCTCTTCGGCCAGCGCGTTCTGCAGGTGCGCGCAGCTGCTGTCGTCGAGGTTGAAGACGGCGATACGGGGAACGCCAGGCTTTGGCGGGGACCGAAACAGGCTACGGAAGAGCAGAAACTTTGCCTCCCGATAGGCCTCAAATGAGCCGTGAATGTCGAGGTGTTCGTGGGTGATATTGGTGAGCGCGGCCGCATCATACTCGACTGCCGCGACGCGTTTCTGATCGAGCCCGAAGCTGGTGCTTTCGACAACGGCGAAGCGGCACCCCGCTGAACGCAATTGCGCCAGGAATTTCTGCACCGTCGGCGCGTCGGGCGTTGTCACGTGAAGACCGGTCTCCTGCTCGACGGCAGCGATGCGCGCGCCGACGGTTGTGATGACGCCCACGCCGGCAGAGCGGCAGAGGATCGCCTCGAGCAGGGAGCAGGTTGTTGTTTTGCCATCGGTGCCGGTCACGCCGATTACGGTCTGGGCGCGGCTGGGGAAATCGTAAAAGGCTGCGCTGAGCCAAGCCAACGCCTCCCGGCTGTCATTCACCTGGATATAGGGCGTCTGTGTTTGCTGTGGCCACCAGCCGCGTTCTTCCAGCCGGATCAGGGGGAGGCTGCCCACGACGGCGGCGGCGCCGGAGGCAACGGCCTGGGGAATGAAGCGATGGCCGTCGGTCTGCAGGCCCGCGACGGCGACAAACAGCGAGTTCCCGCTGACTTCCCGGCTGTCATCGGTGACTTGACCCACTGCAAGGGGGGGAACTTCCGGGTCTCCGGCAACGCGCAGCGCGTCCGGAAGCCGGGCCAGCAGGGCGGTCAGAGTTTTCTCCTGGCCGGTCACTTGCGCGGGGGGCCCGGAGGCGGCGGCCGGTTTGAAAGCGTTCGCCGTCATAGCTCGTCGGTTCCGGAGCCTCCGTCGCGGGCGAACGATATTCCGGCGACCAGCATCAGCAGGAAAAAGACTGCGGCGCCGCCAACCCAGATCGGCGGGATCCGGGTGAGATTCCGGTTGAGATTGCCTGGACTCACGGCAGTGGATGTCGCGGTTGGCGCTGGCTCCGGTCCGGCCGCTGAAGTGGTTGGCGCGCTGGTCGGCGTACTGTCAGTCGAAGGCGGCGGAAGCGGTGTCTGGGTCTGGATTGGGTCAACCGCGGGGGCGTTGGGATCGGGCGTTGGGGTGGACGTACCGGCGATTTCAGGGGTGGCTGCCGGCCCTTGTGAACTTCGCTGCGGCGCAGGCGTACACGTAGGCACGGGCGTTATTGCAGGGGCATTGGGGTCTGGCGTCGCGGTTAATGTACCGGTCGCGGTGGGCGTATCGGCGGGGGCATTGGGGTCTGGCGTCGCGGTTAATGTACCGGTCGCAGTGGGCGTATCGGCAGGGGCATTGGGATCGCGTGTGGCTGTCGGGGTGCTGGTTGACGCGGGCGGTCCGGTTTGGGCATCGGGGACGACGTTGTCGGTCAGCAAACAGGGGGATGTCGCGCCTTCGGGAGGCCCGTCGGGATCGCGGGTAACGGTGGCAGTTGGTGTGGCCGAAGGCGCGTTGGGATCGGGTGTGGCGGTGATGGTCGGCGTTTCTGAGGGCAAGGTGGGAATAGGGGTCGCGGTGGGGGTAGGGGTCTCGGTAGCCAGGGGCGCAACCGTGGACGTTGGCGACAGAGACGGGGTTGGGGTTGGCGCTCTGGGCAACTGGGCCGGATCCAGAGGCGTAATCTGGGCCGAAGACAGGAACGTTGCGCTGCTGTCGAGCGTCCTGAGGACGCCATCCTGTTCTGTGCCGGCGTAGGTGACGCCCACGAAGGTTGAGGAGGAGGCCAGACGGAAGACCGGGTTGGTATAGGCGGCGCCATTGACGGGCACGCGAGTCCAGTCCGGTACACCTTGCGTCCAAAGCCCGACATTGGTGCCAACTACGACGCCTTGGCCGCTGACGGCCAGGTCGTAGATGACGACACCGGCGGGGAAGGCGGGGTCCTGCAGCCAGTTTTCGCCATCGTCGCTCAGGTAGAGTCCGGAGGCGAAGGTGCCGACATAAAGACGGTCATGCAATTTTGTCATGCCGCGTGCGATGATGCCCGCCGGCAGGTTGACCCGTTCCCAGTTTTGAGTTCCTGAAGCGAGGCGCCAGACGCCATCATGGGTACCGGCAAAGAGGTCGCCTTGCCTGTCTGCAAAGGCGCGCACGCGCAGCGCGCTGCCGGACAGGCCCTCGCTGTACCACTCCCAGCTTAGGCCGCGGTCCAGGCTGCGCACAACGCCGTCATGGCGGGTTCCGGCATAGAAGACGGTTTGGCCGTTTTCGATGCGGGTATAGAGGCGGCCGATGCCGCTATTCGGGGAGAGGACCTGTTGGATTGAGGACTCCTGCCGCCAGGACAGGCCGCCGTCTTCGCTGATGAAGAGATTGCCGACACCGCCGTCGGCGGCGAGGACGAAGTTGCCGTCCTGTGGATCGAAACGGATGGAGGCGACAGAGGTATCGGGAGGGAGCTCGGCGTTGGCGCGGCTCCAGGTGTGGCCGCCGTCGGCGCTGCGGTAGATTCCGGCGGGCACGGGGACGTTTAGTGTGCCGGCGACGATGATACTGGCGTCATCGGGCGAAATGTCCAGGCCAATGATGCTGTTCGAGAAGGGCACGAAGCCTGATTGGGCGAAGATTCGGCTGCCGGAAAGGGCGAGCAGCGCCGTCAGAAGCAGGAGAAGCGGCCACAGTCGCCGATGGACGGGTGAAGCATTGGATGCCGATTCAGAGCGGTGTGGACCGCGCGGATTTTGCTGGTGACCAGCCTGCATAGACCCTCCCATAAAGGGGCGCCGGAGAGGTAGGTTTAAAATTATACGTCAGACAAACTATAGCACAAAAGCCTTTGTCGTTGCGGGGGACTGGGATTCTGTCTGGACGGGGATTTGGGGGGATTTTTGGGATTAGGGGGATGGGGGAAACGGCAACGGCGAACGGCAACGGCAGATTGATCCGCGAAGGGACGCGAAGGGGCGCGG
>JAJDZJ010000088.1 GCA_022824685.1 Caldilineaceae bacterium
TCTCGCCGACTGAGGGCCTGATCCGCGGCGTCTTCCCGTCGATATTCAGTAAGCGCAGGGTGATTTCCACTTATTCTCGCTTTCTTCTGGCCACAATTTCAACTGAATCGGCCTACAGATTTAGATGCGATTGCCCTGACCTTGACCTGACTCGCTCCACCACTAGGAACACTTCCATGGAATCCTCTCTTGCCGTCTTCGCCGACCCGCCGACTGAGTTTTCGGTGCTGCCGTTCTGGTTTTGGAACGATGATCTGAATGCTGATGAGATCCGGCGGCAGATCGGGGATTTTGAGGCGCATGGGGTACACGGGTTCCTGATTCACCCGCGTGTGGGGCTGCCGCGCTCGTTGGGATGGATGTCGGAGGCGCTGCTGGGGTTTTACGATGCGGCGATCGAGGAGGCGGCGCGGCGGGGGATGCAGGTGCTGCTATACGATGAGGGGATGTACCCTTCGGGCTCTTCGGCGGGGCAGGTGGTTGAGGAGAATCCGGCCTACCAGGCGCGCTGCCTGGCGGCGCGTGCGCTGGCCGAGGGGGAGGAGCCGACGCTGCAGGCGGATGAGACGCTGGCGGCGGTGGTGAGGAGGCGCGGCGGCGAACGGCTGGCGGTGGTTGACCGGAAGATGGACGCGTATATTCGGGGGCTGCACTATATTGACGGCGGGCCGGAAGAGGATGAGCCGCCGGCGGGCGATCTGCTCAACCCGGAGGCGGTGGACTGCTTTATCCGGCTCGTGTACGACCGATTCTACGAGCGGTACGGAGAGCATTTCGGGGGCACAGTGCCGGCGATCTTCACGGATGAGCCGAGCCCGGTGGGCAAGCCGCGCGAGCGCGGGGTGTGGCCGGGCACGACGGGGATCCTGGCGCATGTGAACCGGCTGCTGGGGTACGACTTTACGCCGCACTTGGCGGCGCTCTGGTTCGATGACGAGCCGGATGCGGAGCGGTACCGGGCGGATTACGAGCGGGCCATCGCGCTGCGGATGGAGGAGACGTGGTACAGCGCGCTCTACGAATGGTGCACGGAGCATGGCATCGCGCTGACCGGACATCCGGCCAAGGCGGACGACCTGGGCGCGGAGCGCTACTTCCACATTCCCGGCCAGGATCTTGTGTGGCGCTGGGTGCTGCCGGACGATCCGACGGCGCTGGAGGGGGCGCAGTCGACGCAGGGCAAGTGCGGGAGCTCGGCGATGATTCACACGGGGCGGCGGCGCAATGCGAACGAGCTGTGCGGGGCGTATGGGCACGAGTTGACGTGGGAGGAGATGAACTGGCTGGCGGACTGGTGTTTCGTGCGCGGCACGAACATGCTCATTCCGCACGCGTTCTATTACAGTGTGCGGGGCATTCGGCGGGATGAAAGGCCGCCGGACGTGGGGCCGAACAGCGCGTGGTGGGGGCGGTACAAGCGCTACGCGGACCGCTGCCGGCGTCTGTGCTGGCTGAATACGGACAGCCGGCATGTGTGCGGGGCGGCCATCCTGGGCAGGGTGGACTGGCTGCCGTGGGAACCGGCGAAGGCGCTGTTTCAGGGCCAGCGCGACTTCAACTACCTGGAGGAGCGCCATCTGTGGGAGGACGCGGTGGTGGACGAGCGCGGGGTGCATCTGGCGGGTATGCGGTACGAGGCGGTGGTGGCGGCGCATGAGCCGGACGCGCGTGCGGCGCAGGCGCTGGAGAGGCTGGAGAGGGCAGGCCGTCTGCTGCGCTACGGTCCGGAAACGGCGGCGTCAGATCTTTTGGCTTTTGTCGACGGGTTGGTGGCGGTGGATGTACGCGTCGAACCGGAGACGAAGGCGCTGCGCGCCCGGCGTGTGCAGAAGGGCGGGCGGAACTGGTGGATGTTGTTCAACGAGGAGGGTGAATCGCTGACGGGAAGGATTCAGCTGCGGACTGAAGAGCCGCTGTTGCTGGTGGATCCGTGGACAGGGCAGAGCGAGCCCTGGGAAAACGGCGGCAGGGTTCACCTCGACGGATATCAACTGGCCGTCGTATGCACGGGCCGGGCTGACGCCGCTTAACTGCTGTTTTAGGAAACAAAAAAAGGGAGCGACCTCTAATCTTGCCGCCCGCCCCAAATTGAGGGGCTTGGCGACAATCGAGTCACTCCCTGCTATGACAAACGGACCCGGTGCTTAGGCCACGCTCTGACGCCTGACAACGTTGCTGGCGGCAGGGCCCTTGGGGCCGTCTTCAATCACGAACTCGACCTGATCTCCCTCAGCAAGGCTGCGGAAGCCCTCCGACTGAATGGCGGAGAAATGCACAAAAACGTCTGGTCCATCTTCCCGGGCAATGAAGCCATAGCCCTTCTGATCGCTGAACCACTTCACTGTGCCGACTACTGTTTCACTCATGGTGAGAAAACTCCTGTGCTAACTTCGACTACCAGATAAGGCGCAAAACAACCCGCGCACTGACTGGCGATACTACATGAAAAATGCCCCATGCTCCATTGCGTCCGGGGAACGTCCCAACGTAAAGCTGTCAGAACACAAACTGCTTTTGCTCGTATAAGAATAGGGTAGGCTACCCTAATTGTCAAATCCGGAAAACCCTCGGTTGTTTGCGGCCGAATCGGACGCGATTTCGGCTTTGCTCAATGGGTCTGAAGATGGACGGCATGCGCCTTGTAGGGTAGACTTGCTGCCTGAGCGCAGTGACCATGCAGTGGGGGGCTGCGCACGTCTATGGCCGCCGACTTCCCGCCGCTGGTGATCAGGAGCCCCGCTAAAATGTACTCAATACTGGCTGTCGATCTGGACGAGACGCTACTGGCAGAAGACAATACCGTTACGCCGCGTACGGCGGCGGCGCTGGACGCGTGGCAGGCGAGCGGCCGGCGGATCGTGATCGCGACGGGACGCCCGCCGCGTTCAACCCGGAGCATTCCCCCATTCCTGCACGACTATCCGTGGATCTGCTACAACGGGGCGTGGATCGAAGAGCAGAGAGAGGTCCTGTACCGGTCGGTGATTCCGTTGGAGGATGCGAGGGCGATTGTGGGGGCGATCCAGAGGGGGGCGCCGGCGTGCCGGTTGGGGGTCGAGATCTGCGATCAGTTGTACATCAACCGGGAGGTGGCGTGGCCGGGCGCGCATTTGGTGAGCGACGTGCTGGCGCATACCGACCGTCCCGCGGCCAAGATTCTGACTTCGCTGGAGGAGCTGGACGCGGCGCAGTCGTTCTCGGTCAACGGCCAGGAGACGGACGTCAAGCCGTCTGAGGCACTGTTGCGCGGATTGCCGAAGAGCGCCCGCGCCTTGATATCGCCCAAGTATGATCTGATCCAGGTGATTCCGCGCGGCGCGTCGAAGGCGGCGGCGCTGCGCTGGCTGCTGAAGCGCTGGGGCGTTGGCATGGACGAGGTGATTTCGTTCGGCGATGACGTCAACGACGTGGAGATGGTCGCGGAGGCGGGGTTGGGGGTGGCGATGGCGAACGCGGTGCCGGAGGTGAGGGCGGCGGCGGACCGGGTGACGGTGAGCAATGTGGAGGACGGCGTGGCGGTTGTGCTGGAGGAGTTTGTAGGTTGAGTGTGTGGACTCAGGGTGTCACTATTGCGGGTAAGGCCTTCCTTACATCTAGATGTCTGATACATATATCAATTCATGTCTCCCACCAGAGTTGCTTGAGAGACTTCAACCCACTTGCAAAGAGTGGGCTGGGCAGCAAGAACTGAAGCCAAGTTTTGTCCGGCAGATGCGCGCGAGATTTTGGCGCTTTCGGGGTGACCAGACCCTCAAATCGGTGCGGTTGCCCAAAGGTCAACAAAAATTGTCCCCTCTTTTGAGTACAAGCCACACCTAATTTGGATTGACCGTCAATTGCCTTTCAGGTTATGATTTGGAGGAATTCGTAGATTCATACCGAGGGAAAAATGCGAGTATCCAAACGAGGGCGAATTACAATCCCTAAGCGCCTGAGAGACCAGTTCGGTCTCAACCAGGATGCGGAGATTGAGATCACACCGACCGCCCAGGGACTGCTCATCCAAAAACAGGCCCAGGCGCAGCACCCTGTCGACCGTGTCTGCGGGATACTTGATGGCATCTGCGACGTAGACAAATACCTGGAGGAGATCAGAGGAAGGTGATCACCTCCTGTAGATACCAATGTCCTCTTAGACGTTTTTCTATCTCAAGCTCCGCACCACACGCAGTCAACTGAATGGTTACGCGCTGCGTACGACAGAGGGGAACTGCTCGTTTGCGACATCGTCTATGCGGAGTTGGTTCCGGCATTCGGCGAGCGGGCCGCCCTAGACAGAGCTTTGCAGGAGATTGGCATTACACTCTCCCCCATAAATGGCGACATCGCCTGGGAAGCCGGAACACGCTGGATGCGGTATCGCCGCGCAGGCGGTCCTCGCAAGCGCATCATCACCGACTTTCTTATCGGGGCACACGCCATTGCCTCGGCTGACGCCTTCCTCACTCGAGACCGCGGCTTCTACACCTCCTACTTTCCGGAACTGAGGAGTCTCTAGCTGGCAGCAGGCAGTGTTCCGATGATTGCTGGACCTAAGAGGCTGCCATCTATGGCCGGAAATCTCCGTCGAAACAGATTCCAGACCTGCACGGGGCATTGTTGACAGAATACAGATCCTTCAATTTGCGGTTTCCCACGCAGTATCCCGCATGCTAGACTTTAATTCCCCGATTTCCAGTCAAATGCATCTCTTTCGACAATATCATCTGTAGCGGAGCATGCTGTCAGAATGCCGATACACTCTCCATGACCTCTGAGAACATCCTGCAGGTTGAGGACGTCACCCTCTCCTTTGGCGGCACGACCGTTCTCGACCGGGTCGGGTTTGACGTGCGGGCGGGGGAGATTCGCGCGATTATCGGCCCGAATGGGGCGGGCAAGACGTCGATGCTCAACTGCATCAGCGGTTTCTACCGCCCGCAAGGGGGCAGGTTGCTGTTCGGGGGCGAACATGATCTGGCGGGCGGCAAGCGGGCGGCGCAGCTGGGCATCGCGCGCACATTCCAAAACATCGGTCTCTACAATTACCTGAGCGCGCTGGACAATCTGATGGCGGCGCGGCATATACATATGCGCCAGAATATGCTGGCGAGCGCGCTCTTCTGGGGCTACGCGCGCAAGGAGGAGGCGCGGCACAGGGCGGTGGTGGAGGAGCTGATCGACTTTCTGGAGATCGCGCACATCCGCAAGACGATGGTGGGCGCGCTGCCCTACGGGTTGCGCAAGCGGGTCGAGTTGGGGCGGGCGCTGGCGCTGGAGCCGAAACTTCTGCTGCTGGATGAGCCGATGGCGGGCATGAATGCCGAGGAGAAGGAGGACATGGCCCGGTTCATCCTGGACATTCATACACGCCGCGGCGTGACCATCGTCCTCGTCGAACATGATATGACGCTGGTGATGGACATTGCCGACCGCATCGTTGTGCTGGATTTTGGCACCAAGATTGCCGACGGCGTTCCGGACGCGATCAGGCAGGATCCGGAGGTTATACGCGCGTACCTGGGACAGGCGAGTTAGATGAGTGAGATGAACGGGCCGGAGACGGTTCCCCATCACTTTTTGCGGCAGGTCAGGTCCCGCGGCGCGGGGGATGTCGCGCTGCGGCAGAAGGAGTACGGAATCTGGCGGGAGTTCAGCTGGCAGGCGTCCTGGGAGCAGGCGCGTAGTTTCGGTCTGGGTCTGCGGGCGCTGGGCCTGGCGCGCGGTGATCATGTCGCGACGATTGGCGACAATGACCGGCAGTATCTGTGGGCTTATCTGGGGCTGCAGGCGGTGGGGGGCGTGCAGGTGGGGCTGTTCACCGACGCAACCGCGGAGGAGGCCGCCTACATCGTCGACCACAGCGACGCCCGCTTCGTGCTGGCGCAGGACCAGGAGCAGGTGGACAAGATGCTGGCGGTTCGGGAGCGCATTCCCAAGGTCGAGCGGGTGGTTTACTGGGATGAACGGGGGCTGTGGGAGTACGACGAGCCCTGGCTCACCAGCTACGCCGAGGTGTGCCGGCTGGGCGAGGCCCTGGCGGCCCGGGAGCCGTCCCGCTTCGAGGAGGAGATCGGACTCGGGCGCGGGAAGGACCTGGCGATTCTCTGTTACACGTCGGGGACAACGGGCCGGCCCAAGGGGGCGATGCTCAGCCACGAGAACCTTCTGTGCGCGACGGCGGCCTTTACCGAGGTGGACCCGCTCTTGGAGGGCGACAACCATATCAGCCTGCTGCCCCTGGGCTGGATCGCTGAGCACGCGTGGGGGGTTGCCCCGCATTGTGTGCATGGCATGGTCATAAACTTTCCCGAGAGCCCGGAAACGGTGCGCGAAAATGTACGTGAGATCGCGCCGCAGAGGGTGCTCTACAACTCGCGCCTGTGGGACGGGCTGCTGGGGACGGTGCAGGCGCGGATGGCGGAATCGTCCTGGCTCAACCGCAAGATGTACGAGATCTTTCTGCCTGTGGGCCGACGTCTGGCGGACAGGAAGCTGGCGGGCGAGGCGGTCTCGCCGGGGTTGCGGCTGGCCTACGCCATTGGCGACTGGTGCCTGTTTCAACCGCTGCGCGACAAGCTGGGTTTCACCAAGCTGCGGGCCGCGTATACGGCCGGCGGCGCGCTGAGCCCGGATGCGATGCGCTTTTTTCACGCGCTGGGCATCAACCTGAAACAGATATATGGATTAACTGAAGTGACCGGAAGTGGTACAATTCATTGGGATGGAGACATCAAGTTTGCAAGCGTGGGGCGGCCGGGGGGCGGGGTCTCCGTGCGTACGGACGAGGACGGCGAGATTCAAATTGGCGGCCCAACCGTGTTTCGGGGCTACTACAACAACCCGGACGCGACGGCTGAAGCCATCGTAGAAGAGAACGGAGAGCGCTGGTTCCGCACGGGGGACGCGGGCCACATTGACGAGGACGGCCACCTGATCTATCTGGACCGGATGAAGGATATGATCACGCTGGCCAATGGCGAACGCTATGCGCCCCAGTTCATTGAAGGACGGCTGAAGTTCAGCCCGCACGTTCTGGATGTGATGGCAGTGGGCGGGCCGGCGCAGGCGTACGTTACCGCCTTGATCATTATCAACTTTGACAATGTGAGCAGCTGGGCGGAAAGGCAGGGCATCGCATTCACCACGTTCGCCGACCTTGCCCAGAAGACTGAAGTTTGCGAGTTGATCCGGCAGGCGGTGGACGAGGTGAATGCAGATCTGCCGCCGACGAGCAGGGTGCGGCGATTTGTGCTGCTGCCCAAGGAGTTTGACGCGGACGAGTCGGAGATGACGCGCTCGCGCAAGTTGCGCCGCGATGTGCTTTACCGGCGCTATGCCGAGATGATCGAGATGATGTATGCGGGGCAGGCGTGGATTCAGGTGCAGACGCCGGTGCGCTATCAGGATGGGAGCGAGGCCGTGATTGAAACGGATTTGAGAATAGTGGACAGTAGCGCCCAGGGTAGACAGCAGGCGCCTGCCGCCCATCAGTAGCTGCGACGATGAATTGGTCACTGGTTCCGCAACAGTTTGTAACGGGGCTTCTCAACGGCGGGACGATCGGGCTGATCGCCTTGGGAATCGTTTTGATCTACAAGTCGTCGGAGGTGTTCAACTTTGCGCACGGCCATCTGGTGATGTTTGGGGCATTTCTGACCTGGTGGTTTACGGGCGGCGGCGCGGAGCCGGGCGCGGCGCTGATCGATCTGCCGTTGTGGGCGGCGTTGATTGCGGCGTTGATCGCGTCGATGGGGATCGGGCTACTGATCGAGCGATTTGCGCTGCGGCCGATGACGGGGCAGCCGCTGCTGGCGATCATGCTGATGACGCTGGGGCTGGCGCAGTTGTTCGAGGGTACGACGGCAGTTCTGTTCGGCGTGGAGCTAAAGAGCAACTTTCCGGCGCCGTTTTCGCCCAGCGACGTGTTGGTCATCCCCTTTCCCGGCGCGTTCGGCGATGCCATTCGGCTGAAATATACGCTGGTCGCCACATTTGTGGTGGCGACCGTGGCCGCGTCGCTGTTCATCTGGTTTTTCAACAGCACGAAGACGGGGCTGGCGATGCGTGCGACTGCGGAAGACCACGAGGTGGCCCGTTCGGTGGGTATCAAGGTCAGCCGGGTATTCGGTCTTTCGTGGGGCATTGCAGGGGTGATCGCCACACTCGGCGGGGTTTTGCTGGCAACCGTGAGCGGTGTGAGCCTGAATCTGTCGACTGTCGCCCTGATTGCGTTTCCGGCGATTCTGTTGGGCGGGCTGGAGTCGCTGGGGGGCGCGCTGTTGGGGGGATTCGCGATTGGGCTGGTGCAGGCCCTGGTGCAGGCTTCGCGGCTGATCGAAGTGCGGAACTCTTCTGAAATCGCGCCTTACCTTCTGTTGCTGGTGGTGCTGCTGATTCGCCCGGAAGGGTTGTTCGGGCAGAAGAGAATCGAGAGGATTTAGCCGGTGGCGATGCTGCGCCCCGCGGGGGACTTTGACCGCTCCTATGAGCAGGATATGGCGCTGTTGCGCCAGCCCTGGCACTACTGGCTGCTCGGTTTCAGCCTGCTGGCCGCATTCACTTTGCCGCTGTGGGGCGACGCATATCTGGTGGCCACTGCCAATCAGATCGCGTATACGATCATCGCGGTGCAGGGGTTGAACATTCTGACCGGCTATACGGGGCAAATTTCCTTGAGCCAGGCTGCTTTTATGTTGGTGGGCGGTTATGCGTCGGCGCTGCTGGTCATTCACGCGGGCTTGTCCTTTTTTGTTGCGTTGCCGCTGGCCGCCCTGGCTGCGGGCGCGATCGGGCTGATCTTCGGGCTGACGAGTTTGCGGGTCAAGGGCTTCTACCTTGCGTTCGCGACACTGGCCGCCCAGTTCATCATCCCATGGCTGAGCCGGCACACGTTCAAGGAGTATCTGGGCGGCGCGAATGGCGCGATCGAAGTGCCGCTCCCGCAGTTGGGCACGGTGAACTTCGGCGAAGTCAGCAGCTACTTCTACATTTCACTGGTCGTTCTGCTGATAACGACTGCGCTGTTGTTCAATATCTCGCGCACGCGGCTGGGGCGGGCATTCGTCAGCATTCGGGACAACGACCTGGCGGCGGAGCTTCTGGGCGTCAATCTCTTCACGTACAAGCTGCGGGCATTTTTCATCGCGGCGATGCTGGCTGGGCTGGCCGGCGCAATCAAGGCGCACAGCCAGCGGGGAGTGGGCACCGAATTCGGATACAGTCTGAACGAATCGATACTCTACCTGGGCATGCTGGTGATTGGCGGCTTGGGCACGAATCTGGGCCCGTTCCTGGGTGTCGCGTTCATTGTGCTGCTGGAGGACCTTTCTGATCTGTTGGGAGGGGTGCTGGCCGCGGCCTTCCCGGAGCTTTCCGGCCAGCTGTTGACGTCGTTCCGCCCGATCTTTTTTGGCTTGGCGCTGATGCTCTTCCTGATCTATGAGCCGCGCGGTTTGGCGCACCGCTGGCAGTTGCTGCGAGCGGGATGGCGGCTGAGGCCGTTTGCGCGGTGAGGAGGATCAGCAGGGAGTCGGGACGCTCGGCGGCGCAGGCGTAGGCGCTGTTGGTTGGCTTCAGCCTTGCCAACAGGCTACGCCGGTCGTATCGCGAAGGGGGGCGTCGCGGGGGGAATCCCCCCACGCAGGCGAGGCCGCCTGCGGCCGGCCGCCCGGGCCCGCAGTGGGCGGCGGTCAGTAACGGCGGCGGGTGTTTGAGGATGGCATTGGGCCAGGAATCTGCGAAAAGAAAATCACTTCAAAGGAGAAAATCGACATGAAAAAGAATCTTCTTGTCACCTGCATTTTGCTCTTTACGATGCTGGCGACCGCCTGTTCGCCGGTGCCGGCTGAGGAGCCGATGGCGGCTGAGGAGGAGCCTGCGGCGCAGGAGGAGGCGGAGCCGGCGCCACCGCCTGAAAAGCCGATGGATATCGCCTGCGAAAACAGTTACGAGGGTGAAAGCCTGGTCGTCTACCAGCAGGCAGGGCTGACCGGCCCGCTGGCAACGCTGATGGGGACCGGATTTATCAGCGCGACACAGGACGCGATCGACCAGATCAATTCGGAGGGCGGCGTCTGCGGCGTCATGTTGAGTGTGCGTATGGAGGATACGCAGTATGCTCTCGAACAGGAAATACAGGTCTATGAGCAGTTCCGGGCGGTGACGCCCAAGCCACTGTTCATTACAACGGCCAACAGCGCGGCGACGATCGCATTGAAGGACCGGGTGGTTGAGGACGAGATTGTCAACCTGGCCACGGGAGTCCACTCGCACTCCATTTACAACCCGGCCGACGGTTACACGGTCGGTATCGTGCCGATCTACTCCGACCAGTTCGCGGGTTTCCTGCAGTTTGTGCACAGCAACTGGGACGAGATCAAACCCGAAGGCGCGGGCGATGCGATCACCGTCGGCGTCATTGGTTGGGCAAACGCGTTTGGCGCGGGCGCGACCACGCCTGAATCGCTGGCTTTCGCCGAATCTTTGGGCATCACGGTGTTGCCGCTTGAGGAGCAGCCGGTCGACCCGGCCGCGGACGTGACGGGTCAGTTGCAGAACCTGCTGGTCAACGGCGCCAACGTCATCTACATGCAGGCGATATCGTTCAGCATCGTCCAGGTCATCAGCACGCTGCACGCGCTCGGCTTCTACGATCAGGTGGTGCTTGGCAGCGTAAATTGGGGCATGAACCGCGACGTATTGAACATCCTGGGGGCGAACGCGCCGCTTGCCACAGGCTACTACGGTGTCTTCCCCTATCTGTGGTGGACGGATACCGAAGCGCCGGGCGTGCAGCGGGCCCTGGAGACATTTGCGTCCAAGGGTTATCCCGAATCGGATATGGCATTTACCTATCTGCTCCTGTACAGCGCCATGTACGGGATCGCGGACGTACTGACGGTCGCCATGAACAATGTCGGCTTCGATGGCCTGACCGGGGCCGAGTTCCTGAAGGCGATGCAGCAGATGGGGACGATCAGCGCAGCGGGCGTCTTTGAGATGAATGTCGAAGGCAGCAACCGCGCGCCGAACAAGGCCCAGATCCGGCAGGCGCAGATAATGGAAGACGGCAGTGTTGACTTTGTCGTTGTGCAGGACTTCGTGACGTTGCCGGATTTACGGCCGGCGTCGGAATAGCGATAGTCGTTAGATTGGAGCAGCCGGTGGCCGGCATTGGTCGCGGTCGCCGGCGTTGTCGCGCTCACTTTACAGATCAGCCGTGTTACGAATCAACAATATCGAAGTCATCTATAGTGATGTGATCCTGGTGCTGCGGGGGATTTCGCTGGCGGTGCAGGACGGCCAGATCGCGTCTCTGCTGGGCGCGAACGGGGCCGGCAAGTCGACGACCCTCAAGGCGATCTCCGGTTTGCTGCGTGCGCAGCAGGGAGAGGTTACGCGCGGCAGTATCGAGTGGAACGGCGAGCGGATCGACAGGAAATCGCCGGATGAGATCGTTCAGATGGGGATCGTGCAGGTGCTGGAAGGGAGGAGGCTGTTTGAGCACCTGACGGTCGAGGAGAATCTACGGACGGGCGCGATCTTTCGCAGGAGCGGTGACGCGGCCATGCGGCGGGACCTGGACGAGGTGTACGGCTATTTTCCGCGTCTGGCGGAGTTTCGGCGGCGGACGGCAGGCTATCTGTCGGGCGGAGAGCAGCAGATGGTGGTCATTGGGCGGGCGTTGATGGCGAAGCCGAAGCTGATGCTGATGGACGAGCCGAGCCTGGGGCTGGCTCCGTTGTTGGTGCAGTCGATCTTTGAGGTGATCCGGCGCATCAACGCCGAGTCAGGTGTATCGATATTGCTGGTGGAGCAGAACGCGAATGTCGCATTGGGGTCCGCTTCGCACGGGTATGTGATGGAGACGGGCCGGATTGTGCTTGACGGCCCGGCGGCGCAACTGGCGGAGAACGCCGATATCAAGGAGTTCTATCTCGGCCTGTCGCAGGTGGGGGGCCGCAAGAGCTACCGGGACGTTAAGCATTACAAGCGGCGCAAACGCTGGCTGGGATGAAGAGGCAGTGATCAGTGATCAGTGATCAGTGATCACTGGTCAGTTAGGGCGCCAGCCGAGGGCTGGCGCGATTTCTTTCGCGACCTGTTCGAGCATCTCGAGGATTCGTGCGAGGGGTGGGTGGATGGGGTCGAACTGGAGGATGAGGTCGGTGGTGTAGGGCAGGACAAGGTCGCCGGCGAGTTGGGCGGCAACGTCGTTTGGGGGGCCGTAGGCGATATGCACTTTTTGGCAGAAGGCCTCTGGCGAGAGATCGGCGGGGATGCCGCCCATGGCGTATTTTTCGATTTGGCGCAGGGCGTCCTGGCGGCTGTCGCCGAGGTAGATGCCGCGAGAGAGGCCGATGCGGGGCGGCGCGGCGCGGTCACCCCAGGCTTCGCGGTAGGCGACTGCCACGGGTTCCTGGGCCTGGCCCGCTGCCTGCTCTTCGGTGCCGACGAAGCGGCTGAGCAGGAGGCCGGCGTCGTTTGCTGCGGCGTATTGGGCGCCGCGAATGCTGAGCCCGCTGAGCCAGAGGCGTTGGCCCAGGGTGGGGACGGGGGGCCGCAGGCGCTGGCCGTCGGTTCCGAGGGCTTCTCCGGCCAGGGCTCTTTTAAGGGCGATGAGGCCATCGGTGGTGCGTTGATGACGGCTGTTGATGTCGACGTCGAAGGCTTCGAATTCGTCGGCGTCGCTGCCGCTGCCGACGCCCAGTTCGAGGCGGCCGCGGCTGAGGGTGTCGACGACAGCGGCGTCTTCGGCGACGCGCAGTGGGTGTTCAAAGGGCAGGACGACTATGGAGGTGCCAAGACGCAGGCGTCGAGTGCGTTGGGCCACGGCCGCGAGGAATGGGAAGGGTGAGGGCAACATGCCGCCCATGTCTTTGAAATGGTGCTGGGCGACCCAGACGGCTTCAAAGCCCAACCGGTCTGCGGCGTCAAAAATCTCCAGGCTTTCCTGGTAGGCTTGCTCCGCGTCTGCACGGCCGCGCAGATGGCTCAGAAATCCGAGGCGAAAGGGGTTCGGCATAAGTAATGTCCTCGCAGTCGCTTTCCTACGTTTTATCCTCTCTGTTCGCGCGCCCGCTGCCAGGTCTTTTCATCCACATTGCCGCCGCAGATGACGACCGCAAGGCGTTTGCCTGCGAAGCGCCTTCCTGATTTGAGCAGGCTTGCCACGGCCACGCCGGCTGCGCCTTCGATGATTTCTCCGTGTTCGCGGTAGATGAGGTGCATGGCAGCCGCGATCTCCTCTTCGCTGACGGTCAGCCAGTGGTCGACGTGGTCCCGGCAGAGGTCGAAGGTGAGGGATTGCGGTTCGATGCCGCCGGCGCTGCCGTCGGAGAGGGTCGGGAGGCTTTCCATGTCGACGATGCGGCCGGCGCGCACAGAGGCGAGCATGACGGCCGAGTGTTCGGGCTGGCAGCCCACCGTCTGCACGGCGCTGCGGGTGCCCTTGAGATAGCCGGCGATGCCGCCCATGAGGCCGCCGCCGCCCACGGTGGCGAAGACCGCGTCAAGTTCTGGCTGCTGGCGCAGCATTTCGACTGCGATGGCGCCCTGACCCGCGATGATGCGCGGGTCGTTGTAGGGGGAGACGAAGACCTGGCCGGTCTGCGCGGCGGCTTCTCTGGCGCTGATTTCGGCGTCGAGGGCGTCGCCGGGGACGCGACGGAGCGTGACCGGAAAGGCGCTCAGTTTCTCGACTTTGCCCGCGGACGCATCCTGCGGCAGGTAGATGTCCGCGGCCACATCGAGTTGGGCGGCCGCGCGGGCCACAGCCAGCGCGTGGTTGCCGGTGGATGCGGTGACGACGCCGCGTGCGCGCTCTGCCGGCGAGAGGCTGAGGAGCTTGGTGGTTGCGCCGCGCAGTTTGAAGGAGCCGGTGCGCTGGCGATTCTCCAGTTTGAGGAAGACGCGGGCGCCGGCGCGTTCGGACAGGGCGGGCGAGAGGCGCAGCGGCGTTTCGATAACGTGGGAATGAAGGCGCGACGCGGCCAGCCGGATCTGTCCGGCAAGTTCAGCGGCGTCTAGCAGTCGGGCAGAAGGGTGCTCTTCATTTGCGGAGCCTGTTGGTTTCGCGGCGTGACCGATCTCGTGGCGGAAGGGCGGGGCGGCCATTTCTTGCCGAACTCCTTGCTTCGCTCGGGAGCCTGAGCCCCACGGATATGCTAGAATGAAGAGATGCGCAACGACAACTATTCTAACATAACCTTCCCCGGCAGCCCGTCAGGGCGAACGCCGAATGCCGTTGATGGGGGGCGGATAGGGCAGGCCGCAGCCCCTCACGCCTCCGGTGGGGAATGCAGCGCAGGAGACACGATTTGACTATGCGTTTTGTGATTCTCTCGGACATACACGGCAACTGCGTGGCACTGGATGCAGTGCTTGCGGATATTGGGTCCCGCTATCATGGAGCGGTCGACGAATACTGGGTTCTGGGTGATCTGGCGGCGACCGGGGCGCAGCCGCTGGAGGTGATGGAGCGGGTGCTGGGCCTGGCCAACGCGCGATTCGTCCGGGGCAATTCGGAGCGGTATCTGACGACCGGAGCGAGACCGCTGGCCACACCGTTGGAGGAGGTGACGGACCTTGCGTTGCTGCGCGACTGTATAGGGATTCTGGAATCGTTTGCGTGGACGGCGGGCGCGATGGCTGCAGGGGGCCATCTGCCGTTCATGTTGCGCTTGCCGCTGGAGGAAAGGCTGAAGCTGCCGAATGGCAGCCGCGTTCTGCTGGCGCATGCCTCACCGGGGAGAGACGACGGCAAAGGTTTCGTGCCCTGGTATGAGGACAGGGAGATGAGCGCAAGGCTGAAGGGTTGCGAAGCCGACCTGGTTTGTGTAGGACACACGCACTGGCCGCAGAACTTTCATCTGGACGGTGTGCATGTGGTCAACCCGGGCAGTGTGGGCAATCCGTTGATTCCGAGCCTGCGGGCCACGTATGCGGCGCTGGAGGCGGACGAGGACGGTTACCGGGTCGAGCACCGGGCGGTGCCGTATGACAGGGTGCTGGCTGAGCGGAAGGCGCGGGAGGCGCAACATCCGCAGGCAGATTTCATCGCCAGCTTCCTGCGCGGGGAGCGGGCCCGGTCCTGGGGCGAGCCGGAGGTTCTGCGATGAGCGGACGGCCCGGCCAGTTTGGCTTCGAGTATTCCAGTGTCTTTCAGGACGAGAGCGTGGTGCGGGCGTACCGGTACCGGCCCCGGTATCCGGCGGCCACATTTGCTCTTCTGGCCGGCCTGATTCCGGAGCGCTGCGTGCCGCGGACGGTGCTGGACGCGGGGTGCGGGACAGGACTTGTGGCGCGTCCGCTGGCGGCGCTGGCGGATCGGGTGGACGCGGTGGACTTTTCGGCGGCGGCTATCCGGGAGGGCAGGCTTCTGCCGGGGGGCGATCGCCCGAATCTGCGCTGGATCGAGGGCCCGATTGAATCGGCTTCCGTGGACCCGCCATATTGTCTGATCACGGCGGGGGCCAGTATGCACTGGTTCAACTGGGATGTGGCATTCCCTCGCTTCGCGCGGCTGCTGGCGGAGGATGGGCTGTTCGTTGCGGTGGGGATGGAGCACAGGAGGCCGGAATGGATGCGGACGGAGTTGGGCCCTGTGCTGGCTCGCTACTCGATGAACAAGGAGTTTGCGCCGTACAGCGCGGCGGGGATTCTGGCGGAGTTGGAAGAGCGGGGGCTTTTCCGGCAGATGGGCAGCGCCGAGACGGATTTGATCGAGTGGCGGCAGCCAATTGGCGAGTGGGTGGAGAGCATCCATGCCCGCAATGGCTTTTCGCGGGACCGGATGGACCCGAGGGAGGCGGCAGAGGCTGATGCGCTATTTGCTGAGATCGCGACGCGCCATGCGGATGGCGGGGACGGCATGATCACGCATCGTTATGCCGGCAGGTTGTTGTGGGGGCGTCCGCTGCAGGGTGTGGAGTATGGGGGTGGGATAGGCGGCGCGGCAGGGCTTAGGCCCAGAGCATGCCATCCTCATCGCGTTCGAGTTCTTTTTCCAGGAGGAGGGCGTTGTCCGCGGCCCGGGCGGGTTGCTCGTTTTCGAACCACTTGCGCCATTCGTCCGGGGCGTCGATATCCTGGCCGCCGTGTTCGGTGCGGCGGGTGCGGACGCGGAGCATCAGGGGTGTGTTGACGCTGGCGCCGCTGACGATGACCTGTCCTTTGCTGAGGGCGGGCAGTTCTTTGAGCATATCGCGGCCGACGCTTTCGACAGACTCGGCGATGCGGTTCTGGTCAATGGGGTTGGTGATGCGCATAATGCACTGGGTCATGCACTGGCTAAGCACGTCGCTGTCGAGGCGGCCGGGCCGCTGGGAGATGAGGCCGACGCCGACGCCGAATTTGCGGCCCTCGCTGAGGATGGTCTTGAGCGCGTCGGAGCTGACGGCATCGGCGTTTGCAGGCGCGAAGTTGTGGGCTTCTTCGAGCAGGCAGAAAACGGGAAAGGGCAGGTGGTTGCGGTCTTCACGCTGGAGCTTGCCCCTTTGCGTGTCGATGCGGGCCTGGTAGACGCGGCGCAGGAGGGTGGCGACGATCACCTGTTGCTGCCGTTGCTCGACTTCATTCAGCTGGACCAGCGTACACATCCCCGGCTGGAACAGCTCATCCAACTCGATGTTTTCAAAATCGTGGAAGATCCCGCTTCCGCCCAGGGCTGCGCCCAGCCGCCAGATGAGCGCGCCGGTTGTGGGGTCGACATCGTTCGGGTTCTCCTCTGCCTGCGCGCCGTCCCCTACTTCGCGCACAGCCATGTAGAGCTGCTCCAGAGTATATTTGTCCTCGCCCCAGGTACGCTGGGCGTATCTGAAGGCGCGGCCCAGCTGGTAGTGCATCTTCTCGGACAGGTTGGTCAGGAGATAGCGCAGATCGGGAAGGGTGAGACTGCTGATGCGGACGCGCAGGTCGTCCGGACGCAGAATGCGCACTTTCGGGCCGTAGCTGCCGTCGCGGAACTGGGGCAGGTTCTGGGTCTGCTGCAGTGTATCGTACTCGCCGTGGGGATCGATAACGAGCGCGGCGGCGCGGTTGTAGGGCATCATCAGCTCTTCAAGGAGGACGCCGGCGAGGTAGCTTTTGCCGCTGCCGGTGCTGGCGATGATGGCGAGGTGGGTGCCGGTGAAGTCGCGCACGTCGAGGGCGACGGGCACGGCGCCGGGGTCGCGGCTGAGCAGGTCGCCGATATGCGCGCTGCCGAGTTCGCCGCGTCGAACTCGGCTGAGCAGCGCGGTCAGCCATTCGTCTTCGGCGATGAAGATCGGGGCGCCGCCCTGGGGCGGCACGCGCGGGTTGGTGAAATCGTTCAGGCGCTCATCGTAGTAACCGAGGACGGTGACTGTGAGCTCAAAGAGCTCGGTGGCTTCGCTCTCGTAGCCGAGCATGGCGGCCACCGTTTGGGGGGGTACGGTGGGATCGGCCATGAAGGTATCGGGGAAGAGCTTGACCGCGGCGCGGGCGGTGATGCGCCCGAGGATCCGCCGTTCGCCGCCATCGACGGGGGCCGTGTAGTAGACGAACTCGCCGTTTTTCAGTTGGCGCTCCGGATCGGGGGCGATGAAGGTGAATTCGTGGAGCGCTTCGCCCGGCCCTTTGACTGTGCCGATGGGGCTTTCTGGATTCTGGTTATTCGTTTCTGGTCGCTCCATTTACACCTCGCTTGCGCCGGAGCCGGGACGCGGGAAATGATGGCCGGGTGTAGCGGGAAGGGTTCAACCCGCGGGCCGCACGATGGATTTCCAGGCAACGTTGTCGCGCATGACGTGAAGGAGGGCCTGTTCGCGGGGGAAGATGCTTTCCAGGCGGTCGATGATCTCCAGCAGGAGGGCAGGGACCAGCGGGTTGTTGAGGGCGAGAAGCGCGGCGGCATAGCGCAGCGTCAGGCTGCCGCCGGTGTCGCGGTGGAACTGCCGGACTTCGCCGGGAGTCAGAGTGCGGACGGGCGCGCTCACCTCAGCCGCGAAGCGCGGCGTTCCCTGCTGCATGCGCGCGCCGTCATGCCAGCCGAGGGCCAGGATGCCGACCAGCATCGCGGTCTCGTCGATCAGGTCCGGGCTGAACACGGTCTGTTCGGCGTAGGAGGTGAGCCGGGGTCCCAGGTTGGTAAAGTTCGGATTGACGAGTAGTGTGTTGTAGATGACGCCGATCAGGGAAGGAGGTTCTGCCGGAGGGCCCTGCGCGGCGCTTGGTTGCCGGGGCAGGTCGATGGCAACGAAGGCGCCGAAGGCATAGGCATCGGTCGCGGGCTGCCGCTCGCGTTCGAGAGGACCGGTGAGCTGGCAGACGTAGTCGATATGTGAATTGGAGTTGACGATGGCCCCGATCTGGTCGGTCATGTGTATATTGAATCTGAATATTTGTTCGGTGGCAAATCGGAAGGGGGCGGTGGCGCGTGTTTTGCGGCCGGTGTTGTCAGGGATTGTGGGGGGTTGCCTGGATTGGGAGAGGCGGGCGCGGGACCTGGCGGGCGGGCGTTAACGTCCGCCCATTCCGGAGAGGGTGATGCCTTCGACAAAGCGTTTCTGGGCAAAAACATAGACGAGTAGGACGGGCAGCAGGGCGATGACGGAGCCGGCCATGAGCAGGTGCCAGTCGGTGTTGTACTGGCCGCGGAAGGTGGCCAGGCCGACGGGAATTGTGCGGGTGGCATTGGAGTTGGAGACGACCAGCGGCCAGAGGAAGTCGTTCCAGGAGCCGAGAAAGACGAAGATCGTGAGAGCGGCCAACACGGGCCCGCTGAGGGGCATGATCACCTGGCCCCAGATGCGAAAAGAGGAGGCGCCGTCCATCCGCGCGGCTTCATCGAGCTCGACGGGGATCCCGCGGAAGTATTGACGAAGCAGAAAGACGGCGAAGACGGAGAAAGCGGTGGGGACGATGAGGGCGTAGAAGGTATCGAACCAGCGCAGGAAGCGAATCAGAATGAAGTTGGGGATCATCGTCACGTGGAACGGGATCATCAGCGTCGCCAGGTAGACGAGGAAGAGGACTTCTCTGCCGCGGAAGCGCAGGCGGGCGAAGGCGAAGGCGGCCAGTGAAGAGGTGAGGATCTGGAGGGCGGTGACACTGACCGCCACGAAGAGGCTGTTGAGATAGAAGCGCCCGAACGGCATGGCCTGCACTGTGTCGAGGTAGTTTCGCCAGACGACGGGGTCGGGGACAAGGGAGGGGGGGTAGGTGAAGATCTGCGGCGGCGACTTGAGAGAGGTGGCGAGCATCCAGGCGAAGGGCAGCAGCATGGCGACGCTGCCGAGGATCAGCGCGGCGTGGAGCGCCAGGCGCCCGGTCTTGAACGTCGCGCCCGGAGTATTTTCGGGGCGAATCGTAGCAGGCGTCGTCGCTGTCAAGATTCCCCGCCCGTTTCATAGTGCACCCAGCGTCGTTGCAGGCGCGTCTGCACGAGAGTGAAGATAAAGATGAAGATAAAGAGCACCCAAGCGACGGCGGCTCCTCTGCCCATGCGTTGGAACTCGAAGGCCATCTGGTAAATGTAGTAGACGATCGTGAGCGTAGCTTGGGCCGGGCCGCCCTGCGTCATGACGAAGGCCTCGCTGAAAAGCTGAAAGGCGCCGATCATCTGGATGACCATGAGGAAGAATGTAGTCGGGCTGACCATGGGAAAGGTGACAAAGCGGAAGCGCTGCCAGCCGCTGGCGCCGTCAACCTTGGCGGCATCGTACAGTTCAGCCGGCACGCCCTGCAACGCGGCCAGATAGATAACCATGGTAAAGCCGGAGTTTTTCCACAGGGTCAGAATCACGACCGCCGGTTTGGCCCAGTCGGGGTCGTTGAGCCAGTCTGGCGGTTGGATGGGAAGGCCGGTCGTCGCGCCGAATTCCCAGATGGCTGCGGCGAGGATGCCGAAATCGCGGTTAAAGAACCACTGAAAGACGAGCGCGGCGGCGACGATTGTCGTCACAACTGGCATGAAATAGATCAGCCGGTAGATTTCAAGCCCGCGCAAACCCTGGTTAAGCGCCACTGCGAGCAGGAGGCCGAACCCAAGTTGAAGGGGGACGATGGTGACGATGAAGTAGAAGGTGTTGAAAAGGACTTTGCGAAAGACCCGGTCCTTGGTGAGGAGCTGCGAGTAGTTTTCAAAGCCCACGAACTCCGGCGGGGAGAGCAGGTTCCAGTCGTAGAAGCTGAGCGCCAGGGATGCGACCACCGGGATGGCGACGAAGATCAGGAAGCCGATGAAGCTGGGCAGCAGGAACAGATAGGCTTCCCACTGCTGGTCGGGCCGGTAGCGGTGCCAGCGGGAAACGGCGATTTGTTGGCGTGCGGGGGCCGTTTGCGCGGTCACGTGAGGTAGGAAGTCCAGCCGGGAAACCGAAGGGGGGAGGGGGGAAGGCGCCTAAGCCTTCGCCCCCTGCCGCCCCTGTAGGAAGCGTGTTTACTTGGGGAATCCGTTATCGGCCAGGAATTGGTCCACCTGCTCGCAGATGGCGTTCAAACCGTCTACGACAGAGACTTCGCCGATGAGGATCTGATCGCGTCCGGGGCTGACGAAGGATCCGTTGATTTCGCTATATTCGACAAAGTAGCCGATTCGGCCCATGCGCGCGTTTTCGCCTTCGGTGATGAAGGCCTGGCGGTTGGTGGGCGGCTGGCCGCTGTTGAGGAAGGCGTCGGACTTGGCGGTGGACTGCAGCGCCGGCAGGATTTCACCGGAGGCGGTGTAGATGCGCTGGCCGCCGTCGGTGCTCTGGAGCCAGCTCAGGAATTCCCAGGCTTCTTCCTTGTTGTCACTGAGCGAGCTCATCACCCAGGCAGCGCCGCCGGCGGCGGAGGCGCGCTGGCCGTCAGCGGGAGTCGGGATGACGGAGACATCGTAGTTCATGCCGGCGGAGTTGAAGGCCGAGACGCGGCTGGCGTTCTGGATGATCATCGCCACCTGGCCGCTCTGGAAGACGGCGGCATCACCGCCGGCCTGGCTCATGTTGGCCGGAGGCATGAAGTAGTTGCTGTCGATCATGTCGCGGAAGAACTGTACGGCTTCAACAGCTTCCGGATCGGCCAGAGCGCAGCGTGAGGGGTTGCGCATGTCGTCGAGGGCCATGCCGCCTTTCTGCATAACCCAGAGAAGCCACTTGCCGCCTTCCATGCCCAGGGCATAGCGGGAGACGCGGCCGCTGTCTTCAACGACGGTCAGGATTTCGGAAACGGCCTTGAGATCGTCCCAGGTCCAGGTGTCATCGGGATAGGGGACGCCGACCTCGTCGAAGATGTCGATGTTATAGTAGAGCACTTCGAGGCCGATGTCGCGCGGGAGGCCGTAAACGCTGCCCTCGTACATACCGTACTGCAGCAGGGACGGCCAGTAGTCGTCGACATCATAGCCGCTGGCCTCGATCCAAGGATCAAGGTTTTCCAGCACGCCCTCCGAGGCATAGTTCACGATGGGCGAGAGGAACAGGACATCGGGGACGACCGACGAGTCACCGCTGGCCCACAGGGTCTGGATCTTGGTGAAGTAGTCACCCCAGGGCTCGGCCAGGATCTCGATGGCAATGTCAGAATTTTCCTCCATAAAAGCATCGGCCACGGACTGGTGGGTCGCGACCTCTGCGGGGCTGCCCCACATGGCCCAGGTAATGGTTACCTTTTCGTCCATTGCCGCCATACCGCCGTCGTCAGCCGGCGCGATCGGGGCGCAGGCAGCGAGAAGCAAGGCGGTCAGGGCGAGGCCAATCAGCGCTTTGAAGCTGAGACTGCTCTGCTTTTGTCGGTTCTGCATTTCTTTCCTCCTAAGAACTTCTGGAACTGCACGTGAATGGTCGAATGCGCTTCTGGTCGATAGCGGCGCGGTGGCGTTGCGTAAACTGCTGAAAGTCCGCGAACGTACGCTACGCGTGTATTGTACAGGATTCGAGGGAACGTTTCAAGCGTGATTTTCGCTTGCTTCGGACTGTTTTTGGGCCGCCAGCCCGATTTTCCAGGGAGAAAACGCCGCTGCGGGCAGGCTGCGTTCAGGAAGACTGCCGGCGCAGTCGGGCAAGTTTGGCTTCGACCTCTTGCAGCCGGTCTTCCGCGCGCTGGCGAGCGGCCTTTGCGGCCTCGGCCTCGGCAACGGCGGCCTGGTATTTCAGAAGCACATATCCCCGATACACTTCGTCCAGCGCAAGCTCTTCCAACGCCGGCAGCTCATAGAGATGCGGACGGCGAAACTGGAAGCCGGGCAGAAGCTGCGAGCGGATCACTTCTCCGGCGTCCGGTTCGATCTCTTCATATTGACGGTCAGAAGTCAGTTGGAAAAAGTGCATGTGTTCGCCGCTGGGGTCGAGAATGTAATACTCCTCGACACCGGCCAGCGCGTAGTCACGTCTCTTTTCCTCAGTATCCCGCAGAACTTCGACCTGCGTGGAATCGGAAATGAACTCGACGACACCGTCGCAGACCCCGGCATAGGAGCGCTGGTCGACGCGTCCCCAGGAGACAGGGTTGCTGTTGAGAATGATGCCGATGTCCGGCTTGCGCACGGCTTTGCGAATTCCCGACGGCTCGGATGCATCCTCCATCGTGAGGACAAAGCCGGTCTCCAGATTGATCAGTTGCGCGATGTCATGCGTGTAGAGGTACTGACCGAGTAAAAAGAGGAACCAAACTCCAAGTTCGACCTGGGGGGCGCTGGCCAAGGGTTTTGCCTCCAAAATGCCGTTGTTCCATTCGTAGCTGACGTCGATGTCGGGGTAGGGGTTCTCATACCACTTTTCCCAGTACTCTTCCAGGGTGACGCGGCGCCCTTCATCGGGCGCGAGGAGATTGACCGGCTCAACTCGGTCGTTCTCCCGTTCTACCTGTTTCTCTTGCAGATCATGCAACGCTTCTACAGATCCCATGCTCTCTCCTCTCGCTCTGACGGGACGGGGGCCGTCCTGCGCCCGGCGGACGGATTTGCGCTGATTCGAACACGATTGCTGTTGGCGCAACCTGCTGTCAACAGGGCGCCCCTGGGCGAGTCGCTACTTTGGCCGTGCGGCCAGCGTGCGCCTGATCTGGTCCAGGTGCGCCTCGCCGTGCTCGACGTAGTGTTCGAGTTGCTTTGCCAGTGTGACGGGACCGCTCTCAGGGTGAAAGCCGGCGCGCTGCCAAGCGTCTTCCGGCAGGTTTTCCCAGAATGTCACCCAGCGGGCGTGAAGCGCTTTCAGCAGGGCGATGGAGTGGGACAGGTCGGCGCCGCTGCCGTCGGTGAACAGGGCCCACGCGCCCTCGTCATAGGGTTTAAGAGTTGGATTGTCTTCGGTTGCGATCAGCTTGCAGCGCACATAGCTGTTTATGTGGGAATCTGCAAGGTGATGGACGTTCTGGGCGACGGTCCACTCACCTGGCAGCGATGTTGTGGTCAGTTCTTGCGGCGAAAGGCCGGAAACCAGGTCTTCGACCTGTTGGGGCAGACAGCGGATCTTTTCGATCGCGTCGACCCGGGAACTCGTTTCGGTCACTCTTGGTTCTCCTGATCTGGGTGGTTGGCTATTCCGTATGTCCAGCGTGACAGTCTACTCTTGCTGGTTCGCTGTTCTGGAAACGGTCAGCTTCTGCCCCGGGCTCGGCGCGGATACGGTTGACCACTCGCCATCGGGCCAGCGGATGAGCAGGAGGCGCGGCTGGGCATCGGCGGGGAAGCCAAAATGGAGCTGGCCGGGGTCGCTGGAAAGGTAGCCGCGGGTTACGCGGACATCGCGGCGCAGCCGGCCTGCGGGCGTCTCGAGAAAAGCTGTGGCGCCGATGGCGGCCGGGTTGGCGCTGCCGGGCTGGCGCAGTTCGACCTGCAATGACGCGCCGCCGCAGAGGCGGTTTTCAAAGAGCTGGGCATTGCCGCGCAGGTTGTTGACGACGATATCGAGGTCGCCGTCACCATCGAGGTCGCCCTGGGCTGCGCCGCGCCCGCCGCGTTCGCTGCCCAGGCCCCAGTCCGGCATGCGTTCAAAGCCGCCGCCGGTGTTGCGTAGGGCCTGATTGCGCTCGACCAGTTCGTGCCCGTCGAGATGGGCGAAGGTCGTGGACTCGGCGAAGCCGTTGACGATGTAGAGGTCGAGCTGCCCATCCTGGTCCAGGTCGCCGAACAGGCCGGACCAGCTCCAGCCTGTTGCGTCGAGCTGGTGGTCGCGTCCCATATTCTGGAAATTGCCGCCGGGGTCGGCGATGAGAAGCACGTTTTCCATCCGCTGGGGGTCGCCGGCGGGTAGGGGCGGATGTTCCGCCTCCATCAGGGGGGCCCAGGCGCGCATGGTTTCGGGGTTGCTATCGGGCGGCTTCATGTCGCTGGCGAAAAGCGCGGCGCGGCCGGAGTTATCGACGTCGGCGAGGTCGAAACTCATGGTGCTGTGGGTTGTTTCGGGAAAGATGGCGGCCAGCTGCCAGCCGTCGACGCTGTTGCGCCAGAACTGATCGGGCAGAGCGAAGTCGTTGCCGACGAGCAGGTCGCGGCGGCCGTCGCCGTCCTCGTCCCAGAGGGTAATGGCGAGGGCCTGGGCTTCGTCGGTGAGCCGCTGGGCACGGAAACCGTCGGCATCGTTCCAATGGATATAGACCCCGCTCTCGCCTCTGAGCAGATACTCGTTGCCAAGCTCAGTCAGCAGGCCGATATCATAGGAGGCGGTGACGGCATCAAGGTCGCCGTCCGCGTCGAGGTCGGCCCAGTCGATGGCGTAGGCGGGCTTGGCGAGACCGTTGACGAACTCCTGAACGAAACGGCCGGGCGCGTCGGCGGCCACGTCAGCGCCGCGGTTGCGCCAGAAATTGACCGCGCCGCCGACGCGTGTCAGAGTGAGATCGGTCCAGCCATCACCGTCGACATCGACGGCGGCTACGGCACGCGTACGTCCGACCGGCATCTGCTCCTGGCGGAAGCGCAGGCCGCCTTCATTCCAGAAGATCGAGTTGGGGTTGTCGTAATTGCCTAGGACCAGATCGAGATCACCGTCATTGTCGAGATCGTTGATGGCGACGCCGGCGCCGTTGGCCTCGTACATGCGGATAATTCCGTCCGCGGTCGTGGTGTTGTGGGGCAGGTCGTGCGTGATGAAGCGATCTTCACAAGTGGAGAGGGCCGGCCCGACCCGTTCAACGCGGACTGAGGTCGGCTCGGTCAGCAAGAGAGGATGGAATCCCGGCGCGCAGCCGCTAAGCGCCAGACAGACGAGCGCCAGCAGAACACCGATGGTCAATAACCGAGGAGCGTTGACCACGGCATTGGCAGGCGCCGAGTCACCCGCATAGCCAGTCTGTTTCCTCGGAAGAATCACAGAAACTGATTGCCCGTTACGATGTGCATTCACGGATCTGTCTCCCCGTTGCATTGAAGATGAGGGGTAAGGAAGTGTGTTCAGTATATGTCGAAGGGGCGCGGCTGTCAACGGATAGCGAGATCGCGTTGAGAACCGGTTTTGGTCAGATGCTTTCTGAAGAACTGCAGTGGTCAGCAGTCAGTGGCTTGAGTCCGCAAGGGGGAGTAAACACTGTTGGGAAGAGACGATGCTGGCGAACAATAGGTGCTGTGGCTGGCAAGGGCGGGCCGTTGCGGGGGCGCGCTTACGAGCGCATGACGGGAAGTGTACGGCCTTTGTACGAGTTCCCGGGAGCGAAAGGGAAACGCGCGATTTCCTTAACACTTCACTTGCCCGCGTTAATGTTCTTGTGTATTCTATCTCGGCTGAAATGCAGATAGGGCCGGAATCGGTAGAACGTCTTTGCGTTCAGTCATTGTTCATAAACCATCAGCCATAAGAAGAAGAATGTCGAAATTAGTCATTGTAGAATCTCCGACCAAGGCAAGAACGATTCGCGGTTTTTTGCCAAGGGGTTACGAAGTCAAGGCGAGCATGGGCCATGTGCGCGATTTGCCGGCCTCTGCTGCAGAGATACCTGCGAAGGTGAAGGGGGAGCCCTGGGCTCGGCTTGGGGTCAAGGTGGAGGAAGAGTTTGAGCCGCTGTATGTGATTCCGTCGAATAAGAAGAAAGTTGTTGCCGAGTTGAGGTCGGCTTTGAAGAAAGCGGATGAGGTGCTGCTCGCGACGGATGAGGACCGGGAGGGCGAAAGCATCGGCTGGCATCTGCACGAGGTGCTGAAGCCCAAGGTGCCGGTCAGGCGGATGATATTTCACGAGATCACGAGAGAGGCGATCGAGCAGGCGCTGAAGTCGACCCGTTCGATTGACAGTGACCTGGTGCGGGCGCAGGAGACGCGGCGCATACTCGACCGACTGGTGGGATATACGATATCGCCGTTGCTATGGAAGAAGATTGCGCCGAAGCTGTCGGCCGGCCGTGTGCAGAGCGCGGCGGTGCGTCTGCTGGTGTTGCGGGAGCGGGAGCGGCGGGCGTTCGTGAGCGGATCCTATTGGGATCTGAAGGCGCAGTTGAACAAGCGCCCGGACAGAACGGCCCACCGTTTTGAGGGAACGCTGATCTCGGTCAACGGGACGCGGGTGGCGAGCGGGCGAGATTTCGATGAATCAACGGGACGGATCGCGGCAGGCAAGCGGGTGATCACGCACCCCAACGAGAAAGGCGGGGATGTTCTGCTGCTGGATGAGGAGCAGGCGAGGGCCTTGCGACAGCGCCTGCTGGACGGCGTCTGGACGGTCCACTCGGTTGAGAGCAGGGAGCATTCGCGTTCACCATCGCCGCCGTTCACGACCAGTACGCTGCAGCAGGAGGCGAACCGCAAGCGAGGGTGGGGGGCCAGGCAGACGATGCGGGTGGCCCAATCTCTATACGAAAACGGGTATATCACCTACATGCGCACCGATTCGGTGCATCTGAGCGACGAGGCCGTCAATGCGGCGCGCCGGAGAGTCAGGGAACGCTACGGCCAGCAGTTTCTGACCGGGAAGCCGCGGCGATACAGGACAAGCTCGAAAGGCGCGCAGGAGGCGCATGAGGCGATCCGGCCCGCGGGTAACGAGATGCGTCCGTTGGAAACGTTGCCGCTTTCAGGCGATGAGGCGACGCTGTATGACATGATCTGGAAGCGGACTGTGGCGACGCAGATGGCGAACGCGCGTTTGCGTGCCACGACGGTGATGATCCGGGCTGCGAGCCAGCCGGCAGGGGGCGCTGTCGAGGAGGCGCTTTTCCGCGCATCGGGCAGGGAGATTCTGTTTCCGGGGTTCTTCCGCGCCTATGTAGAAGGCTCCGATGATCCTGACGCGGCGATTGAGAGCCAGGAGTCACCGTTGCCGCGGCTGGCAAAGGATGAAGCAGTGGACTGCCGGGAGCTGGACGCGGTTGGCCACGCGACCAAGCCGCCGGCCCGCTACACCGAGGCCAGCCTGGTGAAGGCGCTGGAGACGGAGGGTATTGGCCGGCCGAGCACCTATGCCACCATTATCGATACGATTCAGAACAGGGGCTACGTTTTCAAGCAGCGGCGGGAGCTGGTGCCTACTTTCGTGGCCTTTGCGGTTGTCCAGCTGTTGGAGAGCAACTTCGAAGATCTGGTGGATTTGAAGTTCACGGCCGAGATGGAGCAGACGCTGGACGACATCGCCGAGGGAGAGGTTGACTGGCTCGAATATCTCAACCGGTTCTATCTGAGCGAGCAAGGGCTGGAGAACCAGGTCCGTGAGAAGGATAGCGCCATCGATCCGCGCAAGGCGGGCCAGGTCGATTTTCCCGATCTGCCGGCCGAGGTGCGAATCGGTCAGTTTGGCCCTTTTTTGGCGCGGGAGGTCAACGGTGACAGGCATACGGTCAGCCTGCCGGATGATTTGCCGCCGGGGGATTTGGATGCGGCTGCGGTGGAAGCGCTGGTGAGCGCCAAGCAGGAAGGACCTGTTGTACTGGGGAAGGATCCGGAGAGCGGAATGCCGGTGCTGGTGAAGGACGGGCGGTACGGCGCGTACGTGCAGCTGGGCGAGGATACGGCGAGAGAAGAGAGGACATCGAGGAAGGCCAAAGCGCCTGCGGGCCCGGTCGATATCAATACGGCCTCGGCGCGGGAGTTGACCGCGCTGCCGGGGGTCGGTCCGGGTCTGGCGAAAGGGATTGTCGCGGGACGGCCATTTGCGTCGGCGGCAGAGTTGAAGCGGGTGCCCCGATTGGGCGCCAAGGCCATTGAGACGCTCAAGCCGCTGGTTGTTGCTGGTAAGGGCAAGCCCAGGAAACGGGCGGAGGCGCGTTCAGAAAAAGCGGAAGCCAGGTCGAATGGGAAACCGAAACGGGTCAGCCTGCTTCAGGGGATGGCCAAAGAGGAGTTGGACCTGGAGACGGCGCTGCAACTGCTGCGCCTGCCGCGTGTGCTCGGCACACACCCGGAAGACGGCGAAGAGGTGCGGGCCGGCGTGGGGCGGTACGGGCCGTATGTCGTGCATAACCGGAAGTTTGTGAGCCTGAAGGCGCCGGATCATGTGCTGGAGGTAGATTTGCCGCGGGCGCTGGCGCTGATCAAGGAGGCGCCGACTCGGAGAGGAGGCAGTTCGACGCGCACGGTTCTGAAGGAGCTGGGCGCGCATCCCAAAGACGGTGAACCGGTATGCGTGCTGGACGGGCGCTACGGCCCCTATGTCAATCACGGCCGTACGAACGCCACTGTTCCGAAGGAGACGGATCCGCTGAGTGTTACGTTGGAGCAGGCGTTGACGATGCTGGCGGAGAAGGAGAAAAACGGAAAGGGACGGGGGCGAGGCAGCCGCAGGCGGAGGTAGTTCGGTTCGCGGTTGCGTGATATTGAGAAAGGAAAGGGATGGGTTGGTCGAACTACCTTGGGAAAGATAGCCGCGGCAGCCGGCCGCGCTGTGTGCTGCTTGTGGACGGCGAAAAAGAGGAAGTTGCTGCGCGGCTGACCCGGTTGGTGGGCGTTGACGAGGTAGAGGTTTCAAGCGGCGATCTGTGGATGCCCTACGGCAAGCCTTTGGAGCGGAAAGACGGCTCCTGGGACGCGGCGCCTGCGGAAGAAGCGGAGTTGGACAAGGCGGCGGATCTTGTGCCGGGGCCGGTGCGTGCCCACCTAACGAGCTGGTGGCTGGCAGCCGCCGATCACGGTCCGAGGACGCCGAACTGGGACATTGCGAGCACGTGCACGATCCGCGGCAAGAAGGGGCTCTTGCTGGTGGAGGCGAAGGCGCACTGGAATGAGGTGAAGGGTTCGTCAGCGGGGAAAAAGTTGAGAGCGCCGGCATCTGAAAACTCTATCAAGAATCATGAACGGATTGGGGGTGCGATCGAGGAGGCGGCCGCGGGGCTGCAGTCTGCGAGCGGCGGCGCCTGGCGTATCGGGCGGGACCGTCATTACCAGATGTCGAACCGGTTTGCGTGGTCGTGGAAGCTGGCTTCGCTGGGGATGCCGGTCGTTCTGGTGTATCTGGGATTCCTCTATGCAAAGGATATCGCCAAAGGAGGGGATCTTTTTCACTCCGCGGAGCACTGGGAGCGGGTCGTGACGAGCAACAGTGAAGGCGTTGTTGACAGTTCGTGCTGGGGAAGATGGCTGGATGTGAACGGCGTCCCTTTGATTCCTCTGATTCGGGCGGTCAAACAACCATTTCAGTATCGCGGAGTTTGAGGCCGGGCGCCTCTCATTTTTGCGTGTCAAGGACTACGGCGAACCAAGTAGGCCGGCGCGCGAATCTCGGTAGGATACGAGCCCCCCTCGGTGTGGTTGGAATCAATCATTTCGGTTGATCAAGCAAGTCGAAATTCCATTGGGAAACACGCTCCTTGCGTCTCGGTCTGGCCTTATCATCTGTTGCGAGGCAAGCCAGGTCCTGGAGCAGGTCAAGGCCGCACTTGGGCGTGTGTGTGCCTGCGTTCAGAAGGGTAGGCAAGCGAGACCCAGGTTCGGGCGCGTATCCCTTTCTACAATTCGCTGTCGGACTATGCCGGCGGCTAAGCTACGGCCAGAAAAATGGACGATATCAGAAAGACCTACGCCATTGTCGGCAGTGCCGGCGACGCGACCCATCCGGTATACTGGCACATTCATACGCTGTGGCACACCGACGATGAAGGTCTGCTGCGCGAATTTCACTCAACCCATACGAAGCTCGACAAAGCCGAGGATGTGGTCCGCGAGCGCCTTATCCTATTGGGCCACCGTCCTAAGGTAGCTGCCCTGGCCGCCAATATGATTGCCAAAAGGGCACTTGGGGTCTATTTCGAGAAGTTGAAAAACGCCGACCAGCTCGACCGCGATCTCGAAGATATTTTGGACGCGGCGGAGGCAGAGGAAGGGGACGAGGAATAGTCGGCGCGAGGTCTGGGAAGGCCGGCCTTGCCAAGCGGGGAACTTGGAGGTAGAGTTTTGCGCTCAGGCGAAAAAGGGCAGCGACAGGGGTTGTCTCGAAAGATAGATCGGGATGGTCAAGGCTCTTTAACCCAGCAGTGAGAGCGGCCAGCCGAGCAGGGCGCCGCCGATGACGACCCAGGCCGAGGTGACGCGCCAACGGAGCACGGCGGCGGCAGCGAGGAGCGCGATCACGGCGGCGGGCCAGGCGGTGACAATGTCGCCGGTGAGGCGCACGAGAACGGCAGCCATGAGGCCGACGGCGCTGACGTTTACGGCGTCGAGAAAGGCGGCCATCCACGCGGAGCTGCGCAGACGGGGCACGATTGGGTTGAGGATGGCGACGAAGACAAATGAGGGCGCGAAGATGGCGGCGGCGCTGACGGCGGCGCCGGGGACGCCGGCCAGCACGTAGCCGATGAAGGCGGCGGTGGAGAGGACGGGGCCGGGCGTGAATTGGCCGATGGCGATGGCGTCGAGCAGCTGCTGTTGTGTGAGCCAGCCATATTCATGGACCAGGTCGCCTTCGAGAAAGGCGACGAGGACGTAGCCGCTGCCGTAGAGGACGCTGCCGACTTTGAGGAAGAAAAGGCCAAGCGCGCCGAGAGACAGGACGGGCGCCGCGGCGGCAAGAATCAGGGCCGCCCACTTGAGCGACGGGGCAGGTGAAAGGTCTGCCCAGGGGAGTTCAGGCCGGCTCTCCGGCAGGGCGAGCAGCGCGGGGGCGGCGCCCCAGCCGGAGATGGCGCGCAGAGCAAGCATGCCAAGCAGGCCGCCGGCGATCAGCGACCAGATTACGGGGACTCCCAGGTAGACGGCGACCGCGACCGCGATGCCGATGATGCCGAGGGCGACGCGCGTTTGCCCAGCCGCAGCGGGCTTTGAAGCTGTTGTGCCGAGCCGCCAGAGGGCGCCGAGGATGACAGCGAGCACGGCAGGCTTTACGCCTGCGAGGAAGGGCTGCACGGCTGGCAACGCGCCGAATTTCACGTAAATCCAGGCGATGACCGTGGACAGGAGCACGGCCGGCAGCACGAAGGAAATACCGGCCGCGAGCAGGCCGGGCCAACCGGCGCGCTGGTAGCCGACATGGATCATCATTTCGGTCGAATTCGGGCCGGGGATCAGGTTGGTTGCGCCGACCAGGTCCAGAAAGTGTTCGCGGCTCAGCCATTTGCGGCGGTTGACGGCCTCATCTTCGAGCATCGCGATGTGGGCGGCAGGCCCGCCGAATCCGATTATTCCCAGTTTTCCGCACAGTTTGACGACGTCAGCAACAGTTCCCGTAGCCAATTTGACTCCTTGATCGCTGCATGCGCTTCTTTCTCCCCGTAGGCGAAGGCGTTGCGGCGGACCCCTGTGCGCATACAACTCGTTGAAACTGCATGGTGGAATTGTTTGAATCAGACGGAAATGTACCGAAGTGCGTCCCGTTTGTCAACGTCCGGTCTACGAGGGGCTGTTGATGCGGGGTGGAGCCGGCGGGGGAATTGGGGCGCGCCCATTCTGGTAGGGGCCTTCCAGGCCGGGGGCTGCGTGACGGAGAGGAACTGCTGTTGACAGCTCTTGCCGAAGCGGTAGGCGGCCAAAGGAGATGTTGACCAATGCCGATGTTCTCCATATACTTTTGAATTGGACCCTGTTGACGTGCGTTGTGTTGGATTGGACGCTGCGGCGGGGGACCTTCACGGTTCAGCTTTCCACATGAAACAGGTAGTTGAACGGCGATGTTGAAGCGACTTGGCGCCATCTTCAAACGGAATAGGCAGCAGTTGCGCCTTGGACTGCTCGCCGTCTGGTCGGGCGTGAGAGGCATGTTTGCGGTCGACCGGATTGCGCCTTTGAGGAAGGGCGTAACGCGTTTGCAGTCATCCAGCCGGCTTGTGGTCACTGTGCTGCTGGGAACGGTTGGGGTGGCGGTGGCGGCGGCGATTGCGTCGTTTGCAGGCGGGACGGGTGGAGCCGGTGGGATCGGGACCGTCGCGGAGGCGCCGTTGCAGCCGGCGGCGCAGCAGAAAGACAGCCGCAACGGTTGGTTGACGGTTGCTCTCGACACGTCGCTGCCGGAACGGTATTACAGTCATCTGCTCACCGCGGCCTTTGAGTTGGGAGAGATCGAGGCCAACGGGACGCGCAAGACTGTTTTTCTGCTCGATCAGCCTCGCAACGCCGATGCGCAGATAAGATTGGCGGCCGGTTCCGAGGCGTCGGGCAGTGTTCTGTACACGCGCTATCTGGCGCCGGTGGCGGCCTTCGCCACGGTGCCGGACGAGATTTCAATGGCCGAGTTGACTCTGCGCTGGCAGGGCAGAGGCGGCGGCCCGCTGGTCGTTGACGCCGAATACGTGTCAGAACTGGAAGCGGTATTCGGTGTCGAGGCGGCCGATGCTGTGCAGACGGCCAGCGGCAGCGCTCTGCCGGCTGTGCTGGAGGTGACCCCGGGTTCTGTTGGGCTCGTACCTTTCGAAGGCCTGACGCCGGTTCTGAAGGCATTGCGCCTGGACGGCATGAACATATTGAGCAACACGTTCGACGCGTCCACTTATCCGCTGACCGCGGTTGTGTCGGTGTTTGGCGCAGAGAGAGAAGAGGTGGCCGCGGCTCTGCGGCCGCGCATTACACAGCCGACGAACCGCAAAGCGAGCAAGGTAACGACATTGATTATGACGGGCGTCACGGCGATGGCGCGCGTTACGGCCGCCCGGATGGAGGCCAACGGGTTTGATTACCCCGCCCAGGTGATTGCGCCGACGCTGCGCGCGGCCGACATCACCCATATCAGCAATGAGGTGCCCTTCCTTGCAGGCTGTGATGTTGACCCGTCTTTGAACAACATGATCTTGTGCAGCGACCCGGCCTATTGGGCGACGCTTGAGGCGGTGGGCACGGATATCGTGGGGTTGAGCGGGAACCACGTCAACGACTTCGGACGGGACGGCGCGCGCGAGTCGATTGGCTGGTACCGGTCGAACGAGATTCCCATCTATGGGAGCGGTTTGAATGAGGCGGAGGCGTGCGAGCCGCTGCTGTTCAATCACAACGGCAACCGATTTGCCTTCTTTGCGGCGCTGGCGCACTATCCCAGTTTTGCCTGGGCGACCGAGGAGGAGCCGGGCGTCTGCCATTACTGGGGAAACAAAGAGCGCTTATTTGCCAGGATTGCGGAGCTGCGCGGCGAAGTGGATGTGATCGCGGTTGAACTGCAGCATGAGGAGATCTACAACCCTGCGCCGATATCCCGGCAGGTGCAGGATTTCCGTGAACTGCGTGCGGCCGGCGCCGATATTGTAACCGGAGTGCAGAGCCACGTGCCGCAGGCGATGGAGCCCTATGGATATGGGGACGAAAAGTCTGGGATCATCGTGTACGGTCTGGGGAATCTTTTCTTCGATCAGATGTGGAGCTGGCAGACGCGCACTTCGCTGATTGCGCGCCATACGATCCATGACGGCGATGTGATCAGCACGGAGATCCTGACTGCGGTCCTCGAGGACTATGCCCAACCCCGCTGGACAACAGACGTTGAACGCGCTGACCTTTTGCGGCAGATTTTCAGCGCGGCGCCGGCGCGTTGAGGTGGGCGGCAGACGGACGGAGCGACATTCTGGCAGGTTTTCGGCGGGGCGAAGGTGAGCGCCAGGCGCGCTAACCCGTGTTGGTCAGTCCTCGAATGCCGTATGCCCCTGTTGTGCGGATGAACTCCTTGTAGGGCTCACAGATCTTGCTGGCGTCGCTGTGAGAGATACCGATTAGCGACGCAATTTCCTCGTAGGTAAGCGGATTGGGCAGACGCACTCCCAGTGTCAGGATGGCATCGTCAACGGGATCGGAGAGGCGGTCGGCGCCATTGACAATCTGCTGCTTTTGAAAAGACTCCCGCCCACTGTTTCCGAACATGGCATTTTCCCACATGGCGCGCGGGCGGACTGCCTTGCGTGACGACCGCCGCGTGTAGGCAAGGGCTGGCTTTTCTTCCTCCGACGTGCGCAAAAATTCTCTGTATGGCTGGCAGAGATCGCGCACGCGATCGCGAGCGATGCCGAAAGACGCGGCGATCTCCTCGTAAGAGAGAGGATCGCGCATGCGCACCGCGAGCGTCAGGATGGCATCGTCTAAGGGGTCGGGCAATCGGGTCTCGCCGGAGACGGCGCGTCTGAGGGACAGTTTGTCTGCGTCCATGGCGGACCTCCTTGAGATGGGAGCGGGGTATCGGCATATCCACATACTGGGCTTCGCAGACCATTGTGGTCGAAGTGCAGGTAGATGCCAAATCATGGCTTTTGCTGCGGGAAGGGTTTGTCCCGCTCCTGGGGACAGTCGGGACAGGGCCGGCCGGGGGAGAAGGCGGGCTGGGAGGCGTTGCTCAGCCTGTTGATGCGGCGCCCGCGTTGCGCCTGCGAGCCTGGCGCGGGGCGCGCCCGCGGTCGCGCGTATTGGCCACGAACAGCCTTCGCCCCCGAAGAGGAGCCGGCGGCAGTCGTCGTGCCTTTGACGGCGCTGACGCGGGGCCCTCCACTGGCTGCCGGCCAGCGCACGCTGACGCCGGGGCCGGAAGACGAGGCGAATCGGCGGCCGATGATATACTGCATGGAGCAGCTCCTATCTGCAGTTCGGCCACCAGAGAAAGACAGACAATGTCCAAGCGCAAGGCAAGGAAATCGGATCGGAGTCCATCCCGGGGGCCAGGTTCGCGGCTTGTTTACTCAACGGATCCGGAACCGGAACCTGCAAAGCCTCCGCGGGAGCTTCCCCGAAACCCGGCCGCGCCGTTTGCCGTCCAGGGCGCCCAACCGGTGCGCGTCCGGCTGGAACGGAAGGGGCGGAAAGGGAAGACAGTTTCGATCATTACGGGCGTCAAGAGCCCTGAAGCGGGCAAACGCGCTCTCCTGAAGCACCTGAAAGGCAAGTTGGGTTGCGGCGGCGCGGTGAAAGGCGCGGACCTCGAAATCCAGGGCGATCAGAGGGAGCGTTTGGTTGCGCTTCTGAACGAACTGGGATACAGGGCGAGGCAAGGTTAGAGCGGGGATCGATACAGTTTCAGCAGGCAAGCAGCTTTGGCGGCCGCGTTTGCGTCAGGCCGGGTTACCGCAGATTGCGGCCGACGCTCGTCCCGCTCTCTACGCTCTTGCCATTGCCGAAGGCGCCGGCGCCGCTGAAGGGATGGATCACGACATTGCGTCCCAGGCTCATGCCGGCGGGGACGACACTGCCCTTGCCGACCAGGGTGAGGCCGGTGTTGAGTCGAACGGGCAGCTCCGGATTAGGCGTGTTATTGTCGGAGTGGCCAACAAGCGCTTCGCGGCAGATGCGCGCATCCTTGTCGACGACACAGCGCTCGACGACTGCGCCCGGTTCGATGATGGTGTCGTTGAGGATAACGCTATCGCGGACGAGGGCCCCCTCTCCAACCTGTACGCCAGGGGAAAGCACGCTGCGTTCGACCGCGCCTTCGATCTGGCAGCCATTGGAGAGGAGCGTTCCATCGACGTCTGCGGCCGGCCCCAGTTTGACGGGCGCCCGCTCCTGGCTGCGAGTGTGCACGATCCATTCGGGCGCGTAGAGATTGAGCGCCGGCTCCTCGGCGAGCAGGCTCATATTGGCATCCCAGTAGGCTTGCACGGTGCTGGCGTCTGCCCAGTAGCCGGGGTAGGTGTAGCTGGCGACGTGCCCCTGGGAGACCAGCGCGGGCAGGATGTCTCTGCCGATGTCATCGCCGGCGGCGTTGTTCAGGACCTCGGCCAGGAATTCACGTTGAAAGACATAGACACCCATGCTGGCCAGATTCTGCTGCGTGCGGCGCGGCTTCTCTTGGAACTCGACGACGCGGTCGTCGGCGTCCAGCGAGATGATGCCGAAACGGTGGGTCTCGTGGCGGCTGACGCGGCGGACGGCGATGGTGACGGGCGCTCCGGTGCGCTGGTGGTGGGCAAGGAAGGGCCTGTAGTCCATCAGATAGATATGTTTGCCGGAGAGGATCAGGACACACTCTTCCTTTTGCTGGACCAGGTAGTCCAGGTTTCGTCGAATGGCGTCGGCAGAGCCGCGCTGCCAGTCGCCGTAGGGGCCGCCTCGATAAGGTTGCAGGAGGCGCACGCCACCGCTGGAGCGGTCCAGATCCCAAGGTTTACCGATGCCGATGTGATCGTTGAGGCTGCGCGGGCGGTATTGGGTGAGCACGGCGACATTGTGGATGCCGCTGTTGACGCAGTTGCTGAGAGAAAAGTCGATCAGGCGGAACTTACCGGCGAAGGGGACGGCCGGCTCGGAGCGGATCTCGGTGAGGACACCGAGGTCGGCATTATCTGCGCCGGCCATGATCATAGCGAATGCACATGCCATGGGAAAGAGTCCTTGGGCTCTGTTGGCGACGCGGGCAGCGGGAAGGTTACACGGTCTGCCCGTCCTCCACGACGAAGTCTGGCGGGAAATGCTCCTCGCCCCTGTCGCTGTTGACGATCACGTTGGCGCCGATTTTGGCGCCATCGGGGATGAATGCGCCCTTCCCGACGACGGTATGACCGCTGTCGAGCTTATCGGGAAACATGACGTTTGGCGGGGGCGCGTCAGAGCCTGCGCTGCCCACGCTGGCGCCGAACCCGACGATCACCTGCTTGTCGATGATGGCGCGCTCGACGCGGGCGCCGGGGCCGATCCAGGTATCGTTCATGAGGATGCTATCCTGCACGACCGCGCCGGGGCTGACATAAACGCCGGGGCTGAAGATGCTGTTTTTTACCAGTCCGTGCACTTCGCAGCCGTTGGACACCATGCTCTGCACGACCTGGGATTGGGGGCCGAACTTGGCGGGCGGTCGTTCTTCGGAGCGGGTGGAGATGGGCCAGCTATCGGCATACAGGTCCAGAGCCGGATCCGGCTGGAGCAGCTCAAGGCTTGTTTTCCAGTAGGCGTCAACGGTGCCTACGTCGACCCAATAGCCGGTAAAGGGGTAGGAGAAGACGCGGTCTCCGGCGGCCAGCATGGCCGGGACGACATGTTTGCCGAAATCGCTGCGAGGTCCGTCGGCGCTCTTTTCCTGAAGGCGCTGGGCCAGGACGCGACGGTTGAAGACATAGATGCCCATTGAAGCGAGGTTGCTGGTGGGCTGTTCCGGCTTTTCGTAGAACTGAACGATTTCGCCGGTGGAGTTCGTTTCCATGATGCCGAAACGGTGGGCCTCTTCGATCGGCACGGGCATGACGGCGATGGTCAGGTCAGCGTTTTTGCGCTGGTGGAAGTCCAACATTGGGCCGTAGTCCATCTTATAGATGTGGTCGCCGGAGAGGATCAACGCGGCGTCGGCATTGAATTCGGAAAGGAAGTTCAGATTCTGCAAAATTGCGTCGGCGGTGCCGGCATACCAATCGTGTTCGCCGCGGCCCTGGTAGGGCTGCAAAAGGCGAATGCCGCCGTGCTGACGGTCGAGATCCCAGGGTTTGCCGATGCCGATGTGTTCGTTGAGACTGTGGGGACGGTATTGGGTGAGGACCCCAACGGTAAAGATGCCGCTATTGACGCAGTTGCTGATTGTGAAGTCGATGATGCGAAATTTGCCGGCGAAGGGAACTGCGGGTTTGGCCCGTTTTTCGGAAAGGACGGTAAGGCGGGTGCCCTCTCCTCCAGCCAAAATCATAGCAACGGTTCTCATGGGAGATCTTCCAAGCGGCGCCTGCGCGGCGAAGCGATGATGCGATCCCGGATTTGGGTCTATCATATCTGAAAGCGTGTGAATGACCAACAGAAGGACTGGGTGAAGTATGCCTTCGCCGCAACCGCGGCCGTGGGCAGACGCTTCTGGTTTAGGGGCCCTCGGCAGCAAAGCAAGGACACCTGGCGCCATACAGGCAGGCGCGTACTTGGGATTTCTTGCCGGTCTCTCTATACTTGACGTTTGAGTTTCCAGGATTGGGTCCCTCTTCGGAGACGGTCGGCCTGGATTTTTGGCCTTATGTGGCTTGAGCGAGTTCCTATATTTTGCGGTGACCCCGCTCCGACCAGATAAGCGAACAGTTGGTCGTAAGCAGCGCAGCCTGGTTCTTTGGAAACGCCTCCCGTCGTGGAAGGCATCGAACCGGCTGGAGACCCCAAAACGAAAAGGAATGACTGAAACGTCAAAATCAGGGGAACGTCCAGCCGGCGCAGCCGAGTCAGATGAAACCGAACGCTTCCGCCTCGCGCTGGTCGCCGGGGGCATCCTGTTCGTCTTGGCATTGGCCGTCTTGGCGCTGCGAATCCAACGCATAGATGAACTCCCGATTGGGCTCCATCATGATGAGGGGGCGCATGGCATGGATGCCCTCCGGGTACTGCAGGGAGAGCACGCTGTTTTCTTCCCTGCAAACAACGGGCGCGAGGGGCTGATCGTCTATACGATAGCGCTGGCCGTCTCCTTTCTGGGGCGCACGATGCTGGCTCTTCGTCTGCCCACTGCGCTGGCCAGCGCCGGCACAGTCTTTGTCGTTTTCTGGCTGGGGCAGCTGCTCTTTGGCAGAGAGGACGGACGGGCGACACCGTGGCGCGGACTGTTGGTCGGCGGAATCGGGGCCGGTCTACTGGCAGTGTCGCTGGGCCAGACGATCATTGGGCGCGCGGCGCTCAGGGCCAACTTTCTGCCGCTCTTGCTGGGCCTGTGCCTGTTTTTTCTCTGGCGCGGGTGGGAGGGAAGGAGCTGGTGGCGGGTCGCGCTGGCGGGGGCGTGCGCCGGGCTGCTGCCATACACCTATCTTGCAGCGCGTTTCACGCCCTTCCTGTTTCTCTCTTTGGGATTGAGTTTTCTTCTGCCCTGGGCCAAGGGCAAAGCTCGCCTGCGGGCTGGGCTGCCTTGGGCAGGCATCTTTCTGGGTGTGGCCGGGCTGGTCGCGGCGCCGATTCTCATACATTTCGCTCTACACCCTGAGCACTTTGTGATTCGCAGCAACCAGTTACTGATTCTCCAGCCTGATCGGAGTCAGGGGGAACCGCTGCGAGCATTGCTGGACAATGTGTGGGCCCATTTGTTGGCATTGGGCTTTCGCGGCGATCCGAACTGGCGGCACAGCTTCGCCGCTCAGCCGATGCTGAGACCATGGGAAACGTTCTTCTTCTGGCTTGGCGCGGGGCTGGCCGTGGGGCGCTGGCAGCGGCCCGCCTACCGCCTGCTTCTGATCTGGCTGGCGGTTCTGCTGCTGCCGGCGGCGCTGGCCAGGGATGTTCTCGTTCCCAACACGCTGCGCATGATCGGCGCGGCGCCGGCAGTCTATCTGCTTACGGCTATCGGCGTGTGGGAGGCGTACCGTTTCCTGCGGGAGCGGTTTTTTGGGGACAGCAGAGGCATTGCCGCAATCGCGCTGGCGTTTGTGGTTAGCGGCGCAGTCCTGGCTCAGGGCGTGAGCACGTATCGCACATATTTCCAGGAGTGGGCGTACAGGTCCGAAGTCTACCATGAATACGCGGTGGGATGGGTTGATCTGATCCAGTTGCTGAGCCTGCAGCCGCCCGATGAGACGTCTGTCTATCTGATCCCAGATGGACAACGCCATAAAGCGCTGGGGGAGGGATTTCGCAGTCCAACTTTCGAATACTTGTTTCAAGGCACGGCGCAGGTCCAACTTTTCCATACCGCCATGCCTGACCTGGCGCAGAAGATAAAATCCACGCTGGAGGCCATGGAGGGCATATCCACTGTGAAAGTTGTGGACTGGGACACCAGGGCAGCCTGGACGGGTGATGAAAGCGATCGGTTTGCTGTCCTCTTCGGCAGATATGGACGTTACGTGGGTAGTGAGGCTTACAGCAGCTTTCGGATCCATAACTACACGGATATTGCACTGGACCAGCCCTGGACATTTTTTGACCATCTGGAGCCGCTGGCAGTCTACTACGATGGCGACATTGCTCTTGAGGGAATCGCTCTGGGCCAAGGCTTGGAGCAGTGGTCATCGCAGCAGCTTCTCAGCATGGGCCGGGATCGAACTTTGTGGATGGCCCTGCAGTGGCGAACGGAATCCGGGTTAGATGTCGACTATGCGATATCACTTCGCCTATACAATGCCGACGGAGAAAGGTCTTACCAGAGGGATATTGTTCTGTGGAAACCGAATCACACGCTCACGGGGAGCGGAGGGACTTCCGAACTGTTCGATACCATGGTCCAATTTGGATTCCCGACCGATCTCGTTCCCGGCGAGTATGAGTTGCGGCTGGTCGTTTACAGCACCGAGACACAGATACCAACTGTCGAGATCGGGGTGTGGGAACCGGAACTGCTACTGGCGCGCCTGCGCCTGGGAGAGGGCCCGTGACAGGAAGGAGGCGGCGTCAACAGTTGATTTCAGACCGGCAGGAAGGGGCGGCGTTTTCGCAGAGAGCGCAAAATGCATCCCCCATGGCAGTTGAATCACTGGGCCCCGCGGCGGCTCCGGCACTGTTTCAGATGCCAGGGCAGTCATCCGTTTCCAGGGAACCGACCCGGGCGACAGCGAAAACCGCCAGGCGCCCCGAACATGTCCCAGCGAAGGGAACTTGAAGAGCATTGCGGGAGAACAGAATGCGCTCGACAGTCATATACGCTCTTCTCGGTATCCTGATTCTGTCCGGGTTGGGGCTGCGCACGTGGAATGTCAATTGGGACGGGGGAATACATGCCCACCTGGACGAAAAGGCAACGGCCTGCAACTACGCGCCCGCCATTGGCTGGCCTTCCTCGATCGACGAGTTTCGCAATCCCCGGCGCAGCCCACTCAATCCCATGTGGGACCGGGAGAACGCCAAACGCCGCCTCTTTCCCTACGGCCATTTTCCCCTTTACCTGGGCATTCTCACCGGCGAGCTGCTGAACTATCTGGCGGTGCCAGCCAGAATGCTGCCCTTCCAGGACAGAAACATTGCGTTAATGGCGCAGGCCAATACGACCTGCGCAGGCACAGCCTTTGCCGGTCGGCTGCTGATGGCGTTGCTGGATACACTGACGATCTTCCTGCTTTTCCTGGTGGGGCGCAGGCTGTACGGGGCGGCCGGAGGACTGCTTGCCGCATCATTATACGCTTTCACTGCCCAGGCGGTTCAGTTGAGCCATTTTTTCGCCATAGACCCCGCCGGCACGACCTTTGTTGCGCTGGCCGTCTACGGCGGCGTGTTGATGGTGCAGGATCACAGCTGGCGGGGCGTGCTCTGCGCGGGAGTCGGCGCCGGGCTGGCGATCTCGACCAAGTTCAGCATGCTGCCGATCCTAGCCGTACCGATCGCGGCGGCTCTGGTTGTCCTCTGGCGGACCCGATACCGTCCCCGACATGCGGGCGGAGACGGGCGAGGAAGCAGCGCCGCCGGACGCATGCTGATCGGCGCGCCAGCTGCGCTGCTGATTGCCTTTGGCGCCTTTCTGGTCACCAGCCCCTACGCGGTGCTGGACTGGGTGAATTTCATCCAGTCCACGCTCGTGGTACAGGGCCGCATGGTTCGGGGCACCGCAGATCTTCCTTTCACGCGCCAATACCGCAACACGGCTCCTTACATCTATTTCATTGAGCAGCAGTTGAGATGGGGGTTGGGTTGGCCGCTGGGTTTGGGCGCGGCGGCGGGCAGCGTCTGGGCGCTGGGGAAGGCCGTTCTGCTGCGGGCCAAGCCGGGCGAGTTGATCGTATGGGTGTGGCTGGCGCCATACTTTGGCATTACGGGCGGCTTTCTTGCCAAGTTCAACCGCTATATGAGTCCCGTCCTGCCCTTTGTTCTGCTATTCGCCGCCGGCCTGATCGTTTGGCTCTGGCGACTGGGCGCCAGCGGCAGACTGCGCCTGGCGGCGCGTGTGCCGGCCGCGCTGCTGTATGTTGTCGCGGTCGGAGCGGGCCTCTTCTGGTCGCTGGCCTATGTCAACGGTGTGTATGCCCGCGAGCACACCTGGATTGCCGCCAGCCGATGGGTTTATGCCAACGCGCCATACGGCTCAGTCATCCTGTGGGAGGGCTGGGATGACCCCTTGCCCAAGAGCATCCCCGGCGAACCGGAAATGAACATGGAAAGCCACGGTCTGCGTCACATCGACTGGTGGCCATTTGATGAAGACACAGAGGAAAAGTACGACATCCTCCGCAGAAAGCTACAGGAGGCGGACTACGTAATCTACAGCTCCAAACGCATCTACGATAGCGTTGACCAACTGCCTGAACGCTACCCGATGACAATCCGTTATTACGAGTTGATGTTCAGTGAGGCGCTGGGCTTCGTCCATGCGGCCGACTTTACGTCTCCGCCGCGGTTGTTGGGTCGGTCCTTCCCCGATCAGGGCGCCGACGAAAGCTGGAGTTTGTACGACCACCCGCGCGTATCGATCTTCGTCAAACAGAGGAACCTGAACGATGCTGAGTTCGATGCCCTCCTGGGCGGGAGCTGGGAGGGGGCCATTCCCTTGTATGCGGGAAGGGACGCTTCGTCCAACTCAGTTGAGCGTTTTCTGGATTCTCTGTCCGGCGGCCTTCAACGTCTGGTTCACCAGCGCATCCCGCCGCTCTACGATCAGCTGGAGCCGCTGACGGTCCACTACGATGGTGACATCGATCTGATGGGGATTGCTATGGGTCAAGGCGAGGCGCAGTTGCCAACGCGGCAGCTCTTCAGTCCGGAACGGGACAGCGCGCTGTGGCTGGTCCTGTCGTGGGAGACGAACCCCGACACGGATACCGACTTTGCGGTCTCGCTGCGCCTGTACGCTCGTGACGGGGGGATGTCCTACCAGATGGACGATGTCTTGGGGAACGCGAGCCACGCGCGCACGAGTCTCTGGTCTGCAGGTGAACCGGTGGAAACCCTGCATTACCTTGAAATTCCGGCAGAACTTCAGCCGGGAGAATACGAGCTGCGACTGATCGTTTACAGCACTGTGTCCAAGACGCCGACTGTCGAAATCGGTGTGTGGGAGCCGGAGCTGCTGCTGGCGCGGCTGCAATTGGATGTCAGCCCGTGAAGCGAAGACGGGAAGACGCCCTTCGGCGCTTGCAGGCCGCCCAGGGCGCGGACAGGACCGAAATAGGCGGTGCGCCGCGACAACGTTGCGCCGAGGACCGGGCAGGAGCAAGGAAAGACCAGCGTGGCTGAGAGTTCATCTACAGGGAGACATCGAACAGGCGCGGCCGGGTCAACGGAGGCAGGGCGCATGCGCTTCAGGTTGGCGACCGGGGCGACCCTGCTGGTCCTGGCGATCATGGTCGTTGCGCTGCGTTTTGCGGGGTTGGCCGAGCTGCCGATGGGCCTCAATCGGGATGAAGGGATAGACGGCGCGCTGGCGCTTCAGGTTTTGCGCGGTGAGCACGCCATCTTCTTTCCCGTGGATCAGGGCCGGGAGCCGTCGGCGATCTATGCGCTGGCCCTGTCAACGATCCTGTTCGGGCGGACGTTGCTGGCGATGCATCTGCCCACTGCGTTGGGCAGCGCGGGACTGGTGTTTGCTGTATTGTGGCTGGGGGCCGTACTGTTCGGCGAAGATAAAGAAGGACGGGCGACACGGTGGCGCGGTCTGGCGATCGGCGGCATTGCGGCGGGACTAATGGCGGTCTCTGTCAGCCAGACGATCATTGGACGCACGTCGTACAACAAAGTTACCCATATGCCCTTGCTGCTTGTCCTGGCATTTGCGTTGCTGTGGCAGGGGTGGCGGGCGCGGAGCTGGCGGCGGATTGCGCTGGCAGGGATTTGCACGGGGTTGTTGCCGTACACGTATATCCCGGCGCGCTTCACCCCGTTCCTGTTCCTGTTCTTTGGTCTGAGCTTTCTCTTTCCTTTGGGCTCTTTTTCCAGGACAAGAGTACGGCGCGAACTGCCGTGGGCGGCGGTGTTTGTTGGCGTTGCCGGGCTGGTTGCCGCGCCGATTCTGCTCCATTTTGCGCTGCATCCGGAGCACTTTCTCATGCGCAGCAGAGAGGTCTGGCTACTGCGCGAGGAGCAAGGAAGCGCGTTTGGCTCATTTCTCGGCAACGTGTGGGAGTATCTGCTGGTTTTCGGCATTCGCGGGGACCCGAACTGGCGGCACAACTTTGCCGGCCAGTCGATGCTGAGGCCTTGGGAGGCGATCCTTTTCTGGCTGGGCGCGGGAATGGCGTTGTGGCATTGGAAACGGCCCGCTTACCGACTGCTTCTGCTCTGGCTGGTTGTGCTTCTGCTGCCGGCGATGCTTTCCAGAGACGATATCTTGCCGCACTTCCTGCGCATGATGGGCGCGACGCCGGTCATCTACCTGCTCGCGGCGGTAGGCGCATGGGAGGCGTTGCAGTACGTGTGGGCGCGGCGCAATCGGGTGCGCCGGGCGGGCGCGCCGGCTACTGGGCAGATGGGGAACGGGGTTGCCGTCGCGCTGGGGCTTGCGACGGCCGGGTGGATTCTGGCGCAGGGCGCGTTTACGTATCACACCTATTTCAGGACGTGGGCGAATCTGCCGGAGGTCTATGAGGCGAACGAGACGGAGTGGGCGGAGTTGGCGCGGGATCTGAACGACGGGCCGGCAGAGCCGGACACGGTCTACCTGGTTCCCTATACAATCAGCGAGCACTTCAGTTTCCAATACCTGTACGAGGGCGCGGCGCCTGCCGATGTGATTCCGGCGAGCGCGCCCTACCTTGCGCAGGAGCTGGAATCGGCGCTGGGAGCGATGGAGAATCCAGCGACGGTGAAGCTTGTGGACTGGAATCGCGATGCCATCAGCGGAGACATACTTGCCGAGCAACATGCGGTCGCGCTGCTTGGCAAGTATGGACAGTATGTAGGCACTGAGACGTTTGGCAGCTATCAGATTCACACCTTTGGCGAGATGGCGTTGGATCGTTCGTGGACGTTTTTCGAGTATGTGGAGCCGCGGACAGTTGATTATGACGGCGGCATATCGCTGCACGGCCTTGCAGCGGGGGAAGGCCAGGCGCAACTGCCAACCGAAGAGACGCTCAACCTGGGAGAGGCACGCGCCCTATGGGTGGCGCTGCGATGGCAGACGGCGCCAGGGTTGGAGACCGACTATTCGATCTCCTTGCGACTGCACGATTCCGCGGGCGGGCGCGTCTATCAGAGAGATGCCTTGCTGCTGGATTCGCGCCACCGGCGCACAGGCCGCTGGGCCGCGGAGGAGCCGGTAGACACCGTCTTCTACGTTTCCATCCCGGCTGAACTGGGGGCGGGCGAATATGCGTTGCGGTTGGTCGTGTACGACTCAGTGACGCTGCGCCCGACGGTCGAAATGGGTGTATGGGAGCCGGAGGTCGAATTGGCGCGTCTGCTGCTGGCAGCCGGCGGTTGAGCAGAGGCGAGTCACGATTCAGTTTGGCGCGTTCTTGAACTTTAGGGCCCGAACCGCTATACTTTATTTTTGGGCTCCGCAGCCGTTGCCGAGGCGGCGAGACGCGTATGACGGGATTGACGGATTGAGCCTGCTCTGCGGCCCGGCTGTTTGCGATGATCGATTGACCCGGCAGACCGGCTTTGCCCGAATGCGCCGGGGGCGCGAGAAGGTTTTGTCAGCGCTCTTTTGCCCGAAAGGGAAGAAGCCGCTGAGGAGAACGGCGCAGGCGTGACGCCTGCTTTTTCAGGAGGAGGAAGACGTGCTGTTGCGAAGGACCCAAACTGCTTCTTTTTGGCGCGATCAGTTCCGCGTTACCAACGAAGACCTGGACTTTATCCATGAATTGATCCTGGATGCAGAGTCGCCGATGACGACCGGTCTACTCGCTCTGAGCCTGATTCGGGAATACCAGCGTCGAGAGACGGCGCGGATGGAATCAGAACTGAAGAAGGGCGAAGTCTATCAGCCCAAGAATCCCTATGAAGTCGGGGAGACGCTCATCTTTCCCGCCATGGACTTTGTGGTAGGCGAGGTATTGGAGACTCGCGCCGGCCAGAACCCGGAGCATGGCGCGTTCGATGTCATCAGTGTCGGTTTTGCGGATACGGGCGAGACGCGCGAATTTGCCTCGAACCTGCAGACAGGGCACAGGCTCAATGGGACGAACGGCCACTCGACAGGCGATGAGGAGGCTCTTCTGTCGGCGGAAGAGATCCATTCGCTGTACCGGGACGAAATTGAAGAAAGTCTGCTCTTTACTCTGGAAGACGGTGATCGAAACGAAGATTTCGTGCAAATTGACGAATACTGGCTGCTTGCCGACATGCTTGCCGAAGTTCATGTAGGACATTTGAACATTGCCGAGGCGCTGCTGGAGATGCAGAACCGGCCAATGGCGACGGAGGAGCTTCTGCCGGAACTCGATTTGCAGGCGGAGGATGTTTCGGAGCCGATGCAGGTGATCAGCCTGGATCATGCGCTGAGCAGCGACGACCGCTTCGACCAGGTGGGGAGCGGCCGCGGACCGCTCTGGTTTTTGGGGCGGTTGGAACCGCCAGAGGCGCTGACGCCGCCGCCGCTTCTGCGGCCCAGCCTGAGCCGCTATAGCCGGTCTCTTCTGAGTGTGGAACTGTTGCAGATGGAGTGGGAGCTGGATGACGAATGGGGTGAGAGCGCTGCGAGCGCGCCGGTTTCGTCGGTCGTCCCCAACGTCAGTTTCACGCTGACATTCCCCCACTGGCTTTACGGCACGTTGCCGCTCAGCAGCCGTACGAGCGGGATATTTCCCCAAAGCGCGCAGGAGCGTTCGATGGTGACCGTGGTCGACGGCCGTTGGGGGAACCGTTACACGGCCTGGGTGGTGCGCAACGGGCGCTACGTTTGCGGGCTGAAGGATTGGATGGCGGCGCACAACCTGCCGGTTAGCGCGCTGATCACGCTGGAGCGCACGGGAGAACAGGATGAGGTCGTGATCGACTTCCGCCCGCGCAGGATGAGGAGGGAGTGGAGCCGCATTGCGAAAGTGGATGCCGGCCGGCGGCTTTTCGGTTTTGAGATGAACAAGGTGCAGATCTCCTGTGAGTACGATGAGCATGTCATTGTCACATCTGATGACCGGGAAGGGCTGGAAGCGTTCAACGCTGGCTTTGAGGGGAACGACGCCGCGCTGGAACAGATTGTCGAGATGATTGTGCCGGAGATCACGAAACTGAATCCCCAGGGTACCGCGCATGTAAAGACGATCTACAGTGCGGTAAATATGTTCTGGCGCTGTCCTCCGGGACCGATCTTTTACACATTGATCAGCAACCCGCGCTTCGAGGATGCGGGAGACGGCTGCTTCAAGGTAAGGTGAGGGAGTTTCGCCTCTGGTTGGCGCTCTTCACCGGTTCTTGATAATAGAGGAGGGACAGATATACGATGACAGCGGCAGCGGTTAGGCAGAAACTGACGTGGTTCCGACCGGATGTGAACACGAAGTTTCACATCGACTATACGTGGTGGGAGCAGAGCGGGCTCAATTTCCGACTATACCTGCGCGATCAACTGTGCACGGAGTGCAGGGACAGGTTTCAGGATCACAGAAACACGGAAGATGTCGACTGGATCGACCCGGAGACAGGAGAGGTTCACCGCACAGATGCTCTGTGGGAGTGTTTGCGCAGCCGTTGCACGAAGGATCCCGACTACATCAACGAACATCTTTCGCTCATCGCGGCATGTTTTCGCGTATTTCTGGCCAACAACAATACGCCGTTGAGCCCGTCTGAGCTGAATCAGCTCATTCCGTGGAAGCCGGCGCGCACGATTCTGCAGACGCTCGGCGGGCGGGAAGTGTATCTGGGCTTGCGGCCGGTGCGGAAGTAGAGAGGGCGCCGGAGAGAAAAAACGGATTCCTACTCTCCTTTCACCTTTTTGCGGCCCTACTCGGGTCCATTGTCTGCCCTGACCAACAGGTCCTGAGCGGCGCGGAACATCGGCATATCCACCATCCTGCCGTCGAGGACGCAGACGCCCTGGCCTGCGCGCTGGTGTGCCTCGAATACCGCGATCAGCCGCCTGGCGGCAGCCACCTCTGAGAGATTCGGGGTAAAGGCCCGGTTGATGACGTCCACCTGCACGGGATGGACGGCCAGTTTGCCCCGGAAACCCAAATCCTTCACAACCTGACACTCTTGAGCGAGGCCGGTTTTGTCATTCAGTTCGGTATAGACCGTGTCGATCGCCTGGAGACCGAAGGCGGCCGCGGCGGTCGCGACGGCGCTGCGGGCGTAGAAGATTTCCCAGCCCTCGCGTGAGCGCCGGGCGCCGATATTGCCGGCGAAGTCTTCGGCGCCGAAGGCCAGCGCCGCGAGCCTGCGGTCGGCGCCGGCGATGTCGCGCAGATTGATCACCCCTGCGGCGCTCTCCACGATTGCCAGCAACCGCACAGTCCCGTTGGGTACCCCCGCTGTGTCTTCCAGTCGGTTCAGCTGCTCGCTCACGAGTTGCAGGTCGGCCGCGGACTCGACTTTCGGGATCACGTAGGCCTGAGGCATTGCGGTGAAGGTTTCGAGCAGATCATCGGGCCAGTACGGGCTGTTGACGGGGTTGATGCGGATGCAGCGCAGAGGGCCCTCCTGCGGCAGGCGTTGAAACGCCTCGACGAGGAGCGAGCGGGCCTCATGTTTGCGGCTGGGCGCGACCGCGTCTTCGAGGTCGGCGATGATCGCGTCGGCGGGAAGTCCGGCGCCCTTGACGATTTTACGGGGCGAGTCGGCCGGCATGAAGAGTAGGGAGCGCAGTCGCAGGGTCATGGGCTGGGTTCCGCGAGTTGGGGGGCACGGCGGCGTGCCGGTGGCGTACGGGTTGTTCGCTTGCGTTTATTTTACACGGTTTGCGTTGAAGTGACAGTGCCTTTCAGGAGACAGAAATCTGGAATTCTGTAGCCGCCCATGTTGAATTCCTCGCCTTGTAACGAGCTCAAGATTGGTATTCTCATATGTAATCATAGATCCCATTGTCACTTTCTGACATTTTCCCCTTTGGCATTAGGATATATCTTGACATTGCCAGAAGACCTCGATAGTATTCAATTGGACAGGGAAGGCGCCAGAACCATCTGCGAAAAACTGTTCGCCAACCAACTCTCTTCTCTCAAGGAGACACCATGAACCGAAAACTGGTGGACACCATTCCCCCGCCCAAGTTGGGGCGGCGTCTGCAGGAGGCTCGCAAAGCACGCGGGCTTACGCAGCAGGAGGTTGCCAGTTCCTTGGGCATGGCCCGTACCACGATCACCGCAATGGAGAAAGGAGAGCGACGCGTACGACCCAACGAACTGATACAGATGGCTCGACTCTATGGACGGCCGATGGGTGACTTTGTCGGAAACAAGGAACCTTCCTCCGACTTCACCGTACAATTTGGTGCCGCCGTCGACAAATTCGACTCTCGACAGCCACGAGGCGAACTGCGGCGTGCCGTCGAGACTTTTCAGCGCCTGTGCGAAGACTATCTACATCTTGAAAAGCTGAACGAAGCCCCTCTCAGCCGCAGTTACCCTCCCCAATACCTTACGGACGGGACCTCTCCGGAAGTAGCGGCGGAGGATGTGGCCACGGCCGAACGACACCGACTGGCGCTTGGTGAGGGGCCGTTCCTAAACTTGAGAGATGCTATCGAGAACGATGTCGGTCTCAGGGTCTTTCTCATCGAACTGCCCTCACGCGTGGCTGGCATGTTCAGTTACACTGATGAGCTTGGCGGTTGCATCGCGGTAAACGCCCGTCACCCACAGGACCGGCAGCGATGGTCGCTGGCCCACGAGTATGGACACTTCCTCACGGACCGCTTCCGGTCGGAGGTCTCGCTGTTGCATGGACTCGGCCGTTCACGCGCCGGCGAGCGCTTCGTAGATGCTTTTGCCCGTTGCCTACTCATGCCGGCCGCTGGTTTGCGACGCAGGTTTAATGAGCGATCACGAACGATCAGCGGCAGGATGACGGCTGCTGAAATCTGCCAACTCGCGCATCACTACCATGTCTCCGTAGAAGCGATGATGCGGCGCCTCGAGGAACTCCGCCTTCTTCCGGGCGGTACTTGGGAACTGCTGCGCGATCGCGGCTTCAAAGTGCGGGAAGCGCAGAGGCAACTGGGGCTGTCTCCCCATCCCCGTGATGAACAGGCCTTGCCACTTCGCTACCAGTACTTGGCTGCGCTGGTCTACGAAAATGGAAGGTTGACGGAGGGAGAACTGGCGCGCTACCTGAGAGTTGACCGCGTAGCGGCAAGGCGGTCAGTTCAAGAGTTGGCCCATTCCACTCTTCTCCAGGATGAAGGCCAGATTGCCTCCTTCTCCATAGACCTCACGCGCAGCGTTGGCGGGGTGGACAGCCCTGAGCCTCAATTGATGGACACTGCTGAATCCTAAGGTTGAGACCTACTGCCCATTGCCGTCCAGGACGATCAGAAGGAGTCTCAGTTCGTGACGCGCCGTTTCGACTCGTTAATTCTCGACGCCAACTGCCTACTAAACCTTTACGCAACAGGCCACTTGCGCGACATCGTAATCAATCTGCCGTACCAATTCTGGGTAACAGACTACGTGGCGGAGCGCGAAACCCTGTTTGTTTGGCGTCCAGGTCCGACCGCTGGCAGCGATGTGAAGGAACCGGTAGATCTGACTTCGCTGCTTCACGAGGGTCTAATTCAACTGATGCGACTGGAACATTCGGCAGAGGAGGCCACTACTGTAAACTTGGCAGCGAATCTTGACGACGGTGAGGCGATCACCGGGGCGATTGCTTATCACCTCGGCTGCTCTGTCGCAACGGACGATCGTAAGGCCCGGCGAGTGCTTGGCCAGCTCATTCCACCTGTGGAACTGGTCTCCACGCTGGAGCTCTTGAAACTGTGGGCCGAGGAAACTCGGGTCCCCATGGCTGCGCTGGCCTCAGCCATGGCCGGGATGCAGTCGCGTGCCAGTTACAGACCCGGCCGGCGCGACCCGCTTTTTGAATGGTGGCGGTCGATTGTCTGTCGATCAGGGATCTGAACCAGGGATCGCCCTACTCGCTCCTCCGCCATTTTCCTGAAGCCAAGGACGGTGAGCAGGCCGAGCAGGCCGCCCATCATGTCGACGCCGATGTCAAAGAATGTGTCTCCGTGCAGCATGCGCTGCTCGCTGAGCAGTTGGATGCCTTCCTGAAGCAGGGCGGCGGTGAAGACAAGGGACAGAACGACCCAGACGGCGCGCATCCTCGCCAGCTTGCCGTACAGATTCAGCATCAGAAGGGCGGCCAGGCCAGCGAAGAGGAAGGTGTGCATGGCAACATGCATCCACTGGGGGCTGAAGAGATGGTTGAAGAGCCTGTAGCCCACCGGTGAGACCTGGATAAACCAGCCCATGGGAAAGAGTATGCCGGCGATCCAAAAAAACAGTACCAGAATGCGCTTCATTTTTTTGCCTTTCCTCCTGTTTCGCTCCTGATGAAATTTCATACGCGCCCGATACTGAAGTGAACCGCGCCGAGTCGATTCCGGTTCCCGCATTGTCCGCGGCGCGCCAAACCGGGAGCGGCCGTCCGGAGAGTTGAAGCCGCGTCGTAGACGCCTGGCCAGGCAAGGGCGCGCCGCGGCGGATGTGGATAGCAGGGTTGCCGAGATCCAGTGCATGTGCTAGACTGCGCGCGGCAGAGATCATTCCTCATCCCACCGCAATCGGTTCCTCTGTCTGACAGGAGATTGAGGCTCTTTCGCGTTTCCCAGGGCGGTGGAGAAGGAAACTGCCAATAGGGCTGGCAGCAGTAGCCTGGGGTTGTCGGGACCCCTGAGCGAGTGGAAAAGGGGAACACAGGTGTTTCGACGAAATGAGAGACCGCAGCCGGACGCCATCGAGGTTATTATCGGTCCAAGGGCTACGTATAGCGGCTCGTTGCGAAGCGACAGCAGCATTCGGATCGACGGTGTGGTTGAGAGCGGCCTGTTGGAAACGCTGGCGAATGTCATCTTGACGGAGGCCGCGCGCGTGAATTGTGAGATACGCGCCCGCAATGTGAGTATCCGGGGTTATTTTGACGGCATCATACGCGCCGACCGCGTCGAGCTGCTGGCCGGTTGTTACGTACGCGGCGCGCTGCATGTAAACAGCTTTCTGCTGGATGAAGGGGCCACGCTTGAAGGTGAGTTGCACATGCGGGGGGAGAGCAAGCTGGATGAGTCGCTGGATCTTCCTGCGGATATGGGAACGCCGGACGACCTGATGGACACACCGTCGGAGCAGGAGCCGGAGTTCAGTTAGCAAATTCCGGCGAAGGTCGTCATACGCCATTGTGTCATACGCCACTGGATTGGACGGGGCGGGGCTTGTACCCGTATCGTCGCTCACTATATCAGGATGTATCACTGTATCAGGATGTAGAAGTTGAGGCCGCGCCAAATGGTCGGCGGGGACAAAATAGGCCACTGGAGTGGCCGGGCCTGCGTTTGCAGTGGCGCGGAGAAGTGTGAAACTCTGCTATGGACTTTCTTTTGATTGCCGCCGGTCCACTGCTCGGCTACCTGCTCGGGTCGGCGCCGGTCGGTCTGCTGGCGACCGGCCTATACGGAGTGGATATCCGCACAGTTGGGAGCGGGCGCACCGGCGCTACGAACGCGTGGCGTGCGGCCGGCCTGAAAGCGGCCATCCCTACGCTATTGGGCGATGCGCTTAAAGGGGCGGCGGCTGTGCTGCTCATACGCTATCTGGCGGGGGCGTTTTTGCCGGATATGGACGCGACAGCGGTGGCTGCGGCCGCTGCTTTGGCAGGCGCAGCCGCGGTGGTTGGTCACAACTGGTCGCTGTACATGGGTTTCAAGGGCGGGGCCGGCGGCATCACGACAGCGGCCACCATTCTGGCGATTTCGCCTCTAATCGGCGCGATCGTGTGCCTGATCGGGCTCCTGCTGATCTGGTGGAGCCGTATGGCATCGATCGGTACCTACAGCGTCAGCGTGACATCGCTGGTGTGCGCGACCGTTTTTGCGGTCGCCGGTCTGGAGCCTTGGCCTTATGTCCTTTTTGGCGTCATTGCCTACCTGGCCGTAACCATCTCTCTCAGGCGCAATCGACATGCGCTCAAAGATGGCGAGGAGCGGGTGATCACGCTGTGGTAATCGTCCCCGTTCAGGGACATCCCCATATTAGATTTTTGGACAAGATAGTTCAATCTCGGTATATTTTTAGAGTCAGGATGAGGCTCGTCATACACATGAAAGGCGACAACGATGACTGAACGCAAAAAGCTGACAACCGCCCACGGGGCGCCAATTGGAGACAATCAAAACTCAGTGACCGCCGGCCCGCGCGGTCCTCTTCTGATGCAGGATTATCAACTCTTGGAGAAGATGGCCACCTTTAACCGCGAACGCGTCCCGGAGCGGGTTGTGCATGCCAAGGGTTCGGGAGCCTACGGGACCTTCACGGTTACAAATGATGTCACCCGCTACACCAAGGCCAGGATCTTCTCTGAAGTAGGCAAGCGGACCGACTGTCTGCTCCGCTTCTCGACCGTCGCAGGGGAACGCGGCGCCGCAGACGCTGAGCGCGACGTACGCGGATTCGCCGTCAAATTCTACACGGAAGACGGAAACTGGGATATGGTCGGCAACAACACCCCGGTCTTCTTCGTTCGCGATCCCTACAAATTCGGCGACTTCATCCATACCCAGAAGCGCGACCCTAAGACAAACATGCGCTCCAGCACTGCCATGTGGGACTTCTGGTCACTCTCCCCCGAAAGCCTGCACCAGGTCACCATCCTGATGAGTGATCGCGGTCTGCCCCAGGGGTATCGCTTTGTCAACGGCTACAGCAGCCATACCTACAGCTTTATCAGTGCAGAGAATGAACGCTTCTGGATCAAGTTCCACTTCAAGACGATGCAGGGCATCAAGACATGGACCAATGCCCAAGCGACCGAAATTGTCGGGCAGGACCGAGAAAGCTCACAGCGAGACCTCTTCGAAGCCATCGAACAAGGAGATTTCCCGAAATGGCGCGTCTGCGTCCAGGTGATGCCGGAAGAGGATGCCGACACCTACCACCTCAACCCCTTCGATCTGACCAAGGTCTGGCCCCATGGCGACTATCCGCTGATCGAGATCGGCATCATGGAACTCAATCGCAACCCCGAGAACTACTTTGCCGACATCGAGCAGGCCGCCTTTGAGCCCTCCAACATCGTTCCCGGCATCAGCTTCTCGCCAGACAAAATGCTCCAGGCGCGGATTATGTCCTACGCAGATGCCCACCGCTACCGCATTGGTGTCAACTATGCCGCCCTTCCAGCCAACCAGCCTCAGTGCCCGGTTCACACTTATCACCGCGACGGAAACCTGCGTTTTGACGGCAACTCCGGCGGTGCGGTCAACTATGAGCCGAATAGCATGGGAGGGCCGGTCGAAGATTCCCGAAGCCTTGAGCCGCCGCTCAAGGTATCCGGCGATGTTGACCGCTACGACCATCGTGTCGGCAATGATGACTATACCCAGCCCGGCAACCTTTTCCGCCTGATGAGCGGCGACCAGAAAGAGCAGTTGTTCAGCAACATCGCCGAAGCGATGGATGGCGTGCCCGAACGTATCCAAACGCGGCAGCTCGTTCATTTCTATAAGGCCGATCCGGACTATGCTTGCGGCGTGGCCGGGAAGCTGAACCTCACCCGTCTCTCTGAGCAGGTTGCCGCCCTCGCGGATCTGTCTCTGGCTGAACTGATTGAGAAGACCAGCGCTGAAGCATATACGGAATTGGCAACGCCGGAAGCGTCGCTGGCCAAAGCTGCCGACTGACCCTCCAACAACAAATGCATTGAGATTACACGCCAAGGGGCGTAGATACACAAACAAGCTGGCCTGATTTCAATTCGCGGCGTTTTTCTGAGCCGACCGGTTTCCCGGTCGGCTCATTTCGCATTCTGAGGCGTTCACATGGAACCTGTCTTCGGGGGACATCGTCCTAATGTGTGATCGCGACCGAAGCTAATTAGCACGTATGATCTAAGAGTGCTAAACTGGTAAGGGTCTGCGTATTGCAGACGTATCGCTATTCCAGAAAAGTCACGAAGGAGACAGGTTCATGCAAGTAGTAAAGGCTTATCCGGACAACATGTTCTGCTGGGTGGATCTCGCCACGACCGATGTTGGCGCGGCCAAAGAGTTTTACAGCGGCCTTTTCGGTTGGAGCTACTTTGATATGCCCACGCCTTTGGGATACCATTATTCATTGTGCCAGATTGACGGCTACAACGTGGCGGGCATGAGCATATTGCCTCAGGAAATGATGGAGCAGGGCATTCCGCCGGTCTGGTCGTCCTACATCAAGCACGACGATGTCGATTCGGTGGTGGCCAGGGCTGTCGCAGCCGGCGGGACAGAAGCAATGCCAGCCATGGATGTGATGGAGTCCGGGCGTATGGCGGTTATCCAGGACCCGACGGGGGCGATGGTGGGAGTCTGGCAGCCGAGAAACCACATTGGCGCGCAGCTGGTGAACATGCCCAACGCGCTGGTGTGGAATGAACTGCAGACGAAGGATGTCGACACGGCGCGCAGTTTCTACGGGACGGTTTTCGGTTGGGGCCATGACTCGGACCCAAACGGTTACCATCTCTTCAAGCTAGGCGAGCGTATGCAGGCCGGCATGATGAAGATGGACGACTCCTGGGGTGAGATGCCGCCCAGTTGGGCGCCTTATTTCATGTCAGCCGATATCGAGGCAACCGCGGCAAAGGCAAAGGAGTTGGGCGGCGCTATTCATGTTCCGCCGACCCATACGGGCACGGTTGGACGGTTTGCCGTAATCGGGGACCCGCAGGGCGGGGTTTTCACGTCGATGGAGTTTGACGGTCCGGTTGATCCGCCGCCAGGGTACTAGAAGACGTCCGGGTTTCGGAGGGCGCCTGTTGCAGAAGGACTCTTGCGAGGCCCTATTCGTCCTGAAAGGAGGGGCGTTGCAGGTAGGCAGCGCCCCTCCTTTTTCGCGTCTGAGGCGGGCGCGCCAGAGTAACGCCAGGGCGATTGCATCTAAATTGGGTCAGAGCATCGAAATACTTCAGAATTCCCCTCCAGTTCGGGATCAGACATGAGAAGTGTTCGATTAGTGGCACGTAGACGGGAAATCCAAATGATTTCGACGCCTGACGGCCGGT
>JAJDZJ010000198.1 GCA_022824685.1 Caldilineaceae bacterium
TCTCGCCGACTGAGGGCCTGATCCGCGGCGTCTTCCCGTCGATATTCAGTAAGCGCAGGGTGATTTCCACTTATTCTCGCTTTCTTCTGGCCACAATTTCAACTGAATCGGCCTACAGATTTAGATGCGATTGCCCTGCCGTTTTACCCAACCATGGCGCCATCGGGTAAACTACAGACAAGGAGCTACATTCAATGAAGAGTGCGCCTCAACTGTCTCTTGCTGTCCTTCTCGTCGCCGTTCTGCTGGCCGCCTGCCAGGCCATCCCTGCTGTGCCGGTCGGCGATTCAGTTTCCCTGGCCGATGAAATCGCCGAGCGCGGAACCGTCCGCATCGGTGTGCGCAATGACAATCCCCCATTGAGCTTTGTCACGGAAGACGGTGAATGGGTCGGCTTCGACGTCGACCTCGCCCACGCAATGGCCGCGCAGTTGGGCCTGGAGCCGGATCTGATCGTCGTCGACGGCACCACCCGCATCAGTTTCCTCCAGGAAGGGCGCGTCGACATCTCAATCGCCAGCATGAACCACACCCGCAAACGCGACGACGCCATCGACTTCAGCATCACCTACTTCTGGGACAATCAGTCCTTTCTCATCCGGACCGGCGAATATACCTCAATCGATGAGCTGATGGGGGCAAAGGTCGCCGCCAACGCCGGCAGTTCCGCCATCCCCTCCTGGATCGCTTACAGCGAGGCCCAAGGCGGCCCGGTCCCCGAGATCGTCGAATTCAGCGACAAGCTGGCCGCCATGCAGGCCCTGCGCGACGGAGCCGTCGAAGGCTACACCGAAGACAACATCACCATGTTGGCCCTCGCAGCCGGCGACCCAGCCCTGGAACTTCTGCCCGGCGGACACAATCCCGTCCAATTCGGGATCGGCGTCCCCAACAACCAGTCCGCCTGGCGCGATCAGGTCAACTACGCCCTCCAGGAACTCTGGAAGTCCGGTGTCTATCACGAAATCTACGCGCGCTGGTTCGAAGGACCTGATGCGCAAATCCAACTGCCTCTCGGCGGGCAAATGGAAATCTGGCCGGAATAGAACGGCGCCTTCCCTCCTGGCCCTTCGTTTCCTGCTTCCCTCCCCGCCGGACGCAGACAAACGAAAGGCCGCGAACCGCATTCCTGTTTCGTTCGTAGAACAATGACTTCTGTCTCGCTGCGCAACCTTTCCGTAACCTACGCCTCCAGTAGCCCTATACTGCAGGACGTCTCGCTGACCGTAGGACAGGGTGAGCTAATGGTCCTCTTGGGTCCATCCGGCAGCGGAAAGACCACCATCCTGCGGGCCATTGCCGGTCTGCTGAAACCAAACGAAGGCGATATCCGCTTCGACGAGCGGTCAATCCTCAACGTGCCCCCGGAACGGCGCGGCGCTGTCATGGTCTTTCAGGAGCATGCTCTCTTCCCCTTCATGGATGTCGGCGCAAATGTAGCCTTTGGTCTCAAGATGCGGCGGATGGATGCCGGAACAATACGCGCCAAGGTGGCCCAGGCCCTGGCTGCCGTTCAACTGGCCGGCTATGAGTCGCGCCGGCCCGACGAGCTTTCAGGCGGCCAGCGCCAGCGCGTCGCCCTCGCTCGCGCCCTCGTCATCGAACCGCGCGTCCTTCTGCTGGATGAGCCTCTCAGCAGCCTGGAACCCGCCCTGCGCGAAGATCTGCGCGCCACCATCCGTACCCTCCAGCAGAAAGCCGGCATCACCATGATCTTTGTCACCCACGATCAGACCGACGCCGTGGCCGTCGCAGACCGCATCTGCCTCCTCATGCATGGCGCCGTGCGGCAGACCGGCGATCCCCGCAGCTTCTTCGAACGCCCCGTCGACAGCGAAGTGGCCCGCTTCTTCGGCGGCATCAACTTCCTGCCCGGCATCAAACGCGGCCGCATCGTCGAAACCGATCTCGGTCCGCTCGAAGTGGATGACACCGAAAGGCCCGACGGCGACGTCCTCGTCACCATTCGCCCCGAAGCCGTCGAGGTCGGCAAAAATGGCCACAACAACCTCGTCGGCATGGTCGAGTCCTACACCTTCCAGGGGCTGGTCGCCCGCTGCGGCGCCGGCATCAGCGACACCCAACTGCAGTTGACCGTGACACCCTACCAGCGTTTCAGTCGCGGCGAACAAATCCTCCTGCATCTGCCTCGCGAACGCATTCATCTCCTGCCCATAGAGACAGGCCAATGAGCATACGAGCGCCCCTGTGGCCCATCGCCGCTGCCCGCGCCATCATCGGCGTGCTATGGCTCTTCTCTCTGCGCTGGAAGCTGCCGCCTGATTTCATGCCCGCAGAGGGCCGCGGCCTGATGGATTGGCTGGAGTTGGAAGCGGCCCATGCCGCCTTCCCCCTCTACGGCCTTTTCGTCGAGCAAGTCGTACTGCCCAACTTTACACTTTTCGCCTGGCTGATCTTCCTCACGGAGTTAGTCGTTGGCCTCAGCCTGCTCACCGGCGCATTCACCCGCTTCGGCGCGCTGCTCGGCTTGGGCCTCTCCCTGAACCTTGGCATCGGCCTCCTGGAAGTGCCCGGCGAATGGCCATGGAGTTACGCCATGCTTGCCATGTGGCACGGCGTATTCCTCGTCACCGGCGCCGGTCGCGTCTGGGGTCTGGATGGGCTGGGGAGACAAAACTAAGGGCCATTGCCATTCCATTCAAACGCCGCCCCCTTCCTGCCGGAAGAGAACGATTCGCCACAGGATTTCAGTTGGCCGCCAGCGGCAACCGGCCGCAAACTGAAAACCGCACTCGGAATGCAGTCGTATGACCATCCTGCTGGCTCTTGCCGCCGGTCTGACGCTCGGTTATCTCCTCGAAAGAGGCGATTTCTGCTTCCATAGCGCCTTGCGCGGCCTCTTCCGACGCCCAAGTCAACTGAACTTGACGCGCGCCTATCTGTTGTCCATGCTGATCGCCGTGCCTCTCGTCCAGGGCATGATCGCCCTCGGCTGGATCACGCCTTGGGTTGCGCCATGGGCCTGGCAGGCAAATCTATTCGGCGGCCTCATCTTCGGCGTCGGCATGGTCGTCGCCGCTACCTGCGTCACCGGCATCTTCTATAAACTCGGCCACGGCATGCTCGGCACGCTCGTCGCGCTGGCAACCTGGGCCATCGGCGATCTGCTCGCCTGGCTCGGGCCGCTCAGCCCGCTGCGCTCCGCATTGAACAGCAGCCCCGTCGCGGCAAATGGCGAGCCAGCTACGCTACTCAATCTGTTTGGCTCCCCTTTGGGGATCGGCATCCTGATCCTGCTGCTCGCCGCCGCCGCCGCCTTCCTCTGGCGCAGTCCCCGTCCCAGCCAGGGCGAATACTGGTCATGGCTGCCGCTCGGCATTTCCGTAGGTCTGTTCACCAGCCTGGCCTGGCTGCTCGCCCGCGCCGCCGGCGCAAACTATACCTTCGGCACATCACGCGTCCCCGCCGCGCTGTATGAGTCGCTGCTCGACGGAGCCGCAACCGGGAACCTGTGGATCCCTGTCGCGCTGATCGCTCTGCTGCCCGGCGCCTTCATCGCCGCCCGCCGCGCCGGCACATTCTGGGCCAGGGGAGAAACGCCCGCCCGCTACACCCAACTTGCCGCCGGCGGTCTGCTCATGGGCATCGGCGCCGGCATCTCCGGCGGCTGCAACCTGGGCCACTCACTGGTAGGCGTCCCCCTCCTCAGCCTCGGCAGCATCACCACCACCCTGGCCATGCTGATCGGCGTCTTCCTGGCCGACCGCGTCGTGGAAATCTTGCGGAGCTCGCTGCCGAATCTGAATCGATCAACCCCCACCATTACAACCTCGGGCTGACTACTGCCATACCGACACAGAATTGCAACAGGAGCACTGAAATGGAAAAGGCACAGAATACAGCGCAACAGGCAGTCGCCATCCTGCGCATAACGCTAGGCGTCATACTTGTCGCCACCTGGTACAAAAACCTGCAAGATGGAATCTACACAGCCGATGGCATCGTCGGCCTCTTTAACTATCTCTTCAACGACAACGGCGGCGGCCCCGCCTTCTATCAAGCGATCATCAGCGCCACAATCCTCCAGGCGCCCGGCCTGTTCGCCGTCTTCCAACTGGTCGGCGAGTTGTTGATGGGGCTCGGGCTGCTGGTCGGCCTCTTCACCCCTCTGGCCGCCGTCGGCGCCGCCCTCTTCTTCTTCAACCTGTTCCTGGCTTACCTCGGCGGCAACGAGTGGATCTGGACCTACGTGTTGCTCACCGTTTCTGCCCTGGTCGTCGGACTCGCTCAGTCCGGCCGCGCCTGGGGTTTGGATAGCCTGCTACTGCGCCGGTTGGGAGAACCGCCCGGCGGCCCCATTTGGTAATGCATCAAGGTTTTCCGCCCGGAACCCCCATCGTTTCTCCCATCTTCCGGAGGGGCGCCAGCGGTACCTGGAAACGCGAGTTGCGGGCGCAAACCGCTTGAATATTTGAAATCAACTGATCCCGGCTCTCACGGACTGCCCCCCAGGAGAGTTGACTTGGCAACCTGAGACCGGATACCGAGAGCTGAGATCTCCGCATGACGGTTCTGAAACTAATCTACATCATCGGCGCTTCGCTGCTGGCCGTCTACGGCCTGCAAGCGCTCCTCCTGACCCTGATCGCCCGGCGAACGCTGTTCGACGAAGCCCCAACATCGTCCCCCGCCCCTAATGCGTTTCCCTCCATTACCGTCCAGCTCCCCGTCTTCAATGAACGCCACGTCGTGCGCCGCCTCATCGACGCCGTCGCCGCCTTTGACTGGCCTGCGGACCGGCTCCAGATTCAGGTCCTGGACGACTCCACCGACGACACGAGCCAGATTATCGCAAATAGCGTCGCCTCCCACCGCGGCAATGGCATCGACATCACGCAGTGCCGCCGCACCGACCGCAAAGGCTACAAAGCCGGCGCCCTCCGCGAAGGGCTTGACGAAGCCCGCGGCGAGTTCATCGCAATCTTTGACGCCGATTTCGTGCCCTCTCCCGACTTCCTCCAGCGCACCATCCACGCCTTCGACGACCCTTCGGTCGGTTGCGTCCAGGCCCGCTGGGGTCACCTGAACGCCAACGTCTCCCGCTTGACTCTCGCTCAGTCCCTCGGCATCGACGGCCACTTCATCGTCGAACAGAAGGCCCGCAATGATCTCGGCGCCCTCCTCAACTTCAACGGCACCGCCGGACTCTGGCGGCGCTCCTGTATGGACGAGGCCGGCGGCTGGCAGGAGGACACCCTCACTGAAGACCTTGACCTCAGCTACAGGGCCCAGCTGCGCGGCTGGCGCGTCGCCTATCTGCCCGAAGTGACTGTGCCCGCAGAGATCCCCGTCTCCGTCGACGCCTTCAAACGACAACAGTTCCGCTGGGCCAAGGGCAGTATACAAACCGCCAAAAAACTGTTCATGGCCGTCCTCGGCTCCTCCCAACCTCTCTGGCGCAAGGCCCTCGGCATCGCCCATCTGACGGGCTACGCCGTCCACCCGCTGATGCTGATCAACCTGCTATTCCTGTTGCCCGTGATGTCCTCCTTCAGCCCTGCGCTTCAATTCGCATCCCTCCTTTCTCTCTCCGCCATCGGCCCGCCTCTGATGTACTGGACCGCCATGCAGAGCCAGGGCATTCCCGTCCGGATCCGCGTTCGGCGCCTCATCGTGCTGCTCGGCCTGGGAACCGGTCTCTCCGTCAACAACAGCCGCGCCGTTTTCGAGGCCGTTCTCGGCGTTCGCAGCGCCTTCAAACGCACCCCGAAATTCGCCGTCACCCGCGCCGGCAAAGACTGGCACACCAGCGCATACGCCCTGCCCAGCGACCCCACCGTCTGGGCCGAAATGATTCTCGCCATCTACGCCAACGCGCTGCTGGTGTACAGCCTCTTCAATGGCTTCTGGTGGCTTTTCCCCTGGCTCTCCCTCTACGCCTGCGGCTATACCTATATCTCCTACCTTTCCATTCGCCAGGCCTGGGAAAGACGCGGCGCGCTGCGCCACGGTCTGCCCGCCGTGCAGGAGGCGGGAGATTGACCGCTCAAAACGAAGAGACAGCGCAAATCAGCAGTGGCGGGCAGTCCTTGCCCCATGCAACGGCCCTGCCCGGGAACAGCCCCCTCCTTCGGCCCTCCATCCCATCCCAGGATGAACATCCCTCCCGCCGCGCCCTCCTTGTCATGGCCAGACAACCCATCGCCGGCAATGCCAAGACCCGCCTCGTCCCGCCCCTCACCAGCGCCGCCGCCGCCTCCCTCTACCACTGCTTTCTGCAGGATATCCTCGCAACCGTGCGCGCCGCCGCCCGCGACGTACCCTTCACCCCGGTCATTGCCTACACACCGGCCGCGGCGCAAGATTTCTTCCGCCGGCTCGCACCCGATTTCTGGCTGATCAACCAGCAGAGCCCCGCTCGAGCAACCGCCCCCGATCCGCCTGCAGCCGGTCCGCCGCCAGCGCCGAACCCGCGGCCCGCCCCTGCCGCGCCGCAACCTGAGCTGCAGCCTGAGCCGCCCGCTCAACAGCCGGAACGGTTGGCCGACCGCCTCCAATTCGTCCTCTCCGCTGCCCTGGAACAAGGCTTTCGCCAGGTCGCCGCCATCAACAGCGACAGCCCCACCTTGCCGTCCCACCTGCTCCGCTCCGCCTTTCACCGTCTGGACGACCCCCGGATTGATGCCGTCTTTGGGCCCTGCGCCGACGGCGGCTACTACCTCATCGGCGTCAAAATGCCCCCCGGACGTCTCGTTACAGACGTACAAATGTCCACCCCAACCGTCCTGCGCGATACACTTGCCATCGCCGCCGAAGAAGGCATCCGTGTCGACCTCCTGCCCGAGTGGTACGATGTCGACAGCGCCCACGATCTCGACCGCCTGACAGCCGAACTGGCCTCACATCCGGAATGCGCCCCCGCCGCGAGTGGTTTTCTAAAAAGTACATGGCCGTCGATGTCATCATCCCAGCCCTGAACGAGGCCGGCAACATCGCCCAACTCGTGCGCGAGTCCGCAGCGCAGCCGGTCGCCCGCGTCATCGTCACCGATAACGGCTCCACCGACGGCACCGGAACCCTCGCCGCTGAGGCCGGCGCGCACGTGGTCGTCGAGCCCCGCCCCGGCTACGGTTACGCCTGCGCCGCCGGCGCCGCCGCCGCAAGCGCCGACATCCTCCTCTTCCTCGACGGCGACTTCAGCTCCCTTCCAGCCGAAATGCCCCGCCTCATCAACCCGCTTCAACAGGGGCGGGCCGACCTGGTTCTCGGCTCGCGGGTGCTTGGCGAAATCCTGCCCGGCGCAATGCCGCCCCACCAGCGCTTCGGAAACTGGCTCACCTCCGCTCTCATGCGCTCTCTCTACCGCGTCCCCGTCACCGACCTCGGCCCCTACCGTGCCATCCGCCGCGACCTCCTGCTGAAACTGCGCATGCAGGAGATGACCTTCGGCTGGCCAACCGAAATGATGGTAAAATGCGCCAGGTTGGGCGTGCCCATTCTCGAAGTGCCCGTCAGCTTCGCGCCCCGCCGCGCCGGCCAGTCCAAAGTCAGCGGCACCCTCCGCGGCTCCTTCCTTGCCGCCTACTACATTCTCGGCGTCACCCTGCGCTACGCCTTCACCAACCAGTAGACGCCTGCCCATAGAAGAACCGTTTCTCACACCCCACCGGCCACCAGCTTACCACTGACCTCTGACCCCTGACCACTGCCCCTATGTCCCATCGCAAGGCGATCTACTACCAGGCCCTCGCTGCCATACTCTTCAGTACAAGCGGCCTCTTGATCAAAGTGATCTCCGTCGAGCCGTTGCCCCTGCTGGGCGTGCGCGGCGCCGTCGCCGCGCTGGCCATCGCCCTCTACATGGCGCGTCCATTCCTGCAAACCGCGCGCCGGAACCCATCTGACGGCACGCGCCCCCGGCATCAGAAGCCCAGTCTGAAATTCCGCCTGACGCTCCCAATGCTCGGCGGGGCCATATCCCTCGTCGGCGCCCAGGCCTCCTTCATCATCGCAGTCCGCGAGACCACCGCCGCCAACGCCATCTTTCTCCAGTACACCGCGCCGATCTTCGTCGCCTTCTTCGGCATTCACTATCTCCGCGAAACGGTGGGCAAACTGGACTGGCTTGCCCTTGCCGCCGTAGGCGCGGGACTCCTCTGCTTCTACGGCGACGGCCTGACCGCCGGTGGCGCCTTCGGAAACCTCTTCGGCCTGCTGGCCGGCCTGACATTCGCCTGGTTTCTCCTCTTCATGCGCAAACAGAAGGATACATCGACCATTGAAACCGTCCTGCTCGGCAACCTCCTCTCCGCGCTGCTTGGGCTCCCCTTCCTGCTCGGCGCCGCGCCAACCATTGCCGACTGGCTGGGAATGCTCTTTCTCGGTCTCTTCCAGATCGGTCTCCCCTCTATCCTCATCGCCGTCGCAATCAAAAAGCTGACCGCTGTCGAAGCCATCCTCATCCAGACCCTGGAGCCCGTCCTCAACCCCATCTGGGTCCTTCTCTTTATCGGCGAGATGCCCACGGCTCTCGCGCTGCTGGGTGGATCCATCGTTGTCGGCGCAGTCACATTCCGCTCCATCCTCTCTACCCGCACGCCGCCCGCGCAGCCGGCCTCCCAGCCCACAGCATGACATCGCGACCAGGACCACAGTGCGCCGACTGAACGCCCCCTTCGAAGCCCGCAACGCGACCGCCTTCGCACGACTGTCTTCGATCCGGCAGCGCATCCGGGCCTCCTTCCTACCCGAACTTTTCGTCCTTCTCCTGGCCGCTCTACCCCGCCTCTGGCGCCTGGAATACCACAGCGTCTGGTTCGACGAAGCCGTCTCGCTCGACTGGGCCAGGCTCGGGCCCGCCCACATCTGGGCGGACACCTTCCAGCTGATCAGAGACAAACATCCCCCCGCCTACTACCTTGCGCTCCACTACTGGCAAACGTTGCTGGGATGGCTCGGCGCCGATCAAAGCGACGCCGCCCTCCGTATCTTCGGCGTCCTCTCTGGGATTCTGATGATCTGGGGCGTCCTTCGTCTTGTGACCCGTCTGAGCGGCCGCGCAGAGGGCCTGCTCGCCGGAGCCTTCACTGCGCTCGCGCCCCTGCTTGTCTGGTACAGCCAAGAGCTGCGCATGTTTCAGCCCGCCGCGACTGCAATCGTCTGGGCCGCCTTCTTCCTCATTGCCGCCCGCGACGACGCCTCTCACCACGCCGCGTCACTGGGCAGAAGCCCCGCTCGTGCTCGCCTTCTCTGCTGGGTCGGCCTCATAACGGCCCTGACACTCGCCCTCTACAGCTATCTCTACGCCGCCTTCTTTCTGCCCGGCCTTGGCCTGGCCGTGTTTCTGCAAGCCCGCCGCAATGGCTCGCTGGACAGGCGCCACATTCTCGAGGCCGTCGCCGTCTTCGCGGCCGTTGCACTCCTCTTCCTGCCACTTGCCCGCAGCGCCTGGGCCGTCAACAGCGCATCCAGCGCGCCCGGCGCCCCCTTCGCCGATTTCCTGCCCAACCTCTGGCGCCAGCTGCGTCTCTTCACCGTCTGGCATACCGGCTGGCCCGACGCTGTCCGCGCCGCCGCCGTCCTCTTCTTCGCCCTTCTCGTTCTCGCCGGTCTCCTCCTCCCTCGCCGCGCCGGCCGTGATGCACGTCCATACCTGTGGCTCTGGATCAGCGCGCCGCTCCTGATCGGCAGCGCGCTGCTCGCCACCAACGGGGCCATCTTTCGCGAGGACCGCTACTTCCTCTTTGTCGCCCCCTTCGTCCTCTGGGCCGCGGCCCGCGGCGCAAGCGCGCTCGCCAGATGGAGCCCATCCACAGGCGCTCTTGCTGGCCTCGCCGCGCTCACCATCCTCGCCGCTTCACTGCCCGTCCTCTGGACGCCGCCGCTCTTCCGCGAAAACTGGCGCGCCGCCGCCGACTATATCGGCGCCTACCAGCAGCGCAGCCCCCACTCCACCTCAGCCGCGCTCGTCCATCCCTACTTCCTCCTGCCCGCCCTCGACTGGTACCTGCGCCAGCAGCCCGCCGCGGCAGAGATGCCCGTCTACGGCAACTTCAACGCCCCGCTGACCTCCGAGCAGGCCGATTCCCTCATCGCCGGCCATCTGCACGATCTGTCCGAGGCCAGCGGCGTCGACACACTCTGGCTGCTGCAAAGCCACCTCGCCGGCGTCGATGATCACCGCCTGGTTCAGTCCTGGTTGGACGGAACATATCCTCTCGTCACCGAGCAATACCCTGCAGGCGTGGAAATGCGCGGATATGCGATCCGCTACAGATACCCCGCTCTGCCCGCGCTCTCGCAGGCCGCCCTGCACCCGGGCGCGCAGGTCTTCCCCGGCGTCAGTCTCGCCGCCTGCGAGATCGTCACCCCCGTCGTCGCCGCGCGCGATATCCTCTATCACCCGCCTAGCGGTTGGGTCCATATGCGGCTGTGGTTGAGGAAAAATGAAGAAGTGAGCGAAGCGCCCGCTCTCTACGCCCTGGTCCAGGCAGAGGATGGCCAGATCTGGGGACGTTCCCTGCAGCGCGCCGGCGACGTTCTTTCCATCTACCCGCCCACAATCTGGCAGTTAGACGAATACGTCCGCGTCGAACTGGATGTAAACCTCAATCCCCTGGCGGCTCCCGGCGCCTACAATGTCAAAGTCGAAGCCGAAGGCGAACCCGGCGTCCCCTGCGGAACCGTCCAACTCGAATAAGAATTGCCGCCCAGCCTCTCACTGACCACTGACCACTGACTACTGCTTTTCCAATTTCAGCGCCCCTACCTGCGCCCGCTGGAAAAACCGTCTGTACGCGCGCACCTCCGCCAGCAGTTCCTTCAACTCCTCGAGCAAGAGCGTCCGCGCAGGGCCGTCTCCTTCGCTCCCTGCGCCCGGCCTGACGCGCGCCACATCGCCCTCATTCCATCCCTGCAACTGCAGCAGCCCCTTCCGTTCCAGCCACAATAGACTGCAGCGAATGATCTCCTCCGTTACGCCGATGCGGGCCGCCAACCTGTCAATTGGAAGAAGGCCCTTCCGGCCTTCTCCGCTCCCATCACCTTCCGAATCAGCCTGCAGGGACCACTTCGCCATCCCCGCCACCTGCCTCAACACGTCGTCTGCATGTGCCTCGGCCGTGTCGCGGCCGACCAGATACAGCGCCGAAGGGGCCAGCTCTTCCACCAGCCAGTGGAGCAGTTCCGGCGACGGCGGGCTGCTCCACAGCACCAGGGGATGCCCCGGTCTCGCCTGAACCGCCTCCAGGCGCGACTGAAACGGAACATCGCCCAACTGCGTCCCCTCCGCAAACCAGACCGCGCCGTCGATAGTCTGCAGATCCTTCGCGGAGACCAGCTCGCGTCGCAGGTCATGGATAGCGACTTTCTTCGCCTGCCCGTCAACGACACCCGTCGCGGCGTCCCGGCCCCCACTTCCTTCCGCCGGCCGCACCGCCTCCAGCGTCAGCTGCCCCGTCCGCTCCCCGCGAAATTCGTTAATGCCCAGCGTATACGCAATGTCAACCAGCCCGCCCGGCAGCTCCACATCCGCGCTGCGCCACCAGACCGCAGTCTGTCTCCTCTCCTCCTGATCCTGCAACAGCAAACGCCGGTGCGCGCCGTCCCGCCCGATCCGCCTGTCCTGAACAACCGTCAGCCCGCGGCTCACGAACGTGGGCAGCGGGTTGCCGTTGCCAAAGGGAGCCAGCCGCCCGATCTCTTCCGCCAACGTCAGGCTGAGCTCTCCAAAAGGCAGCTCCGCGTCAATGCGCAGACCTTCCGGCCCGGCGTCGATTCGATGCAGATCGACCTGCCTGCTCAGCTCCCGCCGAAACCGGTCAATGTTGGCCGCCTCCAACGTCACTCCCGCCGCGCCCGGGTGCCCGCCGTGGTGTATCAGCAGCCCCCCGCATCCCGCGATCGCCCCCCCGATATCCACGCCCGCCGTGCTGCGCGCGCTGCCCCGCGCCGGCTCGTCCGGCGGGCTGCACAGCAGAACCGTCGGCTTGTGGTACGCCTCCACCAGCCGGGCCGCGACGATGCCGATTATCCCCGCATGCCAGTTGGGATTCGCCAGAACGATCGCATTGAAGTCCAGCAGAACCGGCTCCCGTTCCAGCATATCAAACGCCGTCTGCGTAATCTGGCTGGTCAGCAGCCGCCTCTCGTTGTTCAGCCTCTCCATCTGCGCGGCAAGCTGCCCCGCGCGCGTCGCGTCGTCCGTGGTCAGCAGCTCCACCGCCGCCGTCGCATCATCCAGCCGGCCCAGCGCGTTCATGCGCGGCCCGATCTGAAATCCGATCGACTGGGCATCAACGCTTTCCAGCAATAGGCTGGCGCTCTCCATCAGTGCCTTCAGCCCGACCCGTTCTGTCCGCCGCAACCTGTCCAACCCGACCTGAAGCAGGTAACGCGTGTCATGCGTCTGCTCAGCCACGTCGGCAACAATCCCCAGCGCCACCAGGTCCAAGAACTGCGACGCGCCCTCGGCGTCGCCAGCCAAACTGTACAGCTCCTGCGCCAGCTTGTAGGCTACACCCACCCCGGGCAGCGTACGCAGCGGATCGCCCTCGGCCAAAAATTTGGGGTTCACGATCGCGTCCGCCCGCCGTACGCTCTGCGCGCCGGCAACCTCCGCTCCCTCGCCGCAAGGCGGCTCCTCGCCCGGTTCCGCGTCCGCGAATTCAGCCGGCAGGTCATGGTGGTCCGTAACCACCACCGTCAGCCCGGCATCCTTCGCCATCCCGATCCCTTCCCCGTCGCTGATGCCCGTGTCGCACGTCACCAGCGCCTGCGGTCTGAAACTCGCATCGTCCAGCAACGCCTGCAGCTTCGCAGGGCGGATGCCGTGCCCTTCGCTGAAACGATTCGGCACATGAAACCGCACGCGCGCCGGCCCGGCCAGCTCCCGCAGAGCCGCCGTAAGCAACGTCGTGCTCGTCTGTCCATCTACGTCGAAATCCCCCCACACGAGAAAATTCTTCCCTTGCCCTATCGCCTCGAACAGCGTATGCGCCGCCCGCTCCAGGCCCGCCAACGCCCGAGGCGGCGCAGGCGCATACGACGCGCTGTCCAGAAATGGAAGCGCCTTCTCCGGCGTGTCAAACGCCCGCTGCGCCAGCAGCCGCGCCACCAGCGGATGCCCGCCCACCGCATCCAGCAGCGCCGCCGAAGGCTCAACTTGAGATCTCAGAATCCAGGGTTGGGGGGGCATTGTATGCACTATCAGCTGAGGAGTTTGACGGACGAGGTCAGTTGGCCCAGTTGTTTGCCTGAATCGCGTTGCTGACCTCTTCTTCCAATGCAGTAAACGCACTGAGCTGTCGTAAGGGCGAAAAATCCTCAACGAACTCAGTGACGAGCCGCGCGCGTCTCGCTACAGGGAAACTCCTTTGGCGACGTCGACTGAGGTCGCTGGCTTGAATGAGTAACCTGTATAAGAGATCCTTCGGATCTGAAACCAATTCCAAATTTTTTGCAGTAGGGAGCTCTAGCTCGCCAGCGTATCGTCTGTTTCCCGCGGCGGTCTTAATGGCAGTTTCATCAATCAAGAGCCATGTTTCCTGCATCCGAACGGGAATGACGCAGACAAACACTGGTGACAAGGCCTGGGGCAAATCAGCTATTGCTTGACTGATCTCTTGGACTCGACTTTCCCGGGTCGCCCTTTCGGCGTCTCGATGCACGAAGAGGAGGTCGCAGGGGTAGTAAACAAGGCTGCTTCGGATTCTGTCCGGCAGTCTTCGCCTGTCTTGTGTGCGTAGCGCTGCAAGATCTGCCCAAGTTGGTTGAATGGGACAGCGTATGCCATTCTCAGTGAGGATCCAATTCAGAATTGGAATTAGTGCTGTGTCGCTGCTGCCGTCGGTAACCAACGTATATCTAAGTTCATCCATTCTTTAGTGCAAATCCGGATTTTCCATGGGTAGGCCGAGTTGGCTGTCTCTGTCCGGATTGGGACTCAAATAGGCCAAGAGGCGTCCCATGATCACCGGTTTTTCTGCAGGAGAAGCTGCGCTTCGCCATGTATTAGGACGCCATCTGAAAGCGGCCTTCTGAAAGCGTTTGTCACGATGTATAGCTTGTTCTGTTTCTGCGATGAGTAAACTATCCGGCGGAACCAAATTCACGACCCCAGGGGAATGTGTATTGACAATGACCTGGCGCAGCGGATTCGTCCTGTCGACAGGTCTGGTGACATCAACCGCTATCTCCTGGAGCAGCGCCAACATGGCTGCGATTCGGCCAGGGTGAATGCCGTTTTCCGGCTCCTCAAGGCAGATGACGCCCTGTGCAGAGGGGTCAAGCGCCAGCACCGCCAGCGCCAGGAAGCGTAAGGTTCCGTCAGACAATGATCGGGCTGGAAAAGACGTTCCGTTCCTGTCCTGCACTTGTAGAGTCAGCAGCTGCCGTTTCTCATCCCGGTCTACGTTTACCTCAAAGACTTCATCGATCAAGTCGGTTAGCCTCAAAGCGACCTGCTCATAGACCCAGCTGTCATCGTCGTCCATATCCGCCTCATTCACAGAATGCGCCAGCGAATAGAGCGTGGCCGGCAGGCGCGAACCATCCGGACGCATCCCCGGAGGTGTCATGAACTCGTCAGGTTTGCGCAACGACGACGGTTCCAATTGGAGCAGACGCCAAGACTGCATCTCCCGTCGAGCAAGCAGAACCGTAGGGCTTTCGAGAGCGTTAGCGGTTGACAACACAGTGCGAGGAAGATTTATGGCCGAGAATGACTGGGGCCGTCCACTGCTTCCGCCGTCCTGGTGCAAGCGGACAACCCTCTGCCCCTCCTGCTCAACGGTAGAAATGAATGGAGCAGCCCTACGGCCCTTGACAACCGAATTCCGCCAATCCTTGGCCTTATGTTGAAACCTGAGGTGTCTCGACGCTTCACCCAGCTTTATATGTTCCAAGCTCTCTCGCATTAGCTCAAAGGAGCCGGATAGCGGGAGACTCCCGTCAACTCGATAAGCAAGTTCCAAGGAATATCGCAGAAAAGTGAACGTAGCCTTTGCTTCTTGACCTAGATCGTCTACGCCCTTGTCCGGGATAATCATCTCCGCAGTAAACAAAATGGTATCCGCGTACTCGCTTCCAATTCGATGGAACAGGCTCTGAACCGATGACGCCTTGTCCTCTTCGGCTCGAATCGACGCCGCGGCATCCACAAAGGTGTCGCTGGCAAGCCTGCCCAGGAACTGTATCGCATCAAACAGGTTGGACTTGCCCGTCCCATTCGCCCCGGCGATGCATGTGAAAGGGCCGAATCGGACATCAACATCCACCAGGTTTTTGAAGCCGGATACGTGTAGTCTCGTTAACATAAGGCCCCCATGCCGCCCCTGAAGCAACTCCCCCGTCACTCTGGTCTCTGCTCGAAATGAATCTTGAGACATCGACATGCTCGCCAGCATGCTCGATCGTAACGCTGACGACTTTTCCGTCGGCGTCCAGTTCAATCAGAAGATTCTCATTTACATCACGGGTCTCAACGATCTCCCCGTCCGAAAAACTGACCAGCAGCGTATCAGTATCCTGAAAATATCTGATGTCCATTCTGCTAAAGTCCTAGACGTTCAGCCATTCCACTCAAAACGCCAACTCCTGCACCTCCTCCAGCGTGAACTCCAGCGCGCTCTCCAAATCCTCCTCCGCAAACGCCTCCTCGTCATACTCTTCCAGCTCACCGGCCTCAATGCCTCGGTTGCATCGCGAACGGTAAATGCAGTAACTGCAAAATCGTCTTCTGTTCTCCTCCGTATCGGGCACTTTAGCGAAATCACTCTCCCGTTCCTTGTTCAGTATCTCAGTCAAAATCTGCTCGAACCGGGCGCGGTTCTCCGTATGCAGCGCACTGCTATAGCCAAAGGAGACCGCCTCGGCCGGCGCGGCTGTGAACCAGTAGCGCATCTCCACCTGCTCCGGCGCCAGCGGACCCCACGGCATGCCCGCGCTCGCCTCCACCAGCACGTACGGATACACTCGAGTCTGCATGCGCAGCTGCAGACTCGAGCGCCGCGTCACCCGTTTGTTCGTCTTCCAATCTACGATCACCGCCCGCCGCGCCGCGCCCTGCCCGCCAACCGCGATCAGGTCGTATCGGGCTGCCAGCCGGTAGCGCCCGGACCCCGCGGCCAGCGGCGCGCTCAGCACGCGCTCAACCTCCACGCTTTCCCTGGGCAAATCCGCTGGCCGGTGGCGCAAATAACTCTCGAACCATTCATCCAACGGGTACGTCAGGTCAGTCGCAAGCAGGTCGGTTGGCACGCCAACCTCCGCCCGTTCCACCAACTGATGAAACTGCCCGCCCAGCCGCATCAGTCGCTCCTGCTCATCGTAGGGCCCAGCCTCCATCGCCGGCCACGAAAGCCGTTCCACATAGGCCAGCCAAAAGCGTCGCGGGCAGTTCTCGTAGGACTGTAGGCTCGCCTGGCTGAAGGCGAAAGTCGAGGGGAGTTTCAAAGGCACGGCATCCCGTTCTCTCTGTTTGTCCAAATTGCCGAATGGCCTCTCGCAACATCCGTCATTGTAGCACACGGGTTCGCCCGCCTCAATCGAACAGCCGCTTGCATCCCCCTTCCCTCCAGCCCCCGGCACTCATCCACAAATCACAACCCATCCCCCAAATCCCCGTCCAGACAACACACCGGTCCCTCCCGCCACACCACTATCCACTGCCTTCCAAATCCCCGTCCCGGACAACAGCCCCAACCCGCTTGAGAATCCGCCCCAATGTGCGATACCAATACAAGCGATCTTTCGCCGCCCGCTGCCCCTATCCATTCACCCCTTCACAATAAGCCCCTCCGTTTGCGGGAATCGACCTGATCGCATACCATCAGAAAGCCATCGCGGCCCAAGAAACCGGACGCGCGCAGCCTTTCCATCCAACGCCACATTCTGAGGAATCCGCTCTATGAGCAGACCCACCCACGACTACGCGGCCATCGAAGTCCCCTCCGCCGGCGTGCCCTTGCCCATCGACGGCGGCCCCGTTTCCCGTCCCCAACCCGACCAGATCGAGCAGCTGCGCCGAGTGAGCACCGCCACCGCCAGCGCCGTCATGCACCGCTTCGGCATTCGCCAAACCTTCATCCAGGGACCGCTGCCCCGCACGCCCGGCGCAAAAATCGTGGGCCCGGCCGTCACATTGGCCTTCATGCCCCAGCGCGAAGATGTATTTTCCGGCGCCGCGCAGGAGGGCGCCGAAAAGCGCGGCGCCCTCTGGGCTGTCTTCGAGACTGTCGAAAACGGTGACGTGCTCGTCATCCAGGCATTTGCCAGCCGCTACACAGGCTGCGTCGGCGAAATGCTTGCCACCTACTTCAAGGGCCGCGGAGGCGCCGGCATCGTCGTCGACGGCTGTGTGCGCGACTGGCCCAACATCCAGCAAGTCGGTGTGCCCCTCTGGACAGTTGGCTTTACCCCCAACTACGCCTCCCAGGCCGAACTCTTCCCTTGGGGCCTCAACGTACCCGTAAACATCAGCAATGTCCTCGTCCTGCCCGGAGACGCCATTATCGCCGATGACGACGGCACCGTGGTCGTGCCCCGCCAGATGATTCCCCTCGTCCTCGAACATACACTCGAACACGAAGAGTGGGAAGTCTTCAGCCGCATCAAACTGGCCGAAGGCGGCGCACTCAGCAAATACTATCCGCTCAATGACGAGGGTTGGGCCGAGTACCAGGAATGGAAGAAGCAGAACGGATAAAACCGGCAATCGCAACCTGCCTGCCAGAGAAGGAGCAAGCGCCCATGTATCTCACTCGACACAGTACACCCGCCGGGCCGCGCTGGGCGGTCGATGGTAAACTGCTTCCCGCCGGCGTGACACTCAGCACACTGCTGGCTCTCCCCCAAAGTCAGTTGACGCCCCTTCTGACTGAATGGGCGACCGGCGAGGAGGCAAACGGAGACTTGCTCGCGCCCCTCGACGACCACCAGGAAGTCTGGGGCAGCGGCGTCACCTACCTCCGCAGCCGTGACGCCCGCAAAGCCGAATCCGAGACCGCAGCCGACGTCTATCAGCAAGTATACGACGCTGACCGCCCGGAAATCTTCTTCAAGCAGGTCGGCTGGCGCACCGTCGGCCACGGGCAGCCCGTCCGCATCCGCGCCGACACCACCTGGAACGTGCCAGAGCCGGAGCTCTGCCTCGTCATTAACGCCGCCGCCCAAATCGTCGGCTACACCGTCGGCAACGACATGTCCAGTCGCGACATCGAGGGCGAAAACCCCCTCTACCTGCCCCAAGCCAAAACCTACGACGGCTCGGCCGCGGTCGGCCCCGGCATCCGCCTCGCCGCCGCCGGCGCCCTGACCGGCCTGGCCATCAGCCTCGAAATCGAACGGGACGGAGCCGCCGCATTCGCCGGCGAGACCTCCACCGGCCAGATGAAACGCACCTTCCCCGATCTCGCCGAATACCTGATGCGCGAGATGACCTTCCCATACGGCGCCCTGCTAATGACCGGCACAGGCATCGTCCCCCCCGACGAGTTCAGCCTGCAAAGCGGCGACATTTCCAGGATAACGATCGACGGTCTGACATTGGAGAACACGGTTGCCTAAGACCAGCGGACGAAAGAAATTTGTGTCGCCGGGCGTAACAGGTACTTAGCGAATACGACTGTATGTGTATTCTGTAGGGTCTGAGGAAGGACTTTTCGAGGGGAGGTTCAATGGTGGCTTCAACCGGGCGAAACAAGGTTGAGCTGACACAGGTAGTTTCCCGGGATCCCGAAGTCCACAGCGGCGATTTAGTCTTCTCCGGCACGCGGGTTCCCGTTGAGACATTGGTGGCTTTTCTCATAACCGGTTCTTCGATCGAAGAGTTTCTGGAGTCATTCCCAACGGTCGAACGCTGGCAGGTCGAGTCGTACCTCGCACTATCCCTCGAAGTCATCGACCATCTGCTGTTGGAGAGGTTGAGAGCTGCTTGACGAAATCCTTGGGGCCCACTCACCATCCGCCCAACCAGCCTGACAGCGAAGCCTCGGTATCGAGAACGCCATTCCTGAGACCACGCTACGTCACGCAAACCAGACAGGAACATCCAAATGGCCCGCCCCAATATCCTTCTCTTCCTTACCGACGATCACGGCCAGTGGGCCAATGGATGCTACGGCAACCGCGAGCTGCAAACACCCAACCTGGACCGGCTCGCAACCGAAGGCGCCCGCTTCGCCGATGCCTTCACACCCTGTCCCGTCTGCTCCCCCGCCCGCGCCTGCCTTATGACCGGGCGCACCCCCTCACAGGTTGGCATCCACGACTGGCTTCAGGAGGCCGAACCGGTCATCGGCGACTATGACTGGCTTGCAGGCGAAGAGACGCTTCCCCAACTCCTGTCCCGCGCTGGCTACCACTGCGGCCTTTCAGGCAAATGGCATATGGGCCGCTCGCACCGCACGCCCCCCGGTTTCGACTGGGCCTTCGGCCTCCCCCGCTGGCAGGGCGCTCACAACGGCCCGTATACCTATCACCTCAACGGCCAGCCCATCGAGCTGACCGGAAACAAGAGCACGCTCATCACCGATCACGCGCTCCAGTTCCTCGACAACGCGCCCTCGGATCAACCATTCTTCCTCAAGGTAGGCTACATCACCACCCACTCCCCCTACCAGGCTGAAACCCATGACCCGGAGCTGACCGCCCGCTTCAAAGACGCCGCCTTCACCGACATCCCTCCCTACCACCCCCATCCCTGGCAGCGCAACGAGGGCCTGGCCGGCGGCTTCCAACCCACCGACCAGCAGATCCGCACCCGTTACATCGGCTACTACACCGCCGTCGCCGAAATCGACCGCGAAGTAGGCCGCCTGCTGGACCGGCTGGAACAGGATGGCAGCCTCGACAACACCGTTGTCATCTACACATCGGACCACGGCTGCTCTGTAGGGCAGAATGGCTTCTGGGGCAAAGGCAACAGCACGCGGCCGCTCAACATGTACGAGATCTCAACCCGTGTCCCGCTGATGGTCCGCGCCCCGGGTCGAGTGCAACCAAGCCAGGTCAGCCAGCGCTGTGTCGATCACTATGACACATTCAGCGCCATCTGCGACTGGGCCGGAATCGAACTCGACCAGAGCCGCAACTATGCCGGCGTCAGCTACGCCCATCTGCTCGACGGCAGCGTCCGCGCCGCCTGGGACGATACCCGCTACGGCGAGTACGGCGACCTGCGCATGATTCGCACGCGCAAACACAAGCTCGTCAAACGCTATCCGGACGGCCCCCACGATCTCTTCGAATTGGATTCAGACCCCGGTGAACAGCTCAATCGCGCCGGCTGGGACGAATTCGCCGCGCTCCAGGACGAGCTGGAGCGGCGTTTGGAGGAGTGGTACAGCCGCCGCCAGGATGCCGCAAGCACCGGCCTGCGCATCAAGTTTCAACGCACACACAACCGCAACGAAGCTTGGCGCGACGGCATCCGCGAACGCCGCGGGCTGCAAGTGTACGGGAAGTGGCAGGACGCCTGAGACAGGATAGGGCGCGGGCCGAGCACAGAGGGCGCTTCGCCCCTCTACACGTGTGGACCTGCTTCAAGACCGGCGCTACGTCAAGCCGTGCCAGTTCCCTCCTTTGAACCAGCTCAGAAAAACATTCCGGTCCTCCTCATCGGCAATCGCGTCGCCCGCAACCCGCGCCCGGCTTCGGGCCTCGCTCGCGGCATTCATATCCCCTCCCGCCGCGTACGCCCTCGCCAGCGCGTCAAACGCGAAAGCCCTGTCCCAATCTTCCATCTCTTCGGGGTGGGCCTCGACGAGGTCCAGGCAGTGCCGGGCGTGACGCAGCGCGGCTTCGCCCAGCCCCGCGGCCGAATAAACGCTCGCAACCGCAAACTCCCCTCGCGCGTGATTGGCCGCCGTACCCACCTGCATCCAGTGATAACAACTGGCGTGGACCGCATGAATGTACGGTTCGCACGACTCCGGCGTAATCAGTCCGGCGTCCAGAGCGTCCATCGCGCTGTTGTTCAGATCGATGCCAAACCAGCGGTGGGCTCTTTCAACTTCAAACGGCGCTTCAGCCATCGTTCTTCCTTTCCCGCGCAACGCCCGAATTCTCCTGTCTTTCCGGCCGCTGTGCGTATTCCGGAGGCAGCGGATACACCCCGATGCGCGCAGATCCAATGCGGACGATGCCGCAGACATCTCCCAATCGCTCTCTTCGCAGCCGGGCTCAGACCCCACCCAGCAGGCAGGCGTAGTTCTGCGACGACGTCGCCGCCTCAATCTCCTCTTCCCAAAGATGCAGACAGCGTCTGTCGGTGAAGCCCGCCTCCAGCAGCAGCTCCAGATGGCGGCCAATCGGGAATCGGCCCGCTTCGAACGGCAGCCTTGTCCCGTCCGGCTTGATAAAATCACCGTTGAGCAGAACGCCGCCCTCCGGCAGCGCCGCTGCGCAAGCCCGATAGACATGCAGCGTCTGCGCCTCGCCCCCCAGATCGTGCAGCGCCCACGTAGACACGATCGCTGACGGCGTACGCGCCAGGGCGCCGCCCCAGTTGTCGCCCAGCAGGTCAGTCTGCTGGAACTGGACCCGCCCGCCAAACCGGGCCAGGCGGGCAGCCGCCTGCGTTAGCATCGGCTGCGAAAAGTCGACCCCTTCATACGTGATGCGCGGCATCCGCTCCAAAAGAAACGCCGCCAGATAGGCAGGCCCTATTCCCAGTTCAACAACGTGCCCGTCTGCGGGAACGGTCTCCTGCAGCTGCTGCCAGATCGTTTCGAACAGGTGCAGCCTCTCCGGCGTCGGCTCAAACCGCCGCGCCCAGTCCTCAGCGTAATCAACATCGTGGAACGCATGCGTCGCCCCGACAACTTCACTCATCGTACTTCCTTTCCGACTGTAATGCTCGCGAGTACCCTCCGTCCACCGCGAAATCCCACCGCGGCGAATCCCTGAACCTTCCTCAAATGATCACATATATCAACGCGCCAACCAATTCCGCGCTCCCCCAAATCCCCGTCCAAACAACAACTCATCCCCCAAATCCCGAAAATCCCCCCAATCCCCGTCCAGACAATCCCCGTCCCTCCAATAGTGAGGAGCCGGGCGTCATCGACCCGGCTCCCCAACTACTATATTGGAGGAAGTATCTGGCATTTGATTGGAGCGGAGGCACGCGTCCCCGTCAGCGCCGGGACATACAATGCCTCTTCAGTACTCTCAGTCCACTTCCAGGCTCAGCACCTCGCCGCTCCCCGCATCAATCAGGACCGTCGCCGTCTTCTCTTCACCCTCCAAAGTGACAATCCACACCCTCAGCCCCCCGCGGATTCCGCTCCGCGCCGAGCTTCTGCTGATCCGGCCGATCTCGCCCGATACTTCGTCGACCGCGATCCCAATCGCCTCCCCACTGCTGATCACCTGCGGAGTAGCCTCGCCGCTCGCTTCCACGGGCGGCCTCGTACCCAGCTCCACCTCAAACGTCCGGTTTCTCCGCCCGCGCAGGACCTCGATCTCCACGGCCTCGCCCGGCGACTTCTGCATCACCAGGTAACTGATCACGTCCTCGAAATTTCGGACCTCGACTTGGTCAATCCGCACAATGATGTCGCCATCCCGTAGACCAGCCTCCGCGGAAGGACCCCTCCGCATCACTTGGCCTACAAGAACGCCCAGTACATTCAGGTCCAGGTCAGCTTCCCGCGCAAGAGGCGCCGAAATCGTCCTTCCGGAAATTCCCAGGAACGGGTAGGTAAACGCGCCATCTTCGATCAGCGCCGGTATCACCCGCTCGGCCACCATAATCGGAATCGCGAACCCCACGCCCGAATTGACTCCGCGGCCGTTCACGGAACGCTCATCCGTCCGAATCGCGAAATTGATCCCGACAACCTCACCCCCCAGGTTCAGCAACGGCCCGCCCGAATTGCCGGGATTGATCGCCGCATCAGTCTGAATCACCTCCGGCAGCGAATAACGCCCAGCGAGACCCGGGGTCCCTACCGGCAGGCTTCGGCCCAACGCGCTCACGATCCCCAGTGTCATCGAGTTTTCCAGGCCGAATGGGCTGCCCAATGCAATCGTGTAATGGCCCACCTTCGGCAGCCCCTGCGCTCGCGCCAGCGGGCGCAGACTCTTGCCCTCAGGAGCCTCCACCCTCAGCACGGCCAAATCCGACTGGGAATCCTGCGCAACCAGTTCAGCCTCCGCCCACGTGCCGTCGTAGAAGCTGATAAAGATATCGGCTGCGCTTTCGACAACATGGCTGTTCGTGACGATATGCCCCTCTTCATCCCAAACCCAGCCGCTGCCCTGCCCCCACATGCCCTCCTCCGGGGCCAGCGTGCGCGAACCGGATCGCCGCACCTGAATACTCACAACCGACTGCGTTGCCGCGTCATACAGGCCGGACAGCAACGCTTGGTCGGGTAGATCGGTTCCTTCATCCTGCGTAATGTATGTGTACGCCTGCGGCCGGTATTCTGGCGTCGTCGCCTCTACTGTGGCCGGCTCAATCTGTATCCTGACTATCCCGGCCAACCGGATTGCGAACGCTACTGCTAGAATGCCCACCACAAAGACAAAGGTTCGCAGTCTAATCGTCCTTGGTAGCACTTTTCTTTTTCCTTGATCTATAATCCATCTCCTCCCCAGGCAAAGGGAGGGAGGGTCCGTAACGAATACTTCGACATCTCACAGTATAGCGATTTCCGGCCCTCGTGTCCTTATCAGAATCCTATGGCAACTTTAAGGCAACCTTAACACGCGCTTTCACCTCCCGGCCAAGCCCATCTCCTGCCCTCCCCGCCCCGAACCAGCGAACTCTGGCCGCTGCCCTATCCCCCGGTAAGGACGAATGAGATGAACCAAGCCAACAGTCAGATCTGCGGACCGACCTCCTCTGGTTACCGAGGAAACTCCCGCCGAAGAGTCAGAACCAGCTGCGCTCCCCTGCCCGCAGCGCGATGCTGAGCAGTCAGCGTGCCGCCCTGCGCCTCCGCCAGCCGCCGCGAAAGCGCCAGTCCAATGCCCATCCCTTCCCGCACCCGCTCCTGGCGCGATGAACGGTAGAGAAAATCAAAAATCCGCTCCCGTTCCGATGGGTCGATGCCCGGCCCGCTGTCCTCGATAGTCAGCGCGACACGGTCCTCTTCCGAGCCAACCGCGATGCGAATCTGTCCGCCGTTCGGCGTATACTTGATCGCGTTGTCCAGCAGGTTGCCAATGATCTGGCTGAGGCGCATCGGATCTGCCGCCGCCAAGACCGCCTCCCGCTCAAATTGTGTGGTGAGCGCGATCTCTTTCTCCTGAACGCGCGTATCATACCGGCCGCACTCTTCCAAAACCAACGCCCCGATTTCAGTGGGCACGACATCAAGCGCCAGGTCCTGAATGTCGTTCCTTGCCAGCAATGCCAGATCATCCAAAAGACGGCGCAGCTGATCGACCTGGTCGTCAATGCCCGAAGAGAGCTCGACCACCGTCTCAGTATCCTGACCGTTCTGGCTCACAACCTGCGCGGCCGCCTTGATCGCCCCCAGCGGGCGCCCCAACTCATGCACGACCGCGCTCAGCAGCCTCCTCCTCCCCTGCTCCAACTCATACAGCCGCTCCGCCATCTCGTTGAATGTGCGGGCAAGCGTGCGCACTTCCGTCGGCCCGTCCTCCTCGACCAGGCCGGGCGGCGCATCGAAATTGACCGCGCGGCTGGCCCGCGTCAATCTCTCCAGCGGCTTGTTGAGCGACCGGCTCAGAACGAAACTGAGCGCGATCGACACCAGCAACCCCGCGCTGACAGCCCCCCAAACCGTCCATCTCAAGACCCTCAAACGATTATTCACCTGCGTCAACTGCTGTGAGAGATGGACCGCCCCCACGATCTCCTGATCCGCATTGCGTACCGGAACGGCCACGTCCGCGTTGCCCAAACTCACCTGCCGCGCGATCTCCCCGGCCAGCGCCTTCTGCAAAAGCTCCGGATCAGGTTGTCGGATAGGCACCTCCGTCGATGCCGTCGCCAACCCCCGCCTCACGACGACCTTCCCATTCCGGTCCACAACATAAAACAGAGTGGGAATCCGAAACTGCAAACGGGCGAAAAGCGCCCCCGCCTGCTCCGGGTCCTCCTGCGCCGCAAGCTCAGCCTGATATAGCCGCGAAATCAGCTCCCCCTGCCCGGCCAGCTCCGCAGTCGCTTCATCCAGCACAAAGCGCGCCTCGATCAAATAGAAAAGCAGAAAGCTCAACAATGGAACGATCACCAGCAAAGGAAGAAGATGGCTGATCATCAAACGGCTTTGCAGGTTACGCCACATCAGTCCCATCCTCCCCGGCCGGCGTCAACCGGTACCCAATCCCCCGTACCGTGAGTAGACGGCGGGGACGGGCAGCGTCCTCCTCGATCTTCGTGCGCAACCAGCGCACATGGACATACACAGTCTGCGTTTCGCCGACCCATTCAGTTCCCCATACGTTCTTCAGGATGTCCGAAATCGGGACCGCTTCCCCCGCCCGGCTCGCCAAATAGGCGAGCAGTTCGAACTCCCTGGGTGTTAGCCCTACGGTCCGTCCGCCTACTGTGACCCGGTGCGCAGAGCGGTCCAACGCCAAGTCGCCTACATAGAGATTCGACGCTCCCGCCTCGCTGCTGTCCCGTCCTCTCGCCTCCGCGCGCCGCAACACGGCCTTCACCCTGGCCAGCAACACATCAATGTCGAACGGCTTTGTCACGTAGTCGTCAGCGCCCAACTCCAGGCCCACTATCTCGTCTAATTCCCGCCGCCTGGCCGTAACAAAGATGACCGGCGCGTCCAACGACTGCTGCAGCCCCCGCAAGGTCTCCAACCCGTCCATCCCCGGCAACCCTATATCCAGTAGCACCAACTGTGGCCGCCGTTCGCGCGCCTTGACCAGCGCCTCCTCGCCGCTCCCCGCCGTCTCTGTATCGTAGCCTGCCGCCTGCAACCCGATCGACACGCTGCGCCGCATCAACCGATCGTCGTCCACCACCAATATCATCGTCACTGTGGACCTCGAAAAGCCAGTTTAGTCAAAAAGAACTCGACGAAAGCGGGTAACAGCGTAGCCGCACTCCATCCATACCCTGCAATGTCCCCTTCACAAGGTCCTCTCGCCGCTATCCACCGTCTACTGCAGTTGCGGTCCTCCCCCAACCCCCGCCCGTCAACCTCTCAGCCTTGCCATTTGTCGGCGCCCCCTCCGCGCCCCGCCCTTCTCGCGCCCCATCGCCATGCCTACCCAAACACACCGCACTAGCCACCCACTCTCTCTCCCCCACGGGGCGGGGCAGTGCCTGGACCAGGTGACCTTGCGCAGATCCCCGGCGGCAACCACACGCCGCCGGGCCGGGGGACACCCCCGGACCCCCGCGATCGCCCCGCCACTCACTGACCACTGCAGTTCTATCCACTGCAGTTCCTTCCGTCACTTTACGCCCACGCCGAACTCATAGACCAGTTGCCCGCCCAGCCAGCCGCTGAGAATCACCAGTCCGATTCCTGCCGCGAGCTGTACTGTCAACCGCCATCTGCCCCAGCGGCCAGCCAGTAGGTCCGTTGCCCAAACGCCGTCCTCCCCGTCTGTCCCCTTCCGCCGCGTCCATACCAGCCAGCCGCGGTAGATCAGGTCACCGTATAGGACCGCCAGCGCCAGGCCGCTGCCCGTATGCCAGTTGAGAAAAGGTCGGTAGGGGGCATCCGGCGGCAGAGACCCTTGCGACACGATACCGCTCACGATAGCCGCCAGCAGCGTCACCCATCCTGGCAAGAGCAGCCCCCACCCTATGATACGCAGTTCCATCCGCGGCCAGCGGTGCAAAGCCCCCAGCAGCGCAAGACTGCCGCAAATCAACAGCGCAATCGGAAAATGGACCACGGCGGCATGAATCACAGTGAGCTTCCCTGACTTCGATACAATTGAATCCCTCCTTCTGCGAGGCAACCTGGTTCCCGGCTCTTCCGCATTCGCCAGACCAAACTTGCGTGCCTCACGTAGGCCATCCCGCTCCACCTGAAAAGGATACCAGACAACCCGACAACCCTTTGGTACGCTACTTCTCAATTCGCCTCGCCCGCGCCGACGAAGCGGCGCGATTTTGCCCCTTATCGCAGGTCGGCAGATCGCAAATCCTTTTTCGACTATCTATAACGATCTGATAAGATTCTTGGCAATAGTTCCATAATAACTGGGGTCTATACTGGATTGTGTATCAGGATATGGACAACAGGAACCACTCCGAAATGTCTGGGTAAGGCGAAAGGATGAGAAAAATGGCACGCATACAGATTCCCAAAGTCCCTTGGCAAGAGATAACGCCTGAAGAGGTCTTCCTCAACCGTCGCAAATTCATGAAAGGCGCCGGACTGGCCCTGGGCGCGACTGCGCTCGCTGCCTGTTCCATGCCTGAAATGGAGGAGGTAGCCAGCGGGGGAGATACCGAGAGCGCCCAATCCGAGGCCGTATCAGCCGAGCCCGGAAGCACCGACGAACTTGGCGACCCGCTCAACACGTTTGAGCAGATTACCAACTACAACAACTACTATGAGTTCTCCACCGACAAGCAGGCTGTGGCGCGCCTGGCCGAAGGCTACCCCACCTCCCCGTGGACCGTTGAGATAGGTGGCCTCGTCAATAATCCCGGTACCTACGATGTCGACGACCTGAAGCAGATGTTCGACATCGAAGAACGCATCTACCGGCTGCGCTGCGTGGAAGCCTGGTCCATGGTGATCCCGTGGATGGGTTTCCAGCTCTCCGACCTGCTTGAAGCCATCGAGCCGACGTCGGATGCGCAGTATGTGCGCATGGAGACGATTCTCGACATGGAAGGAATGCCTGGCCAGAGGAGCAGCAGCTGGTACCAGTGGCCCTACGTCGAGGGCCTGCGCATTGATGAAGCCATGAATCCGCTTGCGATTCTCGCCACCGGCCTCTACGGCAAGGACCTCCTGCCCCAGAACGGCGCGCCCATCCGTCTCGTCGTCCCCTGGAAGTACGGCTTCAAGAGCGTCAAGTCGATCGTCAAAATCGACCTCGTCACCGAGCAGCCAACTTCACTCTGGATGGCCGCCGCCGGCCACGAGTACGGCTTCTATGCCAACGTCAACCCGGAAGTCAACCACCCCCGCTGGTCTCAGGCCACCGAACGCCGCATCGGCGAACGCGGCCGGCGTGAAACCCTCATGTTCAACGGCTATGAAGAACAGGTCGCCTATCTCTACGAAGGGATGGACCTGGTCGCAAACTATTAGCGATTCCGCGAGAACGATATTGCTGGCGGTCAGGCCCTGTCTTGGCCGCCAGCCAGTGGTGTTTGATCTCCAGAAGGTGACGCATGAACATCGATAGACTTTTGAGCAAAAACCAGATCCTCTGGCTGACACATATCGGCGCTCTGATCCCCTTTGCGTGGCTGCTATACCAGGACTATTCAAACGGGCTGAGTGTCAATCCAATCCAGGACTGGACTCTCCGCACCGGAAAGCCCGCGCTCGTCCTGCTCGTCCTCTCTCTCGCATGCACGCCCCTCAATATCATTCTCGGCTGGCGCAACATCATCCCGGCTCGCAAATGGCTGGGCCTCTATGCCTTCAGCTACGCGGCCGTCCATTTCTACGTCTTCATCGGGGTAGATTACGCCTATCAGTGGATCTATATCTGGCAGGATGTTGGCACAAAACCCTATGTCATCGTCGGGTTTAGCGCCCTGCTGATTTTGCTGCCTCTGGCTCTCACCTCGTCCAAAGCGTGGATGCGCCGCCTCGGCAAGTGGTGGAAGAAACTCCACCAATGGGTCTATCTCGCCGGTGTCCTCGCAGTATTTCACTATGTCTGGGTCGTAAAGGCCGACTACCGTGAACCGGCTGCCTGGGGCGTTCTGCTCGGACTCTTCCTTATCGTGCGCATTCCCATCGTCCGCAAGCGCATCGCTCGATGGCGCTCCAAGCTAAGAGGCCCTGCCCAACCAAAGGCAAGACGATCGGCGGCCTGACCGGGCCGCGAAGATTAGCCGCCTTTGAACCCTCTTTCAAGCGACTCGAATCTGGGGGATGCTCCTCTTGGCCCCATAACGGCCGGAACATCCCCCTTTAGGTTTCTCTTTCCTGGGCGCACTGGGGGCAAAACTGGGGATCCTCTAACTCGATCAGATGCTCGCTGCAAACGGAAAAGGTGACCTCCACCCGTTCAGACAGGAAGCGTCTCCGCACCTCAGCTTCAAGCAGAAGAGTTCGGCAATTGCTGGTCAGCAACAACGCGGGCACCGGACAACTGTTGCACAACTTCCGTCTCCACGGACGTTTATTGCGGGGACTTGCTTCCAGCAACCGGCATGTCTCCCGCTCGTTGCCTCGGTGATAATCCCCATAGAAAAATCGGCAGTTTACCCGCTGTGGCATCGGCTGCCTTTTATTGATTCCGCTATTCCGGCGCGTCCCGCAATCGTCCCGCCAAACATGCCAAAAAGGCAAAAATAACAGAACCGCCGACACCTATCGGCGGCCCTCTGCCCTGCCTGTCCAATCCCCGCCCAACGGCGCTCAATTGTTCCAGAACGGGACATCACCATGGTCGTCCTGGTCCCAATCGCCGCCCAAAAGATAATCAGGATCGATAAAGAGGCGGTCTGCCAGTTCAATCTTGCGTCTCTCCTGCTCCGGCATCAAAGTGCCAAACTCGTGTTCCAAACTCACGAGCATCTCCAGTTCGGCTTCCAGAAGATGGAACTCCATATGACTAAGTGGCGTACTCCCCGGCGCCGAATCCTCAAGTTCGCGCAAATAGGCCTCGTACGCTTCACACGTATCCCCTTCACTGTCCTCTGAAGCCGACTCCCCTCGCCCCCACTCCAATGAAGGAAGTCCAGCGTACCCGTTCCCATGAATGAACTGGTCCAATCCCCCTCCCTCCCAGTTCCCCATCCAGAATCCATACCGGTTCTGAGACGGCTCTTCCGCCTTGGGCGCCGACTCGCGATCGTGCGGCGCGGCGCTCTCAGCGCCGTCATCCCGGCCGTCGGCCGTGTATCCGCCGTCCTCCAGGAGCCGCAGCGTGCTGTACTCGTGCAGCACGAGGTGCATATCGTCTGGCGGCACCGCGTCGCTGTAAACCCCCTGACCGATCAAGGCCCCTGCCAGCTCCCACACAGGCATTGCGGCCCGCGACTTCCTGTCCCTGCCCACGACCGCCTCGGCAGCACGCGACAGCGCGACATTGCGCCCCCGAATCAGTCCCTCCTGCCGCGACTCCTTCGGCTGCAATCGCATCATATATTCGCCGCCGACCGCATCCTTCACCTGGATCAGCAGATCGTCGTCGGCCGTGCCCCCAGCCTGATCGACCCACTCCGCGAACGCCGGTCCAAGCCGCAAGGCCCATGTGCCCCGCGCTATCTCCGCGTGCGCTCGCAAAGTCGGACCACCCATCAACGCAACCGAAATCAGACGCGAGTCCGGTCGGTGATTCTGGAAAAACCCGGGAAAGAAGACCGCATGTTCCAACTCATCCAGAAGCAGCGTCCCTTTCCGGATTTCGTTGCGAGCGAGAGGATGTCTGAAAAACTGGTCTTTCAGCAGACAGGAGAGCCACCCGAACCGTCCCGGTCCGACCGGGATGGCCTGATACAGTTTGCCAACTGCCTGATACACCGCGCTGCGGGCTCCGCTCCCAATTGGACGATGATGCGCAATGCGGGAAATCAGACTGTCGACACTGAGGGGCGCCTGGGAGTTGCTCAGAATCTCGGCTACACAGGTGAAATAGCTGGGATATTGCCTATCTTTCGCCATTCGATATGCCTCCTGCCGGCTATTATCCCATATGAGGAACTGATTGTCCATCACAATGCCCAACGCTGAATGCACGCCCCGTTCTCTGTACTGAAGCCAAGGCCCAACCAATCCCCAACCTGTTGCGATGAATGCGCGAACCGGAATGCAGGCTCAGTCCCCCGCAGCGAAAACCGGCCGAAACTTGTATCCATATACGATCTCGCCGCTGTCCCCCTCCTCCCGCAGCTTGCGCGTCACCATCTCCACCGGCATCCCTATTTCGACTTCCTCGTCCGAAATGTCCGTCAACTGCGCCGTCACCATCGGCCCTTCTTCCAGCTTGACCAGCGCCATCGTATACGGCCGCTGCGCCAAAAAGCCATTCGGCACGTTGAACATCTTCGTGTAGCTGTAAACCTCGCCCCGCCCGCTCATCGTGTGCAGCGGCCCCGCCGCCTCGCTGCAATGCGGGCAGACATCGCGCGGCGGGAAGATGGCCTGACGGCATTCCGGGCATATCTCCCCTTCCAGACTGTATCGCTGTTGTCTCGTTCGCCATAGGCTGGCAATACTCATATCATCCTCTCTGAATCCAATTCCTGGCAAATTCGCGACTGCGCCGCGATCCTAACCCGACCGGCCTACCAATCTCTACCTGTCGGGGGCCCGAAAGCTGTGCTGATAGTTTCTGACAGCTGTTTTTCCGCCAATTCGTCCGCCCAGCGGCCCATTTTCTCAACTGCCCAATATATGCGTAACGATCGTCGCGCCGCTGCCGCCGATGTTCTGAGCCATCCCAATCGAAGCATTCGCAATCTGCCCTTCGCCGGCTTCGCCCCGCAACTGTTGCACCGTTTCCACGATCTGGTACATGCCCGTCGCGCCAACCGGATGGCCCCGGCTCTTCAGCCCTCCCATCGTGCTGATCGGGATCCGTCCATTCGGTCCAATCGCATCGTCGGCCGCCAGATGCCAGCCTTCGCCCCGTCTGGCATATCCGGTCGCTTCCAAACTGAGCGCGCTCATGATCGTGAAAGCGTCGTGCAGCTCAAAAAAGCTGATGTCCGCCGGCGTCACACCGCTCTCTACATAAGCCTTCTGACTGCTGACATAGGCGGCTTCCAGAAAGAGCGGGTCCCTGCGGTCGTGCAGCGCAATCGTGTCGTTCGCGCTCGCGCTCGCCAGAATCTGCACCGCCCCGGGATGATGCCCCGTCACATAGTCGCCCACTCGCTCCGACGCCACCAGGACGGCCGCCGCGGCCCCGTCACACACCGGGCTGCTGTCCATGATGTTAATCGGGGTCGCGATCAACGGTGCATTCAGATATGTGTCCAGCGAAATCGGCTTCCGAAACATCGCATTGGCGTTGTGCGCGCCGTTCCGGTGCGCATTGATGCTGAAACCGGCGAATCCGTCGAGCGGTACGTCAAACTCATACATGTATCGCTGCATGATCAGCGCGTTCAGCCCGACAAAGGTGACGCCGTGGGCCGACTCGTACTCCGCGTCCGCAGCCGTAGCCAGGCCGGCCGTCGTGTTTTCCCCCGTCGTGTCCGTCATCTTCTCCACGCCGCACACGACCGCGACATCGTGCATCCCGCTGGCAACCGCCATGTGCCCCACTCGTAGCGCGGACGCGCCGCTTGAACACGCCGATTCGATCTTCGCGGTTTCCACGTTTCGAAAGCCGCAGAAATCCGCGATCAGGGTCCCCAGATGTTCCTGGCTCAGCAAGGCGCCGCTAAGCATGTTGCCCACGAACAGCGCGTCTACCTGGTCGGCGCCAGCCTCCTCCAACGCCGCCGCGATCGCGTGATACGCGATGTGGCGGACCGACAAATCCCAGTGCTCGCCCACCGGCATCTGCCCAATTCCTATAATCGATACATTGCGCATATCTGTCTTTCCGCAATAACGTCTGAAGAACCACACTATGTCGGAGGGGACGCGCCCATGTCCCACTCCCTACCGACGCGTGCCGCACTGCCTGCTCCCTCTCTATCATGGCCCAATCCGGGTTTCATTTGCTACCGGTCGGCGCCCGAATCCTGTCAAAACCTATCGCGGCCCGCCGCCGCCTCCCCTCCCCCGCTCCAGATCCTGCGCGACATCAGACTGCCTCCGCTTCCCGGAGGAGTCTGCGACAGACATCCTGCGGTCCGCGCATGAGCGCGAACCGCAAAAGCACCGGCTATGAGCTTTGAAAATGGGAAAATGCAGGCGCCCCGCTAGAACGACCGTGGACGGCTGCCCAGGGCCCAGCCCGCTCGGAAGCCGGCCAGCGAACTGCCGGCCGCAACGATCACTGTCTCTCCACGCCAATGATTCGCCACTGGTCCGTCGTCCGGCTGCTCAAATCCGACGGGACGTGCTCCAGGGTAAACGCGTACAATCCGCTCTCAGCGTCACGTCCGGACCCATAGATCAGCGACGCCCACACCGTTGTCGTGATTCGCTGTGATGTGGCCGCTTGACCCGCAAATGTGGGAATCGTAGCCATATATTGCAGAGCATCCACCCAGGCAAACTCACCCAGTGTGCGCGGTACCGTCTGACGCGCCTCCTCGATGAGCAGCTGTTCGTTACGGTCAGGCTGCAGCAGATAGGCCAGCACGACCGCTTCAGGATAGAAGGGCGATTGGGGAATGCCGTAACAGAATATCAGTTTACGCGGCCCTTCCTCATAGTAGACGGCCGCGCGAAACGCCCCCGCGCTCGTTAAGTTCAGGTCCAGATGTCGCTCAAACCGGGACTCCTTGCATAGCAGGCTCCGGTCATACTGGGGGTAGCGGGCCCGCACCGTACGCATGGGCGAACTGTTTGGCGCGCCGTCCCACTTCTCGACGTACAGGCCGCCCGGCGCCGAAATCTGCGTGCTGCCATACCCTTCGCTGAGCGTGCTCCACCAGAAAATGCTGATGTAAGTCGGCCCCCCGATCGGGCTGTGGCCGCCGTACACAATTAACTCATCGTGCGCAGGCAACTCGTCGGGCGCTTCCCCCACCGCCTGTCCGCTGGCCGATGCCGGCATCTGCTGGGCCAACACTTCAAAATACCGGTTATCTGTCTCCCGCGCATCTTCTCGTGTGACAACCGCCCACTCAGGGCGGCCCGTCTGCCGCGGCGGAGCCACAAAACCAAAGCCCGATCCTTGCCAATAGTTGGGCAGCAGCGCATAGGGCTGCAGCCGGGGAGCGGGCGGCCTTGAACTATCCTCCGACTCCTCCGGCATTCCAATGGGCGTCTGCGAATCGTATATCACAGCCCCGATCGGACCGCCGATCCCTTCACCGTCGGCCGTTGTGCTCGCGTCATAACGGTAAAAGAGCAGATACTCCTGTTCAGCGTCAGCGTCTATATTGATCGATTCCCAAGTCGAGACAGCCTCCCACTCCTCGGGCAATATCATCCCCAAATCGATATTCAACTCCGCGTTGGGCTCCGGCGGAGTGCACCCGCTCAATAGGACCAGCATCCAGACGAAGCGCCACGCCGCCTGCCCTCTGATTTTTCCAAAACCGGATTGGCCGTCCCTCCCCAAGAGACCGCGTAGCAGCAGCGGACGGAGGAGGGAAACGCCCCCTTCCCTCAATTGAGGCTTGTTCATCGGGCCTGTTTTCTCGAGGATCATCGGTCAAACCGCGCCGTAAGCCGGAGGAAGCGGCGCCAGCGGCGGATCGGTGTTGGCTTCGTGAATCCAATCATCCGCCGGAAACAGTCCGGGGTGAACCGCATTCCATGCTTCCCGAATCTCTGCTGCGACAAACACGGATCCAGTGCCTACCAAATATCCGTCCGGCGGCGTGATATCCTGCGCGATCTCTACTGCTGCCTCCATTGACGGCGCCCCAACCACCACTCGCTCCTCGTCAGCCGGCATGGCCTCGATCGCCGCTCGCAGCTCCGATACCGGCTGCGCCTTCGGATGGCGGCTCTGCACAAGAACTATGCGCGGCGACGCAACAGTGGCCAACCTCAACATCGGCAAAATGTCCTTATCACTGCTGACCCCGAAAATAAACGATAACGGACGTCCAGGATGGATAGACCCAATTGTCGAGAGTAGAATCTCCAGGCTGTCTCTGTTGTGGGCGCAGTCCACAACAATCGGTTTGACCCCGGAAGCCGGCCGCGGCAGCCACTCAATCCGGCAAGGCCATCGCGTCTGAGCCAATCCTTCCGCCACAAGCTGATCATCCCACCGGGTCAACCCCGCGCCGTGCAACGCCCGCGCCATCTCGTATGCGATTCCCGCATTGATTCGCTGGTGATGCCCAACCAGAGGCAGCGCTGCCCGCTGATAGGGCTGCGCCACCGTCAAAGGAGCGTCTTTCTCTCCGGCTGCTTCTCTCAGCACTCGCCTCGCGCTCTCCTTCTGGGGCGCGCTGAACACAGGCGTATTCGGTTTGATGATACCGGCCTTTTCCCCCGCAATCTCCTCCAGCGTCTCCCCAAGGATATGCATGTGATCTTTGCTGATATGCGTGATGCCGCAAACCTCCGGCAGCACGACATTTGTGCTGTCCAGCCGGCCGCCTATCCCTACCTCCACCACCGCCCAATCAACTCCTGCCCGGGCGAAGTGCATGAAAGCGATTACCGTGATCCGGCCAAAGACCGTCAGGTCGGGCGCGGCTTCCAAAAAGGGAATCGCCTCCTGAATCAGATCGGCGCACGCCTCCTGGCTGATCAGCTGTCCGTCTACCCGTATCCGTTCCCGGAAAGTATGCAGGTGAGGACTGGTAAACAGACCCGTGCGGTAGCCCAGGTGACGCAGAATCGACTCCGCATACGCGCTGGTGCTCCCCTTCCCTTTCGTTCCCGTAACGTGGACCGTCCGAAACCGTTCCTGCGGATTGCCCAACTCCTCCAGCAACGCCCGCATCCGCTTCAACCGGCCTTCCGGATCATTCGACCGCGGCGCGCGACCGTCATACCTGGCATCATGAAAAAGTTCGCCGATTGCCTCCTCATACGAAAGCTGCTTCTTCGCTATGGACGCCGGCGCCGGCCTGATCGACACAAACACTCCTCGCTTACCCTACTGTTTCGACAACGGCCCTACCCTGAACTCACCCTGCCTGCCATGCCACAGCCTGCCGCCAACCGTCAATACCCCCGTCAAGAGCCTCTCTCACCCCTAACCCCAAACTCCTAACCCTTGCAGTCCTCCCTCTTCCAATGATTGTAATATCTGACCCGTAAGCACGCAAACAAACCACGAAAAGCGGCCATCCCGTACAGCGTTTCCTCCCCCCGCCCATCTCCCGCCAGAGACCCTCCCCACCAGCTGCTATCCTGAAAATGACCCCACTCCCGCAATTCCTGATTCCCCTATCCCCGCTCCCACAATCCTGACTCGTGGACGGGAATAGTCAGCGATCTCCGCCCGATATGGTAGAATTGCCATAATTGAGAATCGTCCAATCTTGCAGAGGAGACCCTCATATGACCACGAAAATCGCCATAAACGGCTTCGGGCGTATCGGGCGCCAGGTAACCAAAGCGCTCTTTGAACACCACAAAGACGCTTTCGACGTTGTCGCCGTCAACGATCTCGGCGATCTGGAAACCATGGCCCACCTGTTCAAATATGATACCAACTACGGCGTCTTCGACGGCAGTGTTGAAACTGTCGACGGCGGCCTCTCGATCAACGGAGATCAGCTCAAAGTGCTCAGCGAGCGTGATCCAAGCCAACTGCCCTGGGGCGAATTGGGCGTCGACATCGTCGTCGAAAGCACCGGCGTCTTTCGCGATCGCGAAACGGCTGCCCTCCATCTCGCCGCCGGCGCGAAAAAGGTCATCATCAGCGCCCCCGCCAAAGGCGAAGACATCACCATCTGCATGGGTGTCAACAACGACCAGTACCAACCCGATAACCACCACGTCATCAGCAATGCCAGCTGCACCACCAACTGCCTTGCCCCCGCGGCCAAAGTTGTAAACGACACAATCGGCATCGAGCAGGGGCTGATGACCACCGTCCACGCCTACACAACCGATCAGCGAATCCTGGACTTCGTTCACGAAGACCTGCGCCGCGCCAGGGCTGCCGGCATGAATATCATCCCAACGACAACCGGCGCCGCCAAAGCCGTTTCGCTCGTCGTCCCCGAACTCGAAGGAAAGTTCGACGGTATGGCCATGCGCGTCCCAACGTCCACCGTCAGCGTCGTCGACTTTGTCGCCAAAGTCAGCGCCCCAGGCAACACCGAAGACCTGCTGACCGCATTTTCCGAAGCCGCCGCCGGACCCATGAAAGGGATCCTCGACGTCAGCTATGAACCCCTGGTCAGCTCCGACTTCCAGGGCAATTCCCACAGCAGTGTGATCGATGCCGAGTTTACTGCTTGCTACGGCGACCTCGTCAAAGTCGTCACCTGGTACGACAACGAGTGGGCCTACAGCGTACGCGTTACGGACCTCGCCGCCTTCGTCGCCAGCCAGGGTGTCTGATTCAAACACCATCCAACAGGGGCTTCGGGCCGTGACGCGCAAAAAGACCATCCGCGATGTCGAATGGCAAGGCAAACGAGCGCTCGTTCGCGTCGACTTCAACGTGCCCTTGGACGGCAACGGATGCATCGCCGACGATACCCGCATCCGCGCCACCGTGCCCACACTGCAGTTCTTGCGCAACCGCGGCGCATCCCTGGTTCTGATGAGCCACCTCGGCCGCCCCAAAGGCGAACACGATCCCCGTTTCAGCCTGCGCCCCGTCGCCCAGCGGCTCGGTGACCTGCTCGACACACAAGTCCAATTCCCCTGCGCCCTCACCGGTCCCGACATTGAATCAGCCGCCGCCGGCCTCGGCCCGGGGGACATCCTGCTGCTCGAAAATACCCGCTTCCACCCGGGCGAAACCAGCAATGATCAGGCCCTGTGCTCCGCCCTGGCCCGCCTCGGCGATCTCTTCGTCAACGATGCCTTTGGCAGCGCCCACAGAGCGCACTCCAGCACGGCCGGCGTCGCCGCACTCCTGCCCTCCGTCGCCGGTCTCCTCATGGAAAAGGAGCTCTCCTTCCTTGGCGCCGCGCTTGAAAGCCCCGCCCGCCCCTTCATCGCCATTCTCGGCGGCGCAAAAGTCAGCGACAAAATCGCCGTCATCGAAAAGCTCCTCCATACGGTAGATGCCATCCTGATCGGCGGCGGCATGGCCAATACCTTTCTCGCCGCCGCCGGCTGCCAGATGGGCGCCAGCCTCGTAGAGACCGACGCAATCGACCAGGCCGTCGCCCTGCGCAATGCCGGCGAAGACGTCATCCAACTGCCGGTCGATCTCACCGTCGCCGACAGCTTCTCCGCCGCCGCCGCCGCACGCACCGTCAGTATCACCGACATCCCCCCAGGCTGGATGGCCCTTGACATCGGCGAGGCCACCGTCGCGCACTTTGCCAATCGACTCGCCGCCGCACGCACCGTTCTCTGGAACGGTCCCATGGGTGTCTTCGAATTTCCCCCCTTTGCCCGCGGCACAAATGCCGTCGCTGAGATCCTGGCCGCCCTCCCGAACGCCACCACAATCGTCGGCGGCGGCGACTCTGCCGCTGCTGTACAGAAGGCCGGCCTCGTCGAGCGTATCTCACACGTGAGTACAGGCGGCGGCGCCAGTCTGGAGTTTCTGGAAGGAAAGGTGTTGCCCGGCGTGGCTGCCCTGGACGACGAGGAGGCCTGAACGATGAGCTTTCTGAAAAAACTTGCATCGCTCTTTTCCGGCGGAGGCGGAGGCGACAATCGCTCGCTACCGATCTATGTATTCAGCAACCGCTGCCGCGAACCGATCATGGCTGAAATCGATCTGGTCAACAGCCTCAGTCGCGACGACGAAAACGAAAACGAGTTCTACACCCGAAAAGTGCTGCAAGGCAGCGGCCAGAACCGCTGCTTTACCCAGGTCGAAGTCGAAATCTGGTTCGATCGCAGCAAACGAGTCTCCCGCTATGAAGTAAGTGGCGGTCGTTGGCTTACCCAGGAGGAATACGAAGAGGAGTTGACTCGCTTCAACGCGCCCCCCGAAGAACAAGACTCCGCCGCGGACGACACCGAGTCGGTCTGAGTTCCTGTAACAGTCTCTGACATTCCGCGTCCGTCTATGCCGACGCGAAGCAGTTCACCGGGCGACCTAAGCGGGCCGCCTGCGAACAGGACCAGGCTCTCTCTCGCAAGATCATCGCAGTCCCTTGTCACTGGCGGTCCCGCTACAGGCCTGGGCCGCCAACTGCCCTGGCCGCATCGATTGCGGTCCAAACCTGTCTCAACCATGCCAGGTCTGGAGAATACGGGCCGCAGATCGGGGCGTCGCCACCCGCTTCTCCCCGCCCATTCGCTGGAAACATCTTCATTTCGCTGTCTGACACAGCCTCCACTGAGAGAGTCCACACATGCGTAAACCGATGATGGCCGGAAACTGGAAAATGAACTTGACCGTGGCGGATGCCCTCGCGCTCACGCGGCAAATCGACCAGCTGGCCGGTGACGCGACCGCGGTGGAGCAGTTGCTCTGCCCACCCTCTGTCTGTCTGCACCCGCTGAAGGAGGCTGCCGCCGCCATGCCTTTCTCACTCGGCGCGCAAAACTGCCACTGGCAGGATAGCGGCGCCTTTACCGGAGAGATCAGCCCCCCAATGCTGCGCGGCCTGGTCGACTATGTCATCATCGGGCACAGTGAGCGCCGGCAACTTTTCGGTGAGACCGACGAATCCGTGAACAAAAAGACCCATGCCGCTCTGGCCCACCAGTTGACCCCCATCGTCTGCGTGGGCGAAAGCCTCGACCAGAACGAGCGCGGCGAAACCGCCGCCGTGATCACCGCCCAGGTCAGTGCCGCGCTGGACGGCCTCAGCGCCGGCCAGGTCCAGTCTCTCGTTATCGCCTACGAGCCGATCTGGGCAATCGGTACCGGCAGGGCCGCGACCGCGCAGACCGCCGGCGAAATCTGCGGCCTGGTTCGTGCCGTCCTGCGCCAGTTCCACGGCGCTGCCGCCGCCGACTCGACGCGCGTGCTGTACGGCGGCAGCGCCAACCCGGCCAACATCAGCGCCATCATGGAACAAACCGATATCGACGGCGCCCTGATCGGCGGCGCATCCCTTGAGGCCCGCAGCTACGCCGACATGGTGAAAATAACAGCTGAAATCTACGCCCCCTGACATGCGCCTCTCTTGTTCACCTTTTTGAATGGCGAGGTCAAGAGGTGAGCAACCGGCCGGCCTGAAGGGTGGGATTGAATCCTACCCCCTTCTCTATTCGCCCCTCGAACTTCCACATGTCCCTATTTTCCCCATACCTCTTCTTCGCCCTCTTCTTCGCCCTCTTCTTCGTCCTGCTCGCCGGTCTGTGGTGGCTCAGTTGGCGCATCGGCCTCCTGATCCAGGAGGTCGTCTATCTGGTCACAGGCTCCGGTGACTTGGCCATGGTGATTCTGTTCCTGATCTACCTGCCAGGCATTCTGACCCACGAGGCCTCCCACTGGCTCGTAGCCAGAATCCTTGGCCTCAAAACCAGCAAATTCCGCGTCTGGCCGAAATATTCCCGCAATACCATCGGACTGGGAAGCGTGACAGTTTCCTCCGGAGGCGTAATCTATGACAGTCTGGTCGGCCTGGCCCCACTCCTGGTCGGGTCGGCGCTCATCGTACTGATAGGCGACCACGTCTTCGACACACAAACTGTCACCTTCGCCTGGCGCACCGGCAGGCTGCTTGACGGCCTGAACTTTGTCCTCGACGGCCTCGCCCACAGACCGGACAGCCTGCTCTGGAGCTATCTCCTCTTCGCGATCGCCAACGCCATGATACCCAGCGCCAGCGACCGCGCGCCACTCAAGTCACTCGGAATCTATGTCATCTTCATCGGCGTGCTGTTTGCGCTCATCGATCAGTCCGGCCGCAACGTCGTCCTGCTGCTGAACTTCCTCTTCGGTCCAATTCAGCTCTTGACCGGCGCCTTCTTCCTGGTCGTTGCCATCGACATAGCCATCTTCCTGACGCTGCTCGCCGTCCGCGCCCTCCTGAATACATTCCACGCGTAGCCGCTCTTTCGACTCTCCCCTCCGCAAGCTCCCTGCCGCAACCACTTAGAGCGAGGGCACCTTTTCCAAGCTCGCCCGGATCGCCTCTTCCGGATAGTCGAAATCCTCCAGCTTGTCGGCCAAATGCTGCTCGTAGGCAGCCAGGTCAAAATGGCCGTGCCCACACATGTTGAAGACGATCACCTTGCTCTCGCCGCTCTCCTTGCACGCCAGCGCCTCCTGCATCGCGCCCCAGATCGCATGGGCCGGCTCGGGCGCGGGCAGAATCCCCTCCGCACGCGTAAAGGACAGCGCAGCCTCAAAAATCGCCCGCTGCTGAATGCTGACCGCCTCGATCAACCCCGCTTCATGCAGCGCGCTGACCTGTGCGCTCATCCCATGGTAGCGAAGGCCGCCCGCATGGATCGGCGCCGGCACAAAGTCATGCCCCAGCGTGTGCATCTTGATCAGCGGCGTCATCTGAGCCGTATCGCCAAAGTCATACGTATACGCGCCGCGTGTCAAACTCGGCGCAGCCGCCGGCTCGACAGCAACAACTCGCGTCTTCTTGCCGCCGCTGATATTCTCTTTCAAAAACGGAAACGCAAATCCTCCGAAGTTGCTGCCGCCCCCAGTGCATCCAACCAGAACGTCCGGCCAGTCCTCCCCGAAGACTTCCAACCCCCTGATCACCTCCTGGCCCACCACCGTCTGGTGCAGCAGCACATGATTCAGAACCGAACCAAGCGAGTACTTCGTATCCTCTCGCGTCGCTGCATCCTCAACCGCCTCCGAAATGGCAATGCCAAGGCTGCCCGTACTGTCCGGCTCCTCCGCCAGAATCTGGCGGCCGGCGTTCGTCTCCGAGCTCGGGCTGGCGACCACTTCCGCCCCCATGGTCTCCATCAGAACCTTCCTGTATGGCTTCTGCTCGTAGCTGACACGAACCATGTAGACCTTGCACGCCACCCCGAACACCCGGCACGCGAAACTGAGCGCGCTGCCCCACTGGCCCGCCCCCGTCTCCGTTGCCAGCCGCGCGACTCCCTCCTCCTTGTTGTAGAAAACCTGCGGCACAGCCGTGTTCGGCTTATGGCTGCCGGACGGGCTGACGCCCTCGTACTTGTAGTAGATGCGGGCCGGCGTATCCAAAGCCTTCTCCCATTCATGCGCCCGGAGCAGAGGCGTCGGCCTCCAAATGCGGTAAACATCCTGCACGGGCTCGGGAATCTCGAGATACCGCTCCGCGCTGACTTCCTGCATTATCAATGACATGGGAAAGAGCGGCGCCAAATCGTCCGGCCCAATCGGCTGCCCTGTACCCGGATGCAGGGGCGGCGGAAGCTCGACCCCGGCAGCGGGTAAATCGGCGTTGATGTTATACCAGTGGGTCGGCATCTCCGACTCATTCAATACCACCTTCTTCTGTCTTGCCATCTCCATTCCTTCCTTTCGTGGAATTCGACCAGATTGAAGCCGATACTCCGCCGCAGGGCCTCTGCCTAACGCCGCGCTCGGCTTCTGGATCAAAAAGACCTGCCGCAATCGCAGCAGGCCTTTGTGTCGTTCCAATTCAACTTTGCGTCAATTCAGATGCGCCTGAATCTTTCCTAGCAGCTGTGCCTTCTGCTGAAACCCGACGATTGTCTCCACCTGCTGACCGTCCTTGAACAACATCAGCGTGGGAATGCTCATCACACCGAAAGCCATCGCTGTGCTCTGATTCTCGTCCACGTCCAGCTTGCCGATCGTCAGCTTGCCGTCCAGCTCGGTGGCTATCTCCTCCAACACCGGCGCAATCATCTTGCATGGACCGCACCATTCCGCCCAAAAATCAACCAGGACCGGCAACTCCGCCTGGATGACCTCATCCTCAAAATTCGCGTCCGTGACAACAACCGTGTTTTCGCCCATTTCCTTGTCTCCTACTCCTGTATGCGAGCGTCAAAATGCAACGTTACCGCGACTCCGTCCTGTAGCTGCAAGACACGTCAAATCCTATCAAATGATGACCGGGTTCGCTGTAAACGAACCTGCAAAATATACTACGTCCAAAGGAAGGCAAAAGTCAAAATACGGGCCCGTCCGATTCTTGCCGCCGGCAACGCCGCGCCCCTGCAACTGCTCACGCATCCTTCTGCCTCCGTCGTAGAAATGCGGCAAATTCCTCCCTGTCCAGGCTTCCGGATTCCGGCTGTGAATCCGTTCGCGCCGGTTCAAGCGGAGCCAGATTCTCGCCAGCCTCTCCTCCATCCGCCGCAAGCCGGGCCGCAACGTGCGGGATCACGTCCAGGATACTTTCCAGAAACATCGCCGTCAACCCCTCCCCACCCGGCAGATTGACGATCAACGTGCGTCCCCGGATGCCCGCAACCCCTCGATCCAACAGCGCCGCCGGATTCGATGCCGCCGCCATGCTCCGCATCCGCTCCGGCAGCGAAGGCACCAGCCGCTCCAACACTTCCGCTGTGGCTTCCGGTACGATCTCCCCCGCCGACGGACCAGGCGCCGGAAACGTACCGCCCACCGTTAAGATCAAGTCCAACTCCTCTTCATCACTCCACTGCCGCAGCGTCTCCTCCACCTGGTAGCGAGGCGGCTCCCGATAGACGCGACGCGCCAGCGGGAGGAAACTGCCCCCTCCACCGCCCAGCAGCCTGGGCAGCGCCTCCAGAACTGCATCGGCCTCCTCCGAATCAGCTGGATCGGCGATGACAAGAAACCCGCACCGTATATGCATGAATGTCGGATTCTCCTTCCACGGCCTGGCGCCTGGCCTGCTGCCCATCAGCCCGCTGTACTGCCGTGATTCCCGCCTGCACGATTCCATCTTCTGTGACCGGCGCCGCCCGGGCGCCAACCCCGCGCCTGCAACCGACAAAAGAGGTTGGTACAAGCAAAAAGCGATGGCATTGCCACCGCTCTTCTTCCTTCGTAAACTCGCGTCGAGCCTGTCTCAGCGCTTCGTGTACTGAGGAGCTTTTCGCGCCCGTTTCAAACCTGGCTTCATCCGCTCCTTCACGCGGGCATCGCGCGTGAGAAATCCTGCCGCCTTCAAAGTGGGCCGGAGATTCGGATCCGCCGCCACGAGGGCCCGCGCCAACCCGTGCCGCGCCGCGTGGGCCTGGCCGCCTTCCCCGCCGCCATGGACCTTGATACTGATGTTGTAGCTGTTCTCAGTGCCGGTCAGGGTCAGCGGCTGTAGAATGACCATCTGGTCCAGCGCACGCCCAAAATATCCGTTCATCGGCAGGCTGTTTACGATGATCTCACCCTCTCCCTCATACAGCCGAACGCGCGCCGTAGCGCTCTTGCGCCGTCCAACTGCTTCAATATACTCACTCATATCTTCTCTCCTGCAGTTCCAGCGCCTTCGGTTTCTGGGCCTCATGCGGATGATCCGGGCCTGCGTAGACTTTCAGCTTTTTCATCTGCGCGCGGCCCAGCTTGGTCTTGGGAACCATGCCCTTCACCGCTTCAAAAATCACCTTTTGCGGCTGTCGCTCCAGCTGCTCGCGCATCGTCCGACTCTTCAAGCCGCCGGGATAGCGCGAATGCCGGTAATAGCGCTTATCATCCAGGCGATTCCCGGTCACGTGAAACTTTTCGCAGTTGACGACGATTACGAAATCTCCACAGTCCACGTGCGGCGTAAAACTCGGCTTGTGCTTGCCCCGCAACACCTGCGCTATCTCCGACGCCATCCGGCCAAGCGTCTTGTCCGTCGCATCCACCACCCACCATTCACGTCCGCTCTTCGCCTCGTCATAGCTTAGGCTCAGTGTCTTCACGCTCTAATCTCCTCATTCACAACAACTGACATTCCATCCGCCGTCTACGCCTACCCACTCAGTGCGCAGAAAACAGATCAGAAAACTCTGCATACCGTACCCGCTCCAGAACAAGCCCGTTGGGTGGGAGCGGCGGGGCGCTGCGGCCGCGGTCTCTTGCCTTCAACGCCGCCGCCAGTTCATCGGCCTGCCACGCACCCAGCCCGACCGCCAGCAGCGAACCGGCCACATTACGCGCCATGCGGCGCAAAAAAGCATTGGCCGTCATCGTCAGAACCAGCCGCTCCGCAGGAAACGGGTCCAACACCGGCAGCGACTCTTCTACGCGCTCCCAAAAGAGCGAGATGATCCGGCGAACGGTATTGTCTCCCTGCGGCGCCTGCCCAAACGTTGCGAAATCGTGCGTCCCAATCAACTGCCGGGCCGCCCCGTTCATGGCTTCCACATCCGGGCGCCTCGGCGACATCATCGCAAACCGGTCAGCCAGAGGAAATCGTCTCTCGCCTTCTCCACCGCACGCCGGCGTCCATATCGTATAGCGATACGTACGCTCCGCGGCGCTGAAACGCGGGTGAAAACCGGGCGGCGCTTCCGTCAATCGGCGAACCAGTATCGAAGCCGGCAACCGCTGATTCCAGGCTCGCCGCAGCGCTGTCAGCGAATGGCGCCACGGCGCCTCAACCGCAATGACCTGCCCCCTGGCGTGAACCCCGGTGTCCGTCCTTCCTGCGCCGCTGACCCGGCAAAAAGCCCCGGTCAAATCCGCCAGCGTCTCTTCCAACGCGCCCTGGACAGTCGGCTCCTGCCTCTGCACCTGAAAGCCGCAAAAATCTGTCCCGTCATACGCGATCAGACCGGCGACCCTGCGCATCCACGCCCCTCACCAGTGTGGCAATCGCCGCCGCGAACCAGATTTCAATCTTGCCGCTACACTTCCCTCATTGCCCATTTCCGGGCGGCAAGATGCCTGCTTACTCGCTACTGCCGTCCGCCACCAACTCGATGACAGCCATGTCGGCTGCATCGCCAAAGCGTTTGCCCACCTTTACGATCCGGGTGTAGCCGCCGTTCCGTTCCTCATAGCGGGGGGCCAGCTCGTCAAAAACCTTCTTCGCAACCGCCTTGTCATTGAGGTACGCCACAACCTGCCGCTGCGCATGCACCCGGTCGACCTTGCCGGCAAGACCGTGCTTTGCCTTGGTAATCAACTTCTCGGCATCGCCCCGCATGGCGCGTGCCTTGGCCTGCGTCGTGGTTATCCGTTCGTGAATGTACAGCTCTCGAATTAAACTGCGAAACAGGGCCTTGCGCTGCGCCGCATTGCGGCTCAACTTTCGCCCCGCGATCTGGTGTCGCATCGTCCTATTCCTCCGGTAGCGGCGAAAGACTCGCTTCGTCGACGATTTCAATTGCCTCTGCCGCTTCGGCCAATATCTCCTCGCCTTCCGTACCGTTCCCTCCACCCAGATAAGCGCTGAGATCGACGCCTATCACATTCATGTAACCCTTCTCGCTCAACTTCTCGACCAACTCATCCAGCGACTTCTTGCCAAAGTTGCGAATGGCCAGCATCTCGTCCTCGCCCTTCTCCATCCGCTTCAGGATCTCTCCAACCTTCGTGATGCCGGCGCGCTTCAGACAGTTGTATGCCCGCACCGTCAACTCCAACTCCTCGATCGGCGCCTCGGCGACACGGCTCGGAATGCTCTCCTCCTCCTCCTCCGGCATCTCGATAATCGTCGTCCGATCCCCGACAAACAGGCTCAAATGCTGGACAAGGATGTCCGCGGCCTGACGCATCGAATCCTCAGGCGAAATCGTGCCGTCGGTCCACACCTCCAGATTCAGCCTGTCATAGTCGGTCTGCTGCCCAATGCGGGTCCGTTCCACCCGGTAGGACGCCTTCTTCACCGGACTGAAGATGGCATCCACAGGGATCTCTCCCAGCGGCAACTGCACCCGCTCCTCAGCCGGACTGTAGCCCCGACCCTGCTCCACCACCATCTCAATGTCAAGGTCCACATCATTCGAGTCGGCAAACAAAAGATACAGATCCGGGTTGACAATCTCTATCTCGGGCGGGCAGTTCAAATCCCCCGCCGTGACCGGACCTTCATGGTATACCTCAACCGAAACGCGCACAGGTTCCGGGCTCTCGCTCCGAAATCTGATCTGTTTCACATTCAATATCAGGCGAGTGGCATCCTCCAGCACGTTGTCTATCGTGGAAAACTCATGATGCACACCACTTACCGAAATCGACGTAACCGCCGCGCCCGGCAAACTCGACAACAAGACCCGGCGCAACGAGTTCCCAAGCGTAATCCCATATCCGCTTTCCAGCGGGCTGATGACAAAATGACCATAGTTCTGAGAACTGGCCTCTACTTCTATCTTCGGCAAAACTAGATTGTTAAGCAACGGCTACCCCTCCCGGCTGTAATGCAGTGTCTACCAAACATCGTGTGGCGACAGACAATCGTCGCAGCCCTACCAAGTACCCGTCTACCCGACCTGGCAAGGCAACGAACCTGTACCGTGTCAGCTAACGACTGTAGTACTCAACGATCAACTGTTCATTAAGGAGAACGCCGATCTCATCCCGTTCCGGCGCCGAAGTCACCGTCCCGCTGAGATTGGACGCATCCAGACTAAGCCACGTAGGGGGGGACGCACTGCCGAGAATCTGGGCTCGTTCACGAAAATAGGTTTTGCCTCGACTCGTTTCCCGAACGGAAATCTGGTCGTTCGGCGACACCAGATAGGATGGTATATCCGTCTTGCGCTCGTTTACCGCAAAATGGCCGTGACGCACCAACTGTCGCGCCTGCGCCCGGCTATCAGCAAATCCCAACCGGTACACAACATTGTCCAGCCTGCTTTCCAGCAACTCCAGTAACGTGCCTCCGGTCAGCCCCTTGCGCCGCGATGCCTCCTTGAAATAGCGCCGGAACTGCCGTTCCATTACCCCATACATGCGACGCGCCTTCTGCTTCTCGCGCAACTGTATGCCGAAATCCGAAACACGCCGCCGCATCACATTGCGCCGCCCTGCCTCGCCCGGTGGAAATGGACGCCGATCAACCGCACACTTGGGGCTGACACAGCGTTCGCCTTTCAAAAATAACTTCTGCCCTTCTCGTCGACAGAGCTTGCAAACCGCATCTGTGTATCGTGCCATCTTTCCTCCCAGTCGCCTATCGCCCGCAACCTTCTGCCCCATTCAAGGCCGCGCCGTAGCTCGTTATCCCTATGCCTCCGCCGAAACGGCCAGAGGGCAATCGCATCCCCTCATTCGCGCGGCCCGCATCTTCTCCACCAGGCGAACCGCCGCATATGTCTTCGATCACCCCCGCGGCATTCCGCGGCTATGCAAAACAAGCGGCATCGCGCAAACACGATGCCTCTCTCTTTCCGGCAGGTCAATCCCTTTGTCGCGCAACCCCCTCAAACCGAGACTTCCGAGGCAACGCGTCTTCTGTCCCCTAAACTCTTCGCTTGCTCGGCGGCCGTACACCGTTGTGTGGGATCGGTGTAATATCCGCGATCGATTTAACCGTCAAGCCAGCCGGGTTCAATGCCCTCAACGCGCTCTCGCGGCCCGGGCCCGGCCCCTTGATAAATACCTCCACTTCTCGCATGTTAAACTCACTCACAGCTTGGCGAGCCGCCGCCGAAGCCGCAAGCTGGGCCGCAAACGGCGTACTCTTGCGGCTCCCCTTGAACCCGGCTGTGCCCGAACTCGCCCAACACAGGACTGCCCCCTGGGGATCCGTTACCGTGATAATCGTATTGTTAAATGTAGCGCGGACATGAATCTGCCCGCTCGGTACGTGCTTCCGCTCCCCCCGGCCCGATCGACCGCCCCGCCGACGTTGTGTTCGAGGCATCGTTTCTCCTTAACCTGGTGCGCCTGCTTGTAGACCGTTCAATTCGCCCATCAGCCGCTACTTGCGCGCCTGCTTCTTGCCGGCGACCGTCTTCTTTACCCCCCGCCGCGTGCGAGCATTCGTGCGCGTCCGCTGCCCGCGGCTCGGTAAATTGCGGCGATGGCGCAGTCCGCGATAGCTGCCTATCTCCATCAGGCGCTTGATGTTCATGTTTACTTCGCGCCGCAAATCGCCTTCCACTCTGCAGTTGCGCTCAATGTAGTCACGCAAGGCCACCAACTCATTCGTGTCCAAGTCTTTGACCCGCTTGTCCACGTCAATTCCGGTCGCCTCCAAAATCTCCTCACTGACCGACCGGCCGATCCCATAGATGTAGGTAAGTGCGATGACAACCCGCTTGTCTCGAGGAATGTCCACGCCCGCGATACGTGCCATGGCTTTTTGCCCCCTTGGGTTCTTATCCCTGTCGCTGTTTGTGTTTCGGGTTCTGACAAATCACGTACACAACGCCTCGCCGGCGTACTACCGTACACTTTTCACACATCTTCTTGACCGATGGCCGCACTTTCATCCTTCACCCCTTCTATACATAGACGTAACGCAATTCCACAAGTGTATCACAAGGCTATAGGCGCGTCAAGATCTCCGGCCCTCTGTTTGTTACCGCTACCGTATGCTCAAAGTGAGCGCTCAGGCTATGATCCTCGCTGATTACCGTCCACTTGTCGCGCAATGTTTCGGTCCGCCACGTGCCCATCTGAACCATCGGCTCAATCGCAATCACCAGCCCCGGACGCAATCCTACCCTTCCGTCAGTGTCGTCCGATACATAGTTCAAGACCTGCGGCCCCTCGTGCATCGCCCGACCCACACCGTGGCCGGTGTATTCCCGCACGACGTGAAATCCGCTCGGCTCGACGCTCCCTTGCACGGCCGCGCTGATATCCAGCACGCGATTGCCCGCACGTGTCGCTTCGATTCCGGCGTAAAGGCTCTCCTCCGTTACCTGCAACAAGCGCGCAGCCGCCGGCTCGATCGCGCCCACAGGATACGTCCAGCCGCTGTCCCCCACAAAGCCGCGGTAAAACACGCCGACATCGATGCTGACAATGTCACCCTCCCGCAGCACTCGCGCCCTGTCCGGGATGCCATGCACCAACTCTTCATTGATGCTCGTGCATATATTCGCCGGATAGCCGCGGTATCCAAGAAAACTGGACTTCGCATTGTGGCTGTGAATGATCGACGAAGCCAGCTCGTCCAACTCCCACGTGCTGACACCCGGCCTGACAGCCTCTCGAAACGCCTGATGCACCCTGGCTACAATGCGGCCCGCCTCCCGCATAATCTGTATCTCTCGCGGGCTCTTGTATACCGGCGCAGGACGCTCCTGCTCCTGTCTTCCCCGAAGACGCCGCTGCCCGTTTCGATGCAGCCGCCGGCGCAGTCTGGTCATCATACTCTCGTCGTTCATCTCGCACCCGCCGCCAACGACTCCCGCGCCGCGCACTGATCAGACACGGACCGAACACCCCGCCGCCTCGATATTCCGGGCTGCCAGCTGCCCCAGCAGCTGCTCCTGTATCTCCTGGATCGATCCCGCGCCGTCTACCTCTACCAACAGTCCCTTCGCGAAATAATACCCAATCAGCGGCGATGTCTGCTTGTAATAGATAAATAAACGGTTTTGGACCGTCTCCGGTTTGTCATCATTGCGCAGGTAAAGCTCGCCTCCGCAGCTGTCGCACCTTTCGCCCCGAGGAGGATTGAACGTCGTGTGGTAGACCCTGTCGCACCGGCGGCACAGCCGCCGGCCGGTGATCCGCATCGTAACAACATCGTCGTCCAACTGGATCATCGGCACAATGTCGACACCGCCATGGCGCGCAGTCATCTCGTCCAGCGCCTGGGCCTGAACCAGATTGCGCGGAAAGCCATCCAGAATCGCGCCCTGGGCCGCATCCTCCTGCTCCAAACGCGCCTCCACCATCCGAATCGTCACCTCATCGGGAACCAATTCGCCTTTGTCGTAATAGCTCTGCGCCAGCTTCCCGAGCTCCGTCTGGTTCTTCAAGTTGTACCGGAAAATCTCTCCCGTCGACACCTGGGGGAGGCCCAATTTCTCCTGCAACAACTGCGCCTGTGTTCCCTTGCCCGCGCCAGGCGCCCCCAATAGAACCAGATACTTTCGGTCGCTCATCAGCACCCTTTCCTCGCGCTGTGAAGCCTGCGAGCCAATCAACGCAGCAGCCGGCTACCGGATAAAGCCCTCGTAATTGCGCATCATCAACTGCGCCTCGATCTGCTTCATCGTATCCAACACAACACCCACAACGATCAACAGACCAGTGCTGCTGATGATCAACGTATTGAAACTGCCTACGCCTCCACCGAATACCACGCCCGCCAGAAAGGGCAGCACCGCGACCAGGCCCAGGAAGAGCGCGCCGACTAACGTGATTCGCCCCAACACGCCGTTCAGATACTGTTCCGTACGCGGCCCCGGCCGAATTCCGGGGATAAAGCCCCCCTGTTTCTGCAACGTGTCGGGCAGATTCTGCTGCCGAAACATGATGTCCGTATAGAAATAGGTAAAGGCGACCGTCAGCATGAAATAGATCAGCCAGTAAAGGAAATTCTGTGGACTGAACGAAGTGAAAAAGAAATTCGCCACAGAGCCGATCCAGTCACTGCGAAGAATAAAGTAGGATGCCAGTGTGTTTGGCAGAATCAGCAAACTCTGAGCAAAGATCAGCGGAATCATCCCCGCAGTGTTCACCCGCATCGGCACGTAGGTGCTCTGTCCGCCCACCATCATCAGCCGGTTGCCTCGCATCGTGCGCACCCGCTTGCCATACTGCACCGGTATGCGCCGCTGGCCCTCCTGGACCCATACGATCAGGGCGACCGTCAGAACCGTAATCACACTGAATATCAAGAGCTGCGTGACGCCCTGCTGCGCCAGCAGCCGCACTTGGCTCGGCGCCGATGCCACGATGCCGGCGAATATGATCAACGATACGCCGTTGCCAATGCCCTGCTCCGTCAGCAACTCCCCCATCCACATGGCCAGCATCGTGCCCGCGGTCAAGCTGATCAGAATCGTCAGAGAGGGAAGCAGCGCCTCACCCGTGAAGCCCCACTGCTCAAGTACCGCCCCTGTCGCCGCGCCGCCTACGGGACGGCTCAGCAGAGTCGCCTGCCCAAATGCCTGCAAGAGCGCCAGCGGAACGGTCATATAATGCGTATACCTGTTCAGCTGCTGCCGCCCCTGTTCCCCCTCCCGGCTCAGCTCCTCCAGTTGGGGAACGATCGGAGTCAGCAACTGCATGATAATCGTGGCGGTAATGTATGGGTATACACCCATCGCCATCACGCTGAACTGCGCCAGCGCCCCGCCGCTGAAAAAATTCAACAAACTCAGAAGGATATTCTGATCAGTCGAACGAAATATCTGATCCAGTACCTCCCGATTCACCCCGGGAAGCGGGATATGCGCGGCGAGCCGGTAGGCCACCAGAATCAGAAACGTATAGAGCAGCTTCTGACGCAAATCTGGCAATCTAAAGGCATTGCGTACGGCTTCAAGCATGAAAATTCTCCGGTAGAGATCCGGCCCGGTCTGGCCGCCTGTTCGGCAGCCAACCCGACCGCTCTACAGTTTGGACTATGCAGTTAGGACCGCGGCAAATTCCTGTTCACCTCAAAGGGCAGAATCTCGACCGTACCGCCGGCAGCCTCGATCTTCTCCCTCGCGCTCCTGCTGATTCGATGAACCTGCAAGTGGAGCGGCTTATCTACCTCGCCCCGCGCCAGCACAACCACAGGCTGCTTCGCGTCCCCCAACAGTCCCGTGTCAAAGAGCGACGCAGGCGTCACCTGCGCTTCAGCCTCAAAACGCTCGCCCATATTATCAAGATTCACCGGCGTATAGGTCACTTTGAAGCGGTTATTAAATCCCCGCATCCTGGGCAACCGGCGAAGAAAACTGAACTGACCTCCTTCAAAGCCGGCCCTGCCTCCCTTGGCGGAACGGGCATTCTGGCCCTTCGTGCCGCGCCCGGCCGTCTTGCCCCGTCCGGAACCTGTGCCCCGCCCGATTCGCTTTCGGTTTCGCGTCGCGCCCTCGTTCGGACGCAGTTCGTGCAATTTCATATTCCCGTTACTCCAGCCACTTGGAAAAGGTCCCGACTGCTTGCGACAGCTCCGAACGGGCTGCTGCGCCCGCTCATCCCTCCGTCTTCTCCACCACCTCCACAAGATGAGAGACCTTGGCAATCATGCCCCGCACCGTCGGACTGTCCGCCTTCTCAACCGTCTGATTCATCTTCCTCAGGCCCAATGCCTGCACTGTCGCCTTCTGCCGTTTACTGTAACCAATCGGACTCTTGACCAGCTTCACCGTGATCTTCTTTTCCATGGGTCTAATCTTCCTGATACCAGAACGGGCGCAACTTTTCAGGATCAACACCCCGGCGCCTCGCCTCGACTCTGTAGTCCTGCAACTGCCTCAACGAAGCGAAGGTCGCCTGCACCACATTCAATATGTTGTCGCTCCCCAGCGACTTGGACAAGATGTCCTTTACCCCGGCGGCCTCGACCACAGCGCGCACACCGCCGCCGGCGATTACACCGGTCCCCGGGCTGGCAGGCCTCAACAAGACCTCGCCGGCGCCAAAACGGGCCTGGCTCGCATGAGGTATCGTCGTACCCAGCAGATTCACGTCGACCATCGTCTTGCGGGCCGTGTCACTCGCCTTGCGAATCGCATCCGGAACCTCGCGCGCCTTCCCCACGCCCACGCCTACGCGCCCGCTGTTGTCTCCTACCACCACCACGGCGCGAAAAGCGAACCTGCGTCCACCCTTCACTACCTTTGCCGTGCGCGCGATATGAACGACCTTCTCATCAAGTTCATCCTTCTCTTCTTCCTGCTCGCGGTTCCGTCGACGATCCCGACGTCCCATTTCCTTCTCTCCTTGCTCTAATTAGAAGACGAGGCCGCCCTCTCGACTGCCGTCGGCAACCGCTTTCACGCGGCCGTGATAACGGTACCCGCCGCGATCAAATACCACCTGTTCAATTCCGGCTGCCTTGGCGCGCTCGGCAACGACCTTGCCGAGCTCCTTCGCCTGGTCCACCTTCAGCTTGTCGGCCAAAACATCCCGCAGGTCAGCTTCCAGAGTGGAAGCGGAAACGATCGTATGGCCGGCCTGATCATCTATCACCTGTACATTTAAATGCTTCAGGCTGCGAAATACATTCAATCGCGGCCTCGCCGCCGTCCCTGAAACCTTGCGCCGTACACGCATGTGCCGGCGCTTTCGCGCTCTCGCTCGTGACACTCTTGCCATGGTTCACTATCCCTCACCCATCTATACCGCAGCCGCCCCGGCCTTGCCTGCCTTGGAACGCACATATTCGCCCTGGTAGCGGATGCCCTTGCCCTTGTACGGCTCCGGCGGCCGCTCCTTGCGAATCTTCGCTGCCAGTTCACCAATCTTCTGCTTGTTGATTCCCGAAATCGTCACCGTGCGCCCATCTCGCGACACCTCAAACTCCACATCCGGGCTCGGCGGCGCATACTCAACAGGATGACTCTTCCCTAGCTGCAAAACCAGGTTATTCCCCTCCTGCTGAGCCCGATATCCAACGCCGTGTATCTCCAAAGTCCTCTTGAAACCGTCAGTGACACCAACCACCATGTTGTTGAGCAGCGATCTTGTAAGTCCGTGCATCGCGCGATGGTGACGTTGGTCCGTAGGCCTGTTAACGACGATCTCGCCATTCTCCCACGAAATCCTCATATCCCGATTGAACTTCTGGCTGAGCTCCCCTTTGGGGCCCTTCACTGTGACCACGTTGCCTGTCACAATATCAACCGTGACACCGGCAGGCACAGGAATCGGCGCCTTCCCGACTCGTGACATGTTCTCCTCCCAACTCTACCAAACGTTGCACATTATCTCGCCGCCAATCCGCTCGCGCCGTGCCTGGCTGCCGCTCATCACTCCCTTCGGCGTCGAAACAATGTTTATCCCCAGGCCGCTCCGAACAAGCGGGATGTTGCGATAGCCGGTATAGGTGCGCCGGCCAGGTCGGCTCACCCGCTCCATGCCGGTAATGACCGGTTGGCCCTTCTCGGAATACTTCATCCCCACAATCAGATTCGGCCGCGACTTTTCACCCGTCACCGAATAGCCGCTGATAAAGCCCTCCTCCGCCAATATCTTGGCAAGAGCGACCTTTACCTTGGAGCTGGGCATCACCGCACGCCGATGCCGGGAGTTTGACGAGTTGCGGACCCGCGTCAGAAAGTCCGCGATTGGATCGGTCATCATAACCAGTGCTTCCTCTTGTATCTTGCAGCGCAACCTGTGCCGCCAATCTCTACGGCAGCGATCACGCCGTAATCGGGTCGGCTACCAACTGGACTTGACTACGCCCGGCAAATTGCCCAACAGGGCTTCCCGTCGAAAACAGATGCGGCACAGGCCAAAACGGCGCATGTACGCACGCGGACGCCCACACTTCGCGCAGCGGTTCCGCACGCGCACTTCATACTTCCGCTTCGACTCCCGCAAAACAATACTTTTCTTAGCCACAGCCCGTCCTCTCCTTCATTCTCGTAGCCGATTTATCTTTCGCTGCCGCTGGCCCTATCGCCGCTGAAACGGCATGTCCATCATCGCCAGCAGCCGGCGGCCCTCCTCATCAGTTGCCGCCGTCGTGACGACCGTTACTTCCATTCCCCGCACCTTGTCAATTTCATCGTAGTCAATCTCCGGAAAGACCAGCTGCTCACGCAGGCCCAGGCTGTAATTGCCCCGGCCGTCGAAAGAATCCGGCGATATACCGCGAAAATCCCGCTGGGCCGGCAACGCGATGCTGATCAAACGGTCCAGAAAGTCCCACATCCGCCGGCCGCGCAACGTCACCTTTACCCCGATCGGCATCCCTTCCCGCAGCTTGAAGGTGGCGATCGACTTGCGGGCCCGCGTCACAATCGGCCTCTGCCCCGTGATTATCGTCAGATCCTGGCTGGCGCGCTCGATCGTCTTGCCATCCGTGATCGCCTCCCCCATGCCAATATTGACGCTGATCTTCTCAACCCGCGGCACCTGCATGATGTTCGTATAACCAAATTCCGTCATCAGCGCCGGCGCAATCTCACTCTCAAATCGTTCTTTCAACCGCGGCTTCGGCGCCGAACTTCCGGTCGCTTCGCTCATTGCTCTCCACTCCTCGCCCGCAATGGCCGCACGCAGCGGCTTCAGGCCCTCTATCTGTCCCGTGTCCCAACTCTCGTTCTAACTCTCGCTTGCCGTGGGCAGCGGCTCCTTGGTGCGCCTGTCAATCCGCAGCTTGTCTTCGCCTTCAAAACTGTACCCGGCGCGAGTCACCTCGTTATCCGTACCCACCAGCGCCACGTTGCTTATATGCACCGGCGCCTCAAGCTCGATGCGGCCCGTCTGCGTCCGCACTGTCGGGCTCCGACGCTGGTGCTTCGTAACAAAGTTCGCCCCCGCCACAACAACATACACCCGATTGGGATCGTAGCGGCCCTTTTTGTCCTTCTTGCGGATTACGCTCTGCACTTCACCACGGTGCCCCTTGTCATTGCCGGCGATCACTTCAACGAGGTCACCCTTCCTGATCTTTACACTCATCCCTCATCTCCTCAATTCCTGTACGATCCGTCCGCCGGCTCGCCCTTCCTGAAGCCTGTCCGCCAGCTGCCCTCAAAGCACCTCCGGCGCCAGCGACACAATCTTCATATAACCGTGGTCCCGTAACTCCCGCGCAACCGGGCCAAAAATGCGAGTGCCCCGTGGATTCCTGTTGTCATCTATCAGAACAGCCGCGTTCTCATCGAACCGAATGTAGCTGCCGTCCTTCCTCCGGACCGGACGCCGTGTGCGCACAATGACCGCCCGCACTATCTCGCCCTTCTTCACCGACGCCGTCGGGCTGGAAGATTTGACCGTCGCCACGATGACGTCTCCTATGCCGCCGTAACGGCGCGTACTCCCCCCCCGAACTCGTATCGTCAACAGCTCTTTCGCGCCCGTATTGTCGGCCACCCGCAGCCGGCTCTCCTGTTGAATCATAGCTCCATACCTCTTCTCTTGCCGTCCCGTCTTGTCTTAGACGACAACCGCACGGTCAAGTATTTCAGAAACGTAGAATCTCTTGTCTTTGCTCAGCGGCCGGCATTCACGAATCTGGACCGTGTCTCCCACCCGACAAGAGTTTTCCGGATCGTGGGCCTTGTATTTCTTATGCGACTTGACAACCTTGCCATACAAGGCATGGCGCGCCGTGCGCCCCACTTCGACAACCACAGTCTTATCCATCTTGTCGCTGGTGACCACGCCAACCAACACCCGTCTTCGCTCGCGCATTCCCCTTACTCCTCTTCCTCTTCGGCCATCAACTCCCGCTCACGCAAAATCGTCTTGATCCGCGCGATCTCTCGCCGAACCTGACCCTTGCGCGCCGTATTTGTCAACTGCCCGGTCGCTTTCTGAAAGCGCAAATTGAACAACTCCTGATACCCCTCGTCCAACCGGGTATACAGTTCACTCTCCGTCAGCGGGCGCAACTCATGTGCTTTCATCACTCTATCCTCCTCGCCTCCGCGTCAAATATCCTGTCGGGCAACAAACTGCGTGCCCATCGGCAACTTGTGCGCGGCCAGGCGGAAGGCCTCACGCGCCTGCTCTTCATCTACACCGGCGATCTCAAAAACCATCCGGCCCGGCTTCACCACCGCAACCCAATGGTCGACATTCCCCTTGCCAGAACCCATACGGGTCTCGGCCGCCCGCTCCGTTACCGGCTTGTCCGGAAAGATGCGAATCCACACCTTGCCGCCGCGCCGCACATAACGAACAATCGCCCGACGGGCCGCCTCAATCTGGCGGCTCGTAACCCAACACGGCTCGGTTGCCTGCAGGCCATATGTGCCAAAATCAATCCGATTGCCCCGCGACGCCATGCCTCGCATCCGGCCGCGGTGCATCTTGCGATATTTAACCCGCTTTGGCATCAACATTGTCTACTCTCCGTCCCGCTTCATATTGGTCCGGCCGCCGCCTGTCTTGGGCAGTTGCCTCTACTCGCTCGCAGTCATCTCCGCATACCGTGCATGGTACTCCTCGCCCGGCAGCACTTCTCCGTGGTAGACCCATGCCTTCACGCCAATCAGGCCGTATGTCGTGTTCGCCTCGGCGGTCCCGTAATCGATCGACGCCCGCAACGTATGGCGCGGCACCTGCCCGTCGCGAATCGTGTCCACGCGTCCCATCTCGCTGCCGCCCAGACGCCCGGCCACCTGGATCATGATCCCTTCGGCCCCGGTCCGCATCGCCCGTCCCGCCGCCTGTTTCATCGCACGCTTCCAGCTGATGCGGCGCTCCAGCTGCTCTGCCACATTCTCCGAAACCAGCTGGGCGTCCGTCTCCGGCTTGTCAATCTCGCGCACGTCGATCTTCACCTTCTTGTTCGTCAACTCCTGCAGATTCACCCGCAGCACATTCACATTCGCGCCCTTGCGCCCAATGATGATCCCGGGCTTGGCCGTATTGATGATCACGTGAACCTGGTTGGGCTGACGTTCTATCTCGATAAAACTGATGCCCGCTCGCGGCGCATCCCGGTGAATCATCGCCCGGATCTCCCGATCCTCACCAAGCTGATTCACATAATCATGCCCCGTGGCAAACCATCGACTCTTGTGTTCCTTGATGATGCCCAGGCGAAAACCGGTCGGATGTACTTTGCGTCCCATTGGGCCTCCTTGCGCGGCGCCGGTTGCCCCGTCAGACCACCCCGCCGCTGTCTGTCGACTACTCGTCGTCCAAACGCTCTTCCAGAACTACCGTAATATGGGAGGAGCGGCGAATCCATGGCTTGAACCGGCCACGCGCCCCAAATCGCCGCCAGCGCCGGTTCGGCGCCTGATCAGCATAGATCCTGCTAATGTACAGCTCATCAGCTTCCAGACCGAAATTCTCAACGCCGTTGGCGATCGCGCTCTTCAATGTCTTTGCAACCACCCTCGCCGCCTGTTGAGGCATGAACTGCAACAACGTCAACGCCTCCTCGGCCGGCCGCCCACGCATCTCATCCAATACCAGGCGCGCCTTCTGGGGGCTTATCCCTGTATATTTGGTAACTGCTCGAACTTCCATCGTACGCGCTCCCCAATCTCCAGGATGGAGGAAAATGCAACTATCGACTCAAAACCGAAACCCTACAGCTGGCGGGTGCTTCTTTCCGACCTGATATGGCCGCGGAAGAATCGTGTCGGCGCAAACTCACCCAACTTGTGCCCCACCATGTTCTCCGTAATGTAAATCGGCACATGCCGCCGCCCATCGTGAATCGCCAGCGTATGCCCGACAAACTGCGGAAAAATCGTCGATGACCGCGACCACGTCTTGAGCACCTTCCGCTCACCGGCCCGGTTCATATCCTCAATCTTCTTCAATAACCGCGGCTCAACAAACGGTCCTTTCTTCAGGCTGCGTCCCATCGATTCCCCTCCACTTCTCCAGGTTTTCCTCTATCGACGCTCACTGCCGCGCCGCACAATGAACTTGCCCGTCCTCTTGTTGCGCCGCGTTCGCTTGCCGCGCGCAGGCTGACCCCACGGTGTCTTCGGCCCAGGCATCCCAATCGGCGATCGTCCCTCGCCGCCGCCGTGCGGATGGGATGCCGGATCCATCGCAACACCCCGCACCGACGGCCGGAAGCCCAGCCAGCGCCGCCGGCCGGCCTTGCCAATCGATATGTTGCTGTGGTCCGGATTCGACACCTGTCCAATCGTCGCCAAACAGTCCATCTCAATGTAACGAACCTCGCCGCTCGGCAACCGTACCTGCGCACGCGGCCCCTCTTTGGCAACCAGCTGCGCCGAAACGCCCGCGCTGCGCACCAACTGCGCGCCGCGGCCAGGGTACAACTCGATGTTGTGTATCTGCGTTCCCGGCGGAATGTTGCGTATCGGCAGCGCATTGCCCGACCGTATGTCGGCGTTCGGGCCCGACTCCAAAACGTCGCCTACCTGAACGCCCAACGGCGCAACAATGTACCGCTTTTCACCATCCTCATAGGTCAACAGAGCAATGCGTGCACTGCGATTCGGGTCGTATTCGATCGACGTGACCCGCGCCGGAGCCCCCCATCTGTCCCGTTTAAAGTCGATGACGCGGTAAAGCCGCTTGTGGCCGCCGCCGCGATGTCGGACGGTGATCCGCCCCTGGCTGTTGCGCCCGCCTGTCCTGTGCAAAGTTTCAGTCAGCGACCGCTCCGGCTTCTTCCGCGTGATCGTCTCAAATGTCGAGACACTCATGTCCCTTCGCCCCGGAGACGTGGGACGGTATATCTTCACTGGCATAAAATCAATCTCCGTTCGACAAAAGTTTGAAGAGAGAAACCATCGCGCCCGTCTCTCATCTCCCATCCCGACCGCTAAACACCCTCAAAGAACTGGATGCTGTCGCCTTCACCCAACGTCACAATCGCCTTCTTCCACGGCGACTTCCGCACCACTTTGCGTCGACCCCGCATCCCCGTCTTGGCCGGCATCATCATCACCCGTACGTCTACGACGCTCACCCTGAATGCTGTCTCCACCGCATCGCGTATCTGATGCTTATTGGCGCGCGTATCGACCTCAAATGTGTACTGATTGTAAAAATCAGCCGCATCGTACGACTTCTCGGTAATGACCGGACGTTTTATCACTTCATAAACGTGCATCTTCTTCTCCTCATATCGGACACCGACCCGCACCCTCGCAACGCTGCCAACTGCCCGTCGCGCCGAACCGCCCCGCAGCTATGCAAGCCAGTCGTGAATCATCTCGACCGAAGTCTGCGGCAAGAGAAGCGTGTCATGGCCCAGCAGATCCTGTATATTCAGATTGCCGCTGAGAGCCGTTTTCGCCTGCGGCAGATTGCTGATCGACTTCTCCACAGCCGTGTCCCGCGCCGGCAATACAACCAGCACACTCCCGCTGTCCAAGCCCAAATCGGCCAGCGTCCGCACGAAATCCTTCGTCTTCGGCGCTTCCATCGCCAGCTGCTCCAGCACCACGATCTGTTCCGCGCCCGCCTTGACGCTCAGCGCGCTCCGCAACGCCGCCCTGCGCATCTTTTTCGGCATCTTCTTGGTATATTTGCGAGGCGTCGGCCCAAATGCCGTCCCGCCGCCAACCCAGATGGGTGACCGGATCGAGCCATGCCGCGCCCGCCCCGTGCCCTTCTGACGCCAGGGCTTGCGTCCGCCACCGCGAACCTCGCTCCGAGATTTCGTCTTGTGCGTTCCCGTCCGGGCGTTCGCCAACTGCCTCACCAGCGCCTGGTGCATCAGCCCCCGGTTGACCGGAGCGGCAAATACCGTGTCCTCCAACTCCATCTGACCGACCTCTTCACCGGCCATATTCTTGATTGGCACTTCCACCGTTTCGCCTCCGTACCAGTAGCCGCCGGCTCGTCTATCTACGAACCACCCGCAAAAATCTTACGCCTTTACCGCCGTCCGTACCATCACCAACCCCCGATTCGGACCAGGGATCGAACCTTGAACAGCAATCAGATTTCGCTCCGCATCAACCAGGGCAACCTTCAAATTCTGCACGGTTACCCGCTCATTTCCCATCTGTCCAGCGCCCTTGCTGCCGGGAAACGTATGCCCCGGGTACGTGCCCGCTCCGCGCGAGCCGGGCGCCCTGTGCCGGTCCGACTGGCCATGCGTCTTGGGACCGCCGCGGAACCCGTGACGCTTGACGCCGCCGGCAAAACCCTTCCCCTTCGACGTGCCGGTCACATCCACCAGCTCGCCCTCGGCAAATACGTCCGCCTTGATCACATCGCCCAGCGTATGGCCAGCCTCACTCTGCAGGCGAAACTCACGCACAAATCGCAGCTTCGGCACGTTCGCCTTCCTCAAATGACCGAGCTGACCCTGGGTCAACTTGCGCTCCGGCAACTCCTCAAAGCCAACCTGAATCGCATTGTAACCATCACTATCTTCAGCCTTCACCTGTGTCACATAACAGGGACCGGCCTCAATGACCGTAACCGGCACCACCTCGCCGCTCTCGTCAAACAGCTGGGTCATTCCTACCTTGCGGCCCAATATACCTTTCACTTGCTCCTCCAGAATCGACAGCGCGCCCGATCACGCTCGACCGGCTGCCGTATCGCCCAACCAGGCCCATCGCCCGCCGACCGGCCCGATGCCGTCACGAACGATCCTCGCCGCACGCCACCGCAACTTGAGCCCTATAGCTTGATCTCAATATCGACACCGGCGGGCAAATTCAGACGAGTCAGATTCTCAATCGTCTTGTTGCCTGGATCCACCACATCGATCAAGCGCTTGTGAGTTCGTATCTCGAACTGCTCACGGCTGTCCTTGTCGATGAACGGCGACCGCATCACCGTGAACTTCTCGATCCTCGTAGGCAGAGGCACAGGCCCTACCACCTGGGCGCCCGTCTGCTCGGCAGCAGTGACGATCTGCTGTGCCGACGCATCCAGGACGCGGTGATCGTATGCCTTGAGCTTGATCCGGATCTTCTGCTTTGCCATGTATTTCGTCTCTCTTGTCGTGGCCCAGGAACCAAAAAACTGTGGCGAGTGCATCCACTCGCCACCTACCACTCTACTCTATTCGATAATCTCGGTAATCGCGCCGGCAGCGACGGTGCGGCCGCCTTCGCGGATGGCAAAACGTCCGCCGGTCTCAATGGCGACCGGCGAAATCAACACCACGTCCATCGTCACATTGTCGCCGGGCATCACCATCTCCACGCCCGCA
>JAJDZJ010000167.1 GCA_022824685.1 Caldilineaceae bacterium
TGCGGGCGTGGAGATGGTGATGCCCGGCGACAATGTGACGATGGACGTGGTGTTGATTTCGCCGGTCGCCATTGAGACCGGCGGACGTTTTGCCATCCGCGAAGGCGGCCGCACCGTCGCTGCCGGCGCGATTACCGAGATCATTGATTAGCATTCTGGATAAGTTTAGATTGTCCGGAGGGGCACGTCACTTTCGGACATTTTAGGCGAGTAGCTCAATTGGCAGAGCGGCGGTCTCCAAAACCGCAGGTTGCGGGTTCAAGTCCTGCCTCGCCTGTCAGAAAATGGCCACCAGCAGCCGCTCGGTGGTCATTTTCCGCCTGAAAGGGCTCAGAACGCCGCACGGGGAGATGGGTAGGCAAGCGGCGCGGCATTGTGGACATACTCGACTGTTCACGCATTGAACGGAGTCAACTGTGAGCCGGTCATCAACTGTTCCGAGGTCTGATAACGCAATCGTCCGGTACTTTAAGGAGACCCGCGCAGAGATTGGCAAGGTCACGTGGCCGACGCGCGAAGAGGGTACCCGTCTGACAATCGTGGTGCTGATCGTCACGACGATCGCCGCGCTTGCGCTGTTTGGCGTAGACTCCTTCTTCAGTTATCTGGTGACACTGTTTCTGCAGATATTCTAGGCAGCATCTGTGGCGCGACCGCCTTTGGTGGTAGAGGAAGGGCTGGTCTTGGCGTGTGACGCGCAAGGAGGAATCTGTGGGTGATATAACGAATGCAGGCGCTGATCCTGATTTGCAGGAGGATGAGGCGGTTGTCGCGCTGGTGGACGATGAGATTTCCGCGGAGTCTGACGAGGAGCCGAGCGGCCCGACAGCAGAATGGTATGTGGTGCACAGCTATTCGGGCAAGGAGAACAAGGTAAAGAAGAACCTGGAACACCGGGCGGAATCGATGAACATGACCGACCGGATCCTGCAGATTGTGGTGCCGACTGAGACTGAAATCGAGATCAAAGAAGGCATTCGCCGCGAGGTAGAGCGCCAGGTATTCCCCGGCTACATTCTGATCGAGATGATCATGGATGAGGACAGCTGGTATGTGGTTCGCAACACGCCAGGGGTCACCAGTTTTGTGGGGATGGGCAACAAGCCCAGCCCGTTGAGCCAGGCCGAAGTGAATCACATCATGAGCCGCATCGAATCGGACGAACCGCGCGTGAAGGTCAGCTTCGATGTGGGCGAGCGCGTTCGGATTATAGAAGGCCCGTTTGCGGAATTCACGGGTGTTGTTGATTCTCTGGAGCCAGAGAAGGGCAAAGCCCGGGTCATGGTGAGTTTCTTCAACCGGGAGACGCCGGTTGAGGTGGACTTCCTCCAATTGGAACGGGACACGTAAAAGGAGAAGCAGGCGAGATGGCGAAGAAAGTCAAGGCGATTGTCAAGTTGCAGATCCCGGCCGGCAAGGCCAACCCCGCCCCACCGGTCGGCACTGCGCTCGGCCCGCACGGTGTCAATATCATGGGCTTCTGCAAGGAGTATAATGCGCGTACGCAGAGCCAGATGGGGCAGGTTGTTCCGGTCGAAATCACGATATTCCAGGATCAGTCGTTTACATTCGTTACCAAGACACCGCCGGCGGCCGAGTTGATCAAGAAGGCAGCCGGGATTGATAAGGGCAGCGGGGTTCCGAATGCGGAGATGGTGGGGGAGATCACCAATCAACAGGTGCGGGAAATCGCTGAGGTAAAGCTCAAGGATTTGGGGAATATTCCCATAGACAGCGCCATGCAGATGGTGAAGGGAACGGCCCGCAGCATGGGCGTGACGGTTGTCGAGTAGGCGGGATCCGCGCATTGCGATGCGGGCCCGCAGAAATCATAAAGCCAACAGTGGGAGGGGCGCTTTGCTGTGCCCCGTTTGCACCACGAGGAGTATTCAATGCCAAGACACAGCAAACGCTACAACGCGGCGCGAAGCAAGGTCGACCGCCTGAAGCAGTACCAGCCTGCGGAGGCAGTCGCTCTGATGCGCGAGGGCGCGACGGCCAAGTTTGATGAGACGGTGGAGGTGCATCTGAGCACCGGAGTAGACCCTCGACATGCGGACCAGCAGGTGCGGGGGGTGGTGACTCTTCCCCACGGCACGGGTCGCGTGGTGCGCATTCTGGTCTTTGCCGGCGCGGATGGCGTCAGCGAGGCCGAGGCAGCCGGCGCCGACTATGTCGGCGGCGAAGATCTGGCGGCGCGGATTCAAGGAGGCTGGCTTGACTTTGATGTTGTTCTTGCTACGCCGGACATGATGCGGGTGGTTGGCAGGCTCGGCCGCGTGCTGGGGCCCCGGGGGATGATGCCCAGCCCCAAGGCCGGCACGATTGTACAGGCCGCCGAACTGCCGCGCGTGATTCAAGAGACGCGGCTGGGTCGCGTCGAATTCCGCGTCGACAAGACGAGCAATGTCCATGTGCCCATTGGCAAGGCGAGCTTCGAGAGTGAACAGATCCTCGAAAACTTCACGTCGATTATGGAAGCGGTGATGGCCGCCAGGCCTGCGGCGGTTAAGGGCATCTTTCTGAAGCGGGTGACGCTGACGAGCACCATGGGGCCGGGTGTACGCGTCGATGTCAATGCGGCCTCAGCGCTGAAGGCAGCCTAGGTTTCGTTTGCCAATACCGGGGGCAGTACGGTAGAATTGGCGCGTTTCAACTGCATACGATACTCAGTTCCGTAGACAGCCGGCATTCGCGTTGCGAATGTAAATGCGCTCCGTTGCGCGGCCGGCCAAGGGCTGAACACAGTGACCTGACCGATAATGTCCGGCAGGGACCGCTGGCCACGCCCTTGTCTGCATTGCAAGGGCGTTTTTGCTTGGAGCGCCGGTTGGCGTTTGAAGGGGGCGCAGGGGGACATTGCCTGCGTGCCCGCAGGAATCCTGTAGAAAGGGGGAATGTTCATTGGCACTTACTCGAGAGAAGAAGGAAGAGCTCGTCGAACTGTACAGTTCACACCTGGAAAACGCGTCCGCCGTCGTGTTCACCGATTTTCGCGGCACGACCGTTTCACAGATCAACGGGCTGCGCGCCGACCTGAGAGAGGCGGATACGTCCTACATGGTCGTGAAGAATCGACTTCTGCGGCTTGCATTGGCGAACAATGGGGTCACGGAGGATTTGGACGAGCTGTTGGAGGGGCCGAATGCGGTGGCGTTTGTCGGCGAAGATATCGGCAGGGGCGTGACCGCGTTGAAGGACGGCATTCGAGGGCTGGATGAAGTCGTAGAGATCAAAGGCGGGATCCTGGAGCAGAACGTTTTGGATGCCGGCGGCGCTGCGGCACTGTCCGAACTGCCCACGCGGGAAGAGATGCTGGCCAAGTTGCTGGCGACAATTATCGCGCCGGCCACCCAGCTTGCCCGTGTCGTCAACGAGCCCGGGGTCAGTCTGGCTCGGGTCGTCCAGGCGCATGCTGATGCGCAGGAAGAGGCCGCCTGAGTGTAAGCGGAGGGATTCAGCTCCCTGTTGCTTGCGCTTGCCTATGCTTACGTGCAAAGCAGCGTATCGTTAAGAGCGAAACCACAGAGACGGAAATTGACATCGGGAGAATTCCAAAAATGGCAGATTTGAATGCAATCAAAGAACAGCTGGACGAGTTGACGCTTCTGGAAGCCGCTGAGCTGGTGAAGATGCTTGAAGAGGCGTGGGGCGTCAGCGCGGCCGCGTCTGTGGCGGTGGCCGGCGTGGCCGGCGGCGCAGCCGAGGTCGAGGAAGAGGAAGAAGAGCAGACGGAGTTTGACGTGATCCTGGCCGATATGGGCGCGAGGAAGATCAATGTCATTAAGGCTGTCCGCGCGGTGACAAGCCTTGGCCTGCGAGAGGCCAAGGAGCTGGTCGAGAGCGCGCCGGCGCCTGTGGTGCAGGGCGTGGCGAAGGATGTCGCGGAAGACACGAAAGCCCAGTTGGAGGCCGAAGGGGCAACGGTAGAGATCAAGTAACCTTTCAGCCGGAAAAGCTCAAGGGGGTGCATCCGCATGTGGATGCACCCCCTTTTTTTCAGAGCCTTGGCAGGCAGCGAGCGGGAACAACGGCCGCATCTTGGGCGTTTGGGACCGCTTGTCCGCCGATGGGCACTGTGATAGAATGCCGCGACATTTCAGTGTACGATATCAGCGCACGATAACAGAGGGAGATACAATTGGCTGAAGGCCCGGTCGTAGGCCATCAGTGGGCTGTTGAACTGTTGCGGAATAGCATCAAGCATGACAGGCTGCGCCATGCCTACCTGTTTGTCGGCGCAGCGCAGCTGGGCAAATCCACCCTGGCCCGCCACTTTGCCCAGTCGCTACTCTGCACGAATGCAGATGCTGGGCGGGCTTGCGGAGCGTGCCGTTCATGCCGTTTGCAGGTGGCGGGCAGCCATCCGGATTTCATTTTGGCGCCGCCGACCGACCGGCAAGGTCAACCGGACAGGGAGAATGGCCTCCATCGCGCCGAACAGGCGGCTGACATCATTCGCCAGGCTTTGCTGCACCCGATGGAGGGCCGCTACAAGGTCTTTTTGATTCAGGACGCGCATAGAGCCCACACCAACTTCTCCAATAAGCTGCTGAAGACCCTGGAAGAGCCGCCGCCGCACGTGGTTCTCTGCCTGACCGCGCAGGACCGGTCGGTTCTTTTGCCAACGATTGTGAGCCGATGCCAGGTTTTGGCCTTGCGGCCGTTGGGGGCGCGGATGATGGAGGAGGCGCTGCAGGCCCGTTGGGGCGTCTCTCCGCAGCAGGCCGCGCTGCTGGCCCGTCTGGCGAACGGCTGTCTTGGCTGGGCGGTTGATCAGCTAAGCCAAGCGGAGCCGCTGGCGGAAAGGAGCGAGCGTCTGGCAGAGCTGCAGGAGCTCAGCCGCAGCAGCCGGGTGGCGCGGCTTGCCTTTGCGCAGAAGCTGGCGGCTGCGCGCAACCAGACGCGACTGTTTTCGCTGCTTGGGTTGTGGACGGGCTGGTGGCGCGATGTGATGTTGGCGCAGTCGGGCTGTTTGGAGCATTGCGCCAACGTGGATTTGGTGGACACACTGGCGGATACGGCCGGTGACTACCGCCGGGGCGATGTTCAGGCGTATCTACGCACATTAAGCCGCGTTGAAGGTTACCTGCGGCATACTGTCAATACGGGCCTGGCGCTGGATGTACTTTTGTTGCAGATGCCGCGCCCGCAGGCCCGCTAGATAGGCTGGGCGACACAGGCAGGCGAGCGGGACAAATGCCCAATGCAGGACCAATAATGGAGAATCTACCATGCCCATCGTAGTGGGGGCCCAATTCAAACCTGTTACGAAGATCTATTTCTTCGATCCGGTTCACCATGTGGATCTGGCGCCGAAAGATTATGTGATTGTGGATACGGTCAAGGGTCGGGACCTGGTGCAGATCGTTCAAGGGCCGCATAATGTTCCCAAGAGCAAAATCGTGGGGGAGATCAAAGAGGTAATCCGGCGGGCAACGCCATGGGATCTGTTGCAGAAAGATCTGTGGAAGGAAAAGCAGGCCGAGGCGGTGTCCGTCTGCCGCGAGAAGGCGCGTGCACACAAGCTGGATATCAAGGTGCAGCGCTGTGAATACAATTACGAGGGCGGCAGGCTGACGGTCTACTTTGCCGCGGAGCAGCGGGTTGATTTTCGCGCGCTGGTACGCGATCTGGCGCGCACGTTTCACACGCGCATCGAAATGCGCCAGATTGGCGTGCGCGATGAGGCCAAGTTGCTGGACGGGGTGGGCAAGTGCGGCCGCCAGCTCTGTTGCACCAGCTGGCTGCGCGAGTTTGCCTCGGTGAGCATACGCCAGGCGAAGAACCAGCAGCTGCCTCTGAACCAGGACGAGATCAGCGGTGTCTGCGGCCGGCTGCTCTGTTGCCTTTCCTATGAGGATCCGATCTACAAGAAGGCGAACAAGAAGATGCCCAAAGTCGGGGCGGAGGTGACGACGCACCAGGGCAAAGGCCGGATTCGTCACCTGCATCCGCTTAAGGAAAGCGTTACGGTTTTGCTGGAGAATAACGTCCTGGCCGAGTTTGACGTTTCCGAGCTGATAACGGGGAAGAAGGAAAAGGACGGCGGCTGCGGTACCTGCGGCGGCTGCACCGTCAAACGGCGTTCCGGCGAGGAATAGGGCGCCGCGGGCAGTTTGGGCGGCCCGCCAGAGAGGGCGCGGATGCTATCGGGGGCCGCGCCGCCGAGCCGTCGCAAGCGGCGGCTCGGGTTGTGTCCGGCGGGCAAGGCAATGCGTGCAGCCAGGTCGGCGCGCGCCAGGTTGGGCTAGGTGGCATGGGAAACGGAACGGGTTTCGCGAATGACCGTAACCCGAATTTGTCCCGGATATTCCAGGTTGTCCTCAATCTTGTTGGCGATGTTTTTCCCCAGTTCGATAACCTGCAAGTCGTCGACTTCATCAGGCTGCACTATGACGCGGATCTCGCGGCCTGCTTGAATGGCGAACGTCTGATTGACCCCCTCAAAACTGTTGGCGATATCCTCGAGCGCGGTCACCCGTTTGATGTAGGCCTCCAGGCTTTCGCGGCGTGCGCCCGGCCGTGCGCCGCTTATTGCGTCGGCCGCGGCGACGATAATTGCTTCGATCGATTCGGGCTCAACTTCCCCGTGATGGCTGGCGATGCAGTTGACGACTTTGGCATTGAGCCCGTACCGTTTGGCGATTTCGCCGCCGACGATCGCATGGGGGCCGTCGATCTCATGGCTGACCGCTTTGCCAAGGTCATGGAGCAGCCCGCCAAGCCGGCTGGTTTTGACATCTGCATGTAGCTCTTCGGCGATTACGCCTGCCAGATGCGATGTCTCGATGGCGTGGTAGTACTGATTCTGGCCGTAGCTGGTGCGGAATTTCAAGCGCCCGAGCAGCTTCTGAATCTCTCTGTGCAAGCCTTGGGTATTGGTCTCGATCAGAGCCTGCTCGCCAGCCTCCTGAATGACCTGATTCACCTCCTGTTGGGCCCGTTCTACCTCTTTCTCGATACGGGCGGGATGAATGCGGCCATCGGAGACCAGTTTGCTGAGGGAGATGCGGGCAACTTCGCGGCGCACGGGGTCGAAGCTGCTGATCAGGATTGCTTCCGGTGTATCATCCACGACCAGGTCGACGCCTGTGGCCTGTTCGATGGCGCGAATGTTTCGCCCCTGCCGCCCAATGATCCGCCCCTTCATCTCGTCGGATGGCAGGTTGACGGCGCTAACGGAATACTCGGTGACGTGCTCGCTGGCGATTCGTTCCACCGAGAGGGTGATGATCTCCCTGGCGCGGCGTTCGGCGATCTCCTGGGTTTCCGCCTCAACCTCACGAATCGTGCGGGCAAGCTCCTGGCGCGCGTTCCTTTCGGCCTCTTTGAGCAGAATCTCTTTGGCCTCTTCCTGGGTCAGTTGGGCGACGCGCTGCAACTCTTCATTGCGCTGTTGCTCGGCGGCTTCCAGGTCTTCTGCGCGTTTGTCCAAACTGCTTTCTCTCTGGTTCAGTTTGCGTTCACGGTTTTCGACCTGATCGACTCGTTTTTCAAACTGCTCCTGACGATTGCGAAGCCGGCTTTCAACACGGTCAAGGTCTCGGCGCTGACGGGTTCGCGTGGCATCCAGTTCATTCCGTATCTGCACTTCCTCCTCTTTCAACGACAACTGCTTGCGTTGAACCTCTGCCTCGGCTTCCGTAAGGATTTGGGCTGCCTGCGCCTCTGCGCTCTGCAGGGCGAGCTCCTGCCGTTCCTTCTCTTGACGTACGCCAGACTCCGTCCCGCGTTGATAAGCGAGATATACCAGATACCCTACGAGCCCCGCGCCAAGCAGGGCCGCGACAATTATAGCAACTACGCCTAACAGATCCATCTCCGAACCCCTTGGTTTGGATGCGTACAATATGGAATGCAAGCGGCTGCGCCGGCTGGAGACGGGTGTGTTTCTGTCATGCTTCCAGAGTTGCACCCGGACCCTGGCGCGCCCATTATCGTTTCAGCGGCTCTGCCATCGGGCTTCCCCGTCGTTATGTTTTTCCTGGACGGAATGGGACAGCAGGCGCGCCTCCTCCACCTCTTGCCAGATACGGTCGATCACGTCCCGGGTCAGATCCCAGTCGAAGCCTCGGCGCTGGAGGAAACTGCCCATTTTCTGGCGGAATTGGGCAGGATTGGTCTCCCTTTGCCATCTATACAGACGGCTGCGGGCGGCGGCTTCGCAGGCTGAAGCTGCGTCGGTCAATTCGTCGATCGTTTCTTCGGCAACACCATCATTTACGCCCTTCTGCCGCAACTCGTACTGAAGGGCCCTCGGCGCAACGGGTCGGAATCGATTGCGCTGCTCGACCCAGAAGCGGGCGAATTCTCGGTCATCGAGGTATTGCCTCTCGTGCAGTTTGGCGATGATCCACTCGATCTGCGGCGGGCTCAGGCGGCGGCCGTCTCTTGGCCGGTAAGCCAGGAGATTGCGGCGCACCTCTTCCCGGCTGCGGGGGCGCGCTGCCAGAAAGCGCAGCGCTTTGTTGTAGCCGCGGCTGCGCAGATCAACGGCCTTCAGCTGCTCGACCTCCTGCTCGCTGAGCTGCTGGCCAATGCGCAATTGGGCGGCTTCCGCTGCCGGCAACGCGAACGCGTACTGGCTGTCCAGAAAGAGATTGACGCGTTCCTTGTCTCGCTTTTGAAGACGCAATGCGGTAATCGTTCGACCTGTCATCGTTGGTCCAAAAAAAGAAGTCGCCGCGGCCAAAGACCACAGCGACTTGAACGCCTCAAGAAGGTTTCGCCTGAGCTCGTCCCAGTTCAGGCTGGATCAGTGAGGACGCTTCAGTTCAGGATTGCGCCAGGATAGGGGCGATTTTATATGGACACTTGCTGTTGCATTACACAACAAGCCGAATCAAGATCGGCGAATCCCACATCGCGCTTTGGGGGGAAGTTGCGGTGGGTCGTTGTCTGTGCGTCTGAACTATCTATGGCAACAGCTGGTTTACGTCAACACTCGTTATGACGCCGGCTCTGCGATTGACAATCAACCGCGAGGCAAACGTCTGCCAAATGATCTTTACGGTTATGTCAGCGACCAAGAAAATTCTGATAAAATGGAATAAAGGGACTCTGGTTGCTGTTTTGGTTTTGGCGGTCGTGTGTCAGCACAAAATCGCGTCCAATTTGAGAGCGCTGTGGTCAGCGTTTTCAATTATGGCAACACGTGCGACGGGTGAAACCTCTCGGCCTATAATGGACTCCTATGCAAACTTGCACATAAAGGAACGGGCAGGATGAATTTGGATACACACTGTCTGCATTTTGGCAGGATGCGCGCCCTGGGAATGCGTCAGGATTGGACTTCGTCGCCATTAACCCGCGCCGGAAGTCCAGTTCTTTCCCGGATGATGCTGTCGATCTGTGATGCTTTCTCGGGGTTTTCGCGCAGATGCTTTTTCGCGGCTTCTCGGCCCTGCCCGATCAGGTCATCGCTATAGCGATAGAATGCGCCTCTTTTTTCGATGATGTCGAACTCGACGCCGAGGTCGAGCAGGTCACCCTGCGTGCTGACCCCTTCGTTGTACATGATGTCGAACTCGGCCACTTTGAACGGCGCAGCCACCTTGTTCTTGCGCA
>JAJDZJ010000240.1 GCA_022824685.1 Caldilineaceae bacterium
GGCCCTCAGTCGGCGAGATAAGTTAAATTCTCCGTCTACGTGCCATCTTTCGTACATTTCCCTGTGTCTTACCCCGACCTGGAAGAGTATTCGGCTGCATTTCGATGTTCTGACCCAATTTAGATGCAATCGCCCTGGCCGGTACCCACGGTTACGTAGACAAAGAGCCTGAACTCCTGCCCTGCGCCGAACATCGATTCGGCCAGGGCCCCCGCTCGTACATCCGATTCGACGACGGTCGGCGCAAGAGATGAGAAGGCTGACCGAACCCGGTCGCCCTGCCATCCACTGATCGAGTGCGCGCTGGTGACGTGACCTTCCGGGTCAACAAGCTCGGGTACGCCGACACCGATACCGAGCAATTCCAGATCTCGCCTCCCGGTCTCCGCGATCAGCTCGTTGGCCAGAGCAAGCGAGTCGTCCAGGACCGCCTTCCCGCCTCGGCGCGCAAGCGTCGGGATCGTCCGCCGGCAGATAACTGCGCCCGAAGGGTATGCGACGATCCCGGCGGCGACCTTGGTGCCGCCGACATCCAGGCCAACCGCACACGCCGAAAGGTCAGGGCTCCCGGCCATTGGAGAAAAGATCGGGAATGTCTGGCGAGTATTTCGGTGCTATCCCGCAGAGAAAAGTCGCTGTTTCTGCCGACACATTGTAGTACTGGTGCGGCGCGCCCTCCGGGACGAAGAACCCGTCTCCGGGACTGAGTTCGAACCAGCGCGGCCCGTCGTTTTCAGGCGCCCGCACGTTCAGCGTACCCTCCAAGAGGTAGAGACTCTCATCGCCGCCATGAACCTCGACATCGCTGCGCTGCCCAGCCAGCAACTGCATCTTTCCAACAGTCAGATGCTCGGTCGCCGCCAGGATCCCAACCAGCAGCTGTTGCTCCGCTCCCTCCAGACGCCAAAGCAGGTCCGCCTCCCGCACAGGGCGTATCGTAAACGCCTCCGCGGCCTCCGCCTGCGCGCCGGGCCAGCGGCCCATCCACTTCTCCTGCGCATACTTGAGCGAGTCCAGGTTCGGTTTTGTCTGCGCGTACGATCCTGAAGTCCCTTGAGACGGCGGCGGCGCGAAGAATTCGATGACTCGCAGCGGCTCTGTACTGAAATTGAACGCGTGATGCCACGTATCCCGCCGGAAAAACGCCGCCTCTCCCGGCCGCACGCGGTGAACCTCCCCCGTTTCAGGGTTGCTCAGCACCATCACACCGCTGAGGACATACAGTACTTCATCGGCGGCGAATATCGTTCGATAGCTGTCAGAGTGTCGAAACGCCCCACCGGGGGCCAGGCCAAAGACCAATTGGTGGATCTTGGCGCTCGAAACGTAAATCCAGTCAGCGACCTCCCCCGACTCGTCGTCCCCCCAAAGATGGCGAGTAACCGTCCCGTAGGGGATGTGCGCCGGCCCCTCGAAATTCGGACGCGGCGAGGCCGAATAACTCATCAGCGTTGGGTCCAGTCGTGGACCAGATGGGCGGCCACCGTCTCCTCCTCTTCCTCTTCAGGAAAGGTGGGAGGTGTAAAGGTGCTCTTTAGTTCCTTCGCCTGGCCGTCTTCTCCCGATTCCTGCGCCTTGATCATGATCTCCAGCGCGTGATATGCGTGTTCAGGCGTGACGATCGGTTCCTCGCTGTTTTGTATGCACTCGACAAGGTGGCGTATGCCGTCGGTCCAGTTCCAGAGGCGGTCCATGCCATCATATATCTGCCATGCGCCGATGTCGTTGCGCCACAGTTCATAGCCTGACGGAGCCCAGTCATCGCCCATCATCTGGATCGTGCCCTCGCTGCCGTAGATTTCCAGCGCCGGGCTTCGATACTTCTGCATCGTGAATCCCGTGGTAACCACTCCGAATACGGACCCGCCCCAATCGATCAGGACATGTGCGTTGTCTTCAGCCTCCACCTGCATCAACTCATTGCCAACAACGCGTTCGGGAACTGCTACGCCTGTCATTGCCATGACCCGCTTGGCCGGTCCCAGCCAGCCCGTTAAACAGGTGATGTTGTAAACGCCCAGGTCAAACAACGCGCCGCCGCCCTTTTGATAGAACCACGGTCTCCAGTCGGGGCCGGAATGGCCGTAGCGGGCCCGCGCCATCAGCACCTTTCCTACATCGCCTCCATGAATGTGCCGCCACATCGTCTGATAGGTTGAACTCAGCACGACATGCGGGGCGCAGACAAGCAGGCCCGGACTGTGCCGGGCCATCTCAACGATCTCCGCCGCTTCCTCCAAGGTAACGGCCATCGGTTTCTCGACCAGGACGTGCTTTCCCGCCGTAAGCGCCGCACGCGTAATTGGCCCGTGCTCCAGCATTGAAGTCAACACCATCACCAGGTCGACCTCATCCGAGTCGATAACCTCTTCGTAGTCGGTCGTGAACTGTTTGATACCCAGCGTGTCCTGGACGACCGGCCGCACCTCCACCCTGGTATCACAGGCAATGGTAACGTCGACCGTGCCTGCGGCCCGCATCGGCTGAATCTGCCTCATGTAGGGGCGCTGCATTACGCTGCCACATCCAACGATTCCGATTCGAACAGGTTGGTCCATTTAGAGTCTCCCTCAGTGCCAAATCACCGGCGCAATTTTTGCGGCCGTCCTACGGGTTATACCGCCGAGGTCCGGATCTTATGCTGAGCGAATCGCTTCGCCCGCATCGCCTCGTGCGCCTCGTCCGAACCGTCGTGGCTCGTGCCAAACCAGTAATCAAACGGCATGTCCGGCTCTCCGTAGTTGCACTCAAAGTAGCGGTGATGCAACTGGTGAAAATAGGAGGCTGCCGACAGGTTATACTTGCCGTTGACGATGACAGCTTCAAAACCCACATGGCCCTGCGCCGGCGTCAGCCCCGCATGTTGCAGGTTCAACACCACATGAATCGGGTGCGAAGGAACAATCCAGTGGATCGCCGCGCAACTGAAATAGAGAATGTGCTCAATCGGGTGCATCGACAGTCCCGACCAGGGTCCAACGTTTATGTTGCGGTGATGAAGGTAGTGCCCCGCCTTGTACAGGGGCGGCCAGTGCAGCAAGCGGTGTACCCAATAGAAATGAAACAGCCGCCACAGTGGGATGGCGGCCAGCAGAAGGACAAAGTAAACGGGATGGGCTCGCGGGTCTACGTAGGGGATATACTCATTCGCATACATCCACAGAGTGACCACCTCATATGCCGTCCAAATCGTGCCCCCGCTGACACAGCTCCAGAAAATGTTGTCAAACAACTGGTTGCCGCCCAGGAACTGCTTCTTCCCTTTCGCCATCCAGTCCGGCGTATACTTGAGCTGAAAACCTTGCGACTTGCGCGCCCATAGCCACAGATGCCACGCGCTCACAATGACGATCAGCATCACCTGGTTGCGCACGAAAATGTACAGAATCCAGTCGGCGCTGAACCGCGTCATCCGGGACATCTCCGGTTGCAGATAGATCACTGTCAGCGCGGCAATGACCGCATAGATGAAATTCCACGGAAACAGATAGTTGTAAAGCCACTTGGCCGCCTCCATTGGCTTCGGCGGCCACGCGAATATCGGATTGGGCAACTTCTGTCCTTCCGGCTGCCAGTGTCCACGCGCATCGCGCGGCATTCCGTCGACCAATCCCTCCCGATCAGCGCTGATGTCTGCCATCATCCCCTCCTGGAGTTTAGGTTCTTAACTCTCTATTTGATTGAGCTGGCTTCTTTCGACTGCGTCCTGCCCCACTTTACAATTTAAAGACAATTCTGCAATGCGTTATACAAGACTCAACTTGAATTCAGCGGTTCTATTCCACCATTTCCACAAGGGCCAACATCCCAATGCTGTGCATGTCACGGCAGACCGTTTACATGGTGACGGGCCTCGACGCCGTGGCGTGCAATTTCCACTGAGCCCAATTCGGCAGCATATCGAAAAGTCGCCTGTCTCAGCCGTCGAATATGGGCACGGAATCGCCGAAGGACAGAATCTGTTCTGCGCCGACCTGGGCAGCTGCTGTGCCCTGTGTCAGGGAGAAAACGGTGGCGCCGAAGGTCTCGGCGCCTCCCAGTCAACGGCCGATGAGGGCCTTTGAACCGTTGAGCGTCAAGGAGTCTGGATAATATGAGCCGGCATGTCGGTAGAGGCTCTGCCGACTGCTGGCAGCTTCTCGACTAAGTGGCCATCGTAAGGTTAGTCAGCGGAAGACAGTCGGTGGGTCAAAGTGGCAGATCAAGTATTCTGGTCTGAAGTGCCACCGGTTGTGAGGCCGGTGACACTCAGAGATGATCCGATCCGATTCAAACTGCCGAAGTCCGAATATTATGCTGGGCGAGCCGCTTCGCACGCATCCTTTCGTGCCCCTCCGCGGAGCCGTCGTGACTCGTGCCGAACCAGTAGTCGAAGGGCATGTCCTGCTCACCATAGTTGCATTCGAAGTAACGATGATGTAACTGGTGGAAGTAGGACGCAGCGGACAAGTTGTACTTGCCGTTGACGACTACCGCTTCAAAGCCGACATGTCCCTGCGCCGGTGTGAACGCCGCGTGCTGCAGATTCATAACTACGTGAATCGGATGCGACGGAATAATCCAGTGGATGGCCGCGCAACTGAAGTAGAATATATGCTCGATTGGATGCATCGAGAGCCCGGACCAGGGTCCGACGTTGATATTACGGTGGTGCAGAAAATGTCCTGCTTTGTAGAGAGGGGGCCAGTGCAGTATCCGATGCGCCCAGTAAAAGTGGAAGGTCCTCCAAATGCTGATGGAACATAGCACGATCACGAACCAGACAGGGTGCAGACGTGGGTCCAGGTAGGGGATATACTCATTGGCGTAGAGCCAAAGTGTAAAGACTTCGTATGCTGTCCAGATCGTACCGCCGCTGACACAACTCCAGAAAATGTTGTCGTAAAGTTGGTTGCCAAAGAGAAACTGTTTCTTTCCCTTTGCCATCCAGTCGGGTGTGTACTTCAGCTTAAAGCCCTGTTTCTTGCGACCCCACAGCCAAATGTGCCAGGCACTGACAATGAGGATAAGCATAATCTGGTTGCGGAAAAAGATGTATAGCACCCAGTCGGCGCTGAACGTCTTCATTCGGGCCATTTCCGGCTGCAGATAGATCACTGTCAACGCGGCGATAGCCATATAAATGAGATTCCACGGAAACATGTAGTTGAATAACCACTTCGCGATCTCAACCGGCTTTGGCGGCCAGGCGAAAATAGGATTTGGCAACTTGATTCCATCCGGTTGCCAGTAGCCGCGCTCATCGCGCGGCATGCCATCAATCAGCCCTTCCCTCTCCGCGGCGACTTGTGCCATGACTTCCCTCCTGGAGTCTTGTCTTCGCACCTGACAGTGGCTCGGTGTCTCCCATCGCCTCTGAATGCGTTTGACTATATTCTACATAATTGATGCGACATTGCAATACCGGATGCCTAATTTGCCTACACACCAATCAGTCATGCTCCTCCACCGGAACACCAGCCAACAGACCGCTCTGGTGCATGTCAATCCACTCGTCCAGGAATACCTTGTTCCAGTGATCGGTGAGCGGGTGGTCGAGCATATCCCGATATACCGTCCACATGGTGACCAGTTCGTCAGCCCCGTCGCGGAAGGCAGCGTGCGCCGTCTCCACCGAACGCACAAGCGCGGCCATGATGTATGGCCTGTCGTCCCAGCCGCGGAACATGCGCGCGCAGTCGCGGATCAGCTTCGTCGGGTCGCCGCCCATCTCGCGCACCGGGTCGCAGAACGGCAGAATATGGTCAACACCGGCCTGCGCAACCGCCGCTGCCTGGTTCAGAGAGAAGACCGTCGTGCAAAAAGTCTCGACCCCCTCCTGCCTGAGAATGCTGAAAGCCTTGAGTCCATTGAGCGTACACGGTATTTTCAGGATGATCTGAGGCGACATGTCAGTAAAGACCTTGCCTACCGCCAGCAACTCCTCAACCGAATGGCCGTCGATCTCCATGACGACCGGCTTGTCGGTCATCTCCAGATAGGCTTCAGTCAAGGCAATAACGCTGCCGTAGGGCTTGGCGTACTGATTCAGCACCACAGTATTGGTGACGATTCCCGCGATGCCCAGCGGCATGAACTCCTCTAAATCCGCAGGCGGCCCAGCCAGCCAGATGGTTGGACCGCGCCCTGTGGAACGTGTCTTGTTTACCAGCCCCTTCTCCTGCATGGTGTCTTCCCTTCTTTATCTTGAATTCCTGTGAAATACCTGATGAACGTCAAATGGACGACCTCAATCCCAGGCGAAACAGCCCGCAGGCTTGCGGCCCTTCCTCGGAAGGCTCGAATCTTCCCTTCACCGTCTGGAAAACCGGACCAAACGCCTTGCATACCAGCCCGCTCGTATGAACGCCTCCAGGAGCCCATCATCGTTTCGCCAGATTCCGCAATGTGATTCCCTTTGTGAACCATACGAAGTCGACGTCCTCCGGCGGGTTCATCGGTCTTCGCCTCAGCGCATCGGAGGGAAACGCTCCATCAGACTTCCATGCCTCCTTCAGCGATTATTGCATAGGGAAGAGATCCATAATCCTCCCTGTCTGTCATCCCAAAAGGCTTCAAGTTGCATCCTGATCGCCTCCGACTTTCATCGCCCCGCGACAATCGGATGAATCTCGTGTTCCCAGGGCCCGCCTACCTCCATCTCTTCCTCAGCGCCCGCGGGGTCCTTGCCTCCGGTAAAGCGGGTATAGTCCGGGATGTAGATGATGGCGAAGGCCCGCCGCGGCCTGGTCGTGCGGTTGGGGCCGGCGTAGTGAAACGTGCATCCGTGGTGAAAGGTAACGCCGCCGGCGCGCATCGGCATCGCTTTTGGCTCCGGCGCGTCATAGCCCTGTTCCTTGAAACGATCGACCACGCTGTCGCCATCGTCAGTCAGGCTGATTGGCTCCAACCTGCCGTATTTGTGCGTGCCGGGCACGAAGTGCAGGCAGCCATTCTCGACGCTGACATCGTCCACCGCGATCCATGCTGACAGCGCGCCGACCGGGTCCATCTGCCAGTATGGGGCGTCCTGGTGCCAGTTGGTCTGTTTGCTCTCCTGCCCCCCCGGTTTGATCATCGCATGGTCATGGTAGATGCGCACGTGCCGGCAGCGGCTCAACTGACGTGCGTATTCGGCCAGGCGCTGGTCAAGAGCAATCTCCTTCGCCTCCGGGAAATCGGTCCACAGATTGACCATCTGGTTGAAGACCCGCTCATACTCTTCGGAGAATCGTCCGCCTTGCTCTGCCCCGCGAATGCGCTCGCGTTCGCTGGCCACGGCGCTGTCCAACGCCTGCCGCAGCGAGGAGATCTGCTCCCGCGAAAGGAAATCGTGATACTGAATGTATCCACTTTCCTGGAAAAACTCGACCTCAGCTGGATCAACTACCATTTCGGTCATCTTCACCTATCCTGTCTGATTTGAGATAACGACATCAAGAAATCGCGTGCGCCCACATCATTTCTTTGCCAGGACCCCTCACCGCGCATAGGGGTCGGCCGCATCGCGCAGGCCGTCGCCGACAAAATTGAAAGCCAGCACCGCAATGACCACCAGCAGGCCCGGCGCCAACAGCCATGGCGCCAATGCCACCGCCTGCAAGTTCTGCGCCTCCCGCAACAGCACACCCCAACTGAGGGCCGGCGGTCTCATGCCCAGCCCCAGAAAGCTGAGACTGGTTTCGCTGAGGATCATCGACGGAACGGCCAAGGTCAGGGAGGCGATAATGTGGCTGAGAAAGGAGGGCGTCATATGCCGCAAAATGATGCGCGGTTCGGATGCGCCGGCGAAGCGAGCGGCCTGCACAAATTCCTCTTCCCGCAACGACAGAAAGCGGCCGCGCACCACTCGCGCCAGCCCGGTCCATCCGATCAACGAGAGGATGATCGTGATGGCGAAATAGACCCTCGTCACCGGCCAGTCCTTTGGAATTGCCGCGCTCAGAGCCAGCCAGAGCGGAATGCTAGGCATCGCGCGAATAAACTCGATGATGCGCTGGATCACGATGTCGGTCTTACCACCGTAGAGGCCGGAGATTCCGCCGATCAGTACGCCGAGCACGAAGCTGAGAATCACCCCCACCAGTCCGATTGAGAGGGAAATCCGCGTCGCCGACAGCAAGCGGGACAATACGTCGCGGCCCAACCGGTCCGCCCCCAAGATGAAGACTGTTCCCTCGTTGTTTTCAAGACCGAACAGATGCAGATCGCTCTCCAAGAATCCCCAGAACTCGTAAGGGTCCCCCCGCACCAGGAACCTGATCCGATGTTTTGCCGTCTTGTCAACTTCATAAATCTTGCGGAAAGTCTTCGGATCGCGGCCGCCCTTCAGTCCATACACTACAGGCGGGAAATGGAACCCTTCTTCATCGTAGAAACGCAGCTTCTGCGGAGGCGCGTAGGCCGATTGCACGTCGTGCCGCAGCGGATCGTAAGGCGCCAGAAACTCCCAGGTGAGAGCCACCAGGTATAGCAGAATCAACGTTACACTGCTCAACAGTGCCATCTTGTGCCGGCGGAAGCGCCACCACATCAACTGCCGCGGCGTAGCGACGAAGATTTTTTCCCGTTCGTTTGGGACGTCGTCAAGCTCGGGCTCGTCCGGGGAAACTGTATTGGATCCTTGCGGAAATTCCTGCGTCATCGATTCTCCCTGCAAAAACAGGGTGTCCTACCGTCAGGCGCCAACCCCTTGCCAGCGGTTCACTGCGTTTCCATGCGAATTCGCGGGTCGAGAACGGCCAGTAGCATATCCGATACCAATGTCCCGATTACGGTTAGCACACTTAGCATCAACAAGAAGCTGGCTGCTAAATACATGTCCTGCGTCATCAACGCTCCCAACAGCATCGGACCGGTAGTGGGCAAGCTCAACACGACCGAAACGATCGTGGCGCCCGAAATCAGATTGGGCAGGGTCCAGCCGACCGTGCTGACGAAAGGGTTCAACGCAACCCGAACAGGATACTTCCGCACCAGCACCCGCTCTTTCAGCCCTTTGGCGCGGGCAGTTTCGACATAGGGCTTGTTCAGCTCGTCGAGCAAATTGGCGCGCATGGTACGAATCATTTCAGCTGTGCCGGCCGTTCCCAGGATGATCAGTGGAAGCCACAAGTGGGTGACCATGTCAAAGAACTTGGCGATGCTCCATGGCGCCGCTTGGTATTCCTGCGAGAACAGCCCGCTCAAACGCAGGCCAAACTTATCGAACGCATACCACATGATTACAAGCGCAATCAGGAAATTGGGCAGCCCCAGACCGATGAAGCCGAGGGTAGTAAAGATGTAGTCGCCAATCGAATACTGGTTGACGGCCGAATAGACGCCGATCAAGAAGCCCACCACCCAGGTAAAGAGAATCGTTGACAAGCTGATGACAAAGGTCAACGCCAGCCGTTCCCAGATGAGATCCTCGACCGCAGTGTTCCATTCAAAGGAAAAGCCAAAGTTGCCGCGCAGGACATTGGATACCCACTGCAGATAACGCAAGTGGGCGGGCTTATCAAGTCCGAACTGTTTGCGTAACGACTCCAGCCGCTCCTGATCAACCGGGTCGCCGCCGGCTGCCAGGTTGGCTGCATAGGCGTCCAGGTAGTCGCCTGGCGGCAACTCGATCACCAGAAATGTAACGACCGTGATAAAGAAAAGCGTCGGTATCAGGAGCAGGATTCTGCGAACGGTGAACGCGAGCACGTCGCTGCTTACTCCCTGTATCCTTGAGACGAGTTTGCGGAGCGCGGGGTGGTTGGCATTATATACGTTGTTGAACTGGAATCGCAAACGTGTCTGAAATGAGGCCAGGGCAATCGCATCTAAATCTGTAGGCCGATTCAGTTGAAATTGTGGCCAGAAGAAAGCGAGAATAAGTGGAAATCACCCTGCGCTTACTGAATATCGACGGGAAGACGCCGCGGATCAGGCCCTCAGTCGGCGAG
>JAJDZJ010000060.1 GCA_022824685.1 Caldilineaceae bacterium
AGGCCCTCAGTCGGCGAGATAAGTTAAATTCTCCGTCTACGTGCCATCTTTCGTACATTTCCCTGTGTCTTACCCCGACCTGGAAGAGTATTCGGCTGCATTTCGATGTTCTGACCCAATTTAGATGCAATCGCCCTGCCCTGGAATCGCCCTGGCTTGTGGCCTGTAGGGGTAGGGTGTACAATTAGAATTCGACTTGGTGAGCGGCACTGCGGGAACCACCCCAAAGAGAAGCCACAAGAGTCCCATTTCCGGAATTCGGGCCAGAAAGGCGGCCCGGATCTTTATTTCAAGACTGAAAAATATGTCAAGTAGAGAAACTCCGATACATCCCCACGTTCATGTTGCCAGGTTGATGGATCACCGCAATCCGCGGGCCGCCCACTTGGAAATTGTCGAGCCGGCGCGGGGAGATGAGCGCGCGGCCAGAGGCAGCCTGTACATACTGATTGAGCTGATCGGCAGCAGCCCGGTCAGCAGTCATGCGGTGCGTGAGATGCAGTCGGCGGTGACGCTGACGTATTACTCGGCCGGCGGTCCTGTCAGCCAGGTATTGAGGCAGGCGGTCACGAAGGCGCATGAAGTATTGCGGAATATGAACCGGAGCAGCCCGGACATTGACTTGCAGGCCGGGATCATCTGCGCCGCCTTCGTCCAGGGGCACTTGGCGATTGCCTCGGCCGGTCCCCCGGTTGCGTTCGTGGCTACGGAAGAGCGGCTGGACCAGTTTCCGCTTGACACAGAGCGCTACGCGGGCAACATCGGCAGTGAGCTGGATCCGGGCATCCACACGTACAGGCACGTTTTGAGCGAGGGTGACGCGCTCTTTTTGGGTGAGAGCGAGTGGATTCTGCAGTCTGACGTCCGGACGATAGGGGGCGCAGTGGTCAGCGCTTCTGTGAGCAATATGCAGGATATGGTGGCGCATCTGCGTGAGCAGGGCGAAAACGTGCCTTTGCTGGGACTGCTGCTGGTGTATTCGGATGAAGAGCGGGAGGCGGAGGCGGAAGCGGGGATGGGTCTCCCGACAGCGGTTGGGGCTTCGCCGCCGGTTCACGATGTGCCGGCGGAGGGGCGTTCCGCGAGCGGACCAGCCTTCTCTGAAGGAGGGGATGGACCCGCGCTGAATCTGCCGAGCGCAGAGACGATGCAACATCAACTGGCTGTACCTGTCCCGCCGCGTCCGAGCGTGAAGGATCCGTGGCACAGGGGCGCGCTTCGTATCCTTCGCCGCCCTTCGGGGTGGGTCTCCAATTTGCTGCACGGGCTGTTGCCAGAGCGAAAGCCGAGAAGGGAGGACGAGACGGGCCGGGACGAGGCGGCGCAGCCTGAGGCAGCGCCTACACCGTTGGGGCAGGCCGATGAGATCGCGAGCGACTTCCCGGGTTTGCCCGAGGAGGAGGCGCCCGTGCAGAGCCAGGGTGAGGAGCGCGTCCAGCTGCCTGCGCTGCCAAGCTATGCGCCGCCGGCGCCGTCACAGGGGAACCGGCGCCGGCTGATCATTGCGATCGCGGTTCTGCTTCCGTTGCTCACGTCGGCTGTTGTGGGGGCCGCCTTCTTACGCGAGGGCAGTATCAATCAGGAAGAGGGTCTGCAGCTGGTTGAACTGGCGGACAGCAAGTTGCTCGAAGTCCAACAGGCGCTGTCGGTGGAAGACAGGACGACTGCGCGGGCCTCTTTGAGCGAGGCGCAGCGTTTTCTGGACGAGGCGATCGTGTTGATCGGCGTGACGGACCGCATTCAGGAGCTCTCCGAGGTAATTTCTACCGAGCTCCAGGAGCTGCTGCAGGTCCGGGCGCTCTATTCGCTGGATGTACCTTTGTTGGCGTACGCTGCGGACGCCGAACCTCAGCGGGTGGTGGTGTCCAATCAGGACATCTATGTGTTTGACGCGGCCAGACAGGCTGTTCTGCACTATCGCACGAACCCGGAACGCACACTGCTGGAAGAGGACAGCGGCGTGATTTTGCAGGAGGGGGATACTGTATCGGGGATTACGGTAGGGAGGCTGGTGGACATTGCCTGGCAGCCGCGCATTGCCGGATTTGCCGACAAGGCAAGCCTCCTGGTTTTGGACCGCAACAACAATGTTTTCCGATACAATCGCCTGGATGGGGCGATGCATCTGGCTTTGCGGGAGCAGAGCACGCTTGAAAGCGTAGGGCAGCTGGGCGTCTACAACGGTCGCTTGTATCTGGCCGACGAAGGTTCGGACCAGATTTATCGCTATTCGCCGGCCGGCCTGGCGTATGATGATCCGCCAACGGCGTGGTTCAGCGAGCAGATACGGGGCGATCTTGCCGGGTTGATCGCGCTGGGAATCGATGGGGATATCTGGCTGCTCAGCGAAGACGGGACGTTGCTGCGTTTCCGTGAAGGCCAGCAGCTGCCGTTCAGTCTGGAGCGGATTCCGGGGTTGGGCGGCCTCATCGTAGATTTTTCGATGGCGGAACACTCGGACGGCATGCTCTACCTGGCCGACGCAACGGAAGAGCGCATTCTGGTGTTTGACAAGGAAGGGCGCTATATTCAGCAGTATGTCGACGCGGAGGACATGGCGCTGGCCGGGTTGAGAGGACTGTTTCTTGACGAAGTCACAGGCATCCTCTACATCCTGACGAAGTCGGGACTCTATGCCCATCCGTTGCCCCGTTGACAAACAAGCGACATGGACAACAACGGGCATGGTTGGGGCGCGCGTGCAGTAGGTCCGCGGCGGGCGCGGTTGTCTTCAGAAGCATGCGGTATCTGCGGGAAAAGGTGTTGCGGAGATTCATTGGGACACCAGTAATCGTGCTATAATTCCGGCATTATGTCAGAGTACGGTAACTCACCTGCCCAATCTGAAGTGCCTGACGCAGGGGAACGATTTGGCGTCAGATTGTGGGGCAGAAGTACGGCTATTGCACTGGCGGGGCTGTTCGCGGTCCTCGTTTTGATCGGCGCCTTTCTGGCGGGAAGCGCGCTTGGCAATCGCGCGCGGGAATATGCCCTGCACAGCAGGATCGGCGACATCGCCGCGGATCTCCCCACTCTGCCGAAACCGAGCGCAGAAGGTGAAGTTGCGGCGGCCCAGGAGGTTGCCGGTTCGCAAGGCAGCGGGCTCGAGCGCGAAACTGAGGATGTCGACGAATCGGACAGCCAGATCAACATTTTGCTGTTGGGTTCTGACGAGCGAATCGACGGCGATGAACCGCCCCGGACCGATACGATGCTGCTCGTCACGCTGGATCTCCGGCGCAAGACAGCCGGGATGATTTCGCTGCCGCGGGACCTTTGGGTGCCGATCCCGAACTACAACCTGACTTCGAAGATCAATACTGCCTATGCCATCGGTGAGCAGCGCGGTTACGAGTTTGGGGGCGCGCAGCTGGCAAAGGATACGGTCAGCAGCTTTATCGGGCAGCCGGTGCAGTACTTTGTGCAGGCCGATTTTAACGGTTTTGTCCGCTTCATCGACGAGATCGGCGGCGTAAGGGTCAAAGTACCGCAGACGATTCATGATTCGGAGTATCCGACGGCTGATTACGGGTTTCAGACGTTTTATCTGGAGGCTGGATGGCAGACTCTTGACGGCCAGACCGCATTGAAGTACGCGCGGACGCGCAATATGGACAGTGACTACGGACGGGCCGTAAGGCAGCAGCAGTTGATCAGCGCGATCGTGGACAAGGTGTTTTCTGCGGACATGCTGAAGACGTTGTTTGCCAGGGCGCCGCAGCTTTTGAACTCCACGTGGGGAAGCGTGCGGACCGATATGCCGCTGGCTACGGCAGTTGAAATAGCATCCTACATACGGTCAAACTCGTTCGATTTGCGTACACTGGTTCTGGATGACAGATACGGGGAGGAGACGTACAGCGAGAATGGCGCATGGATTCTGCTGCCGAACCGTGAATTGATCCGTACTGAACTCAAGGCGTTTTTTGGTCCGGCGGTTGCGCCCAACGGCGCGGCGGCCTCGCCGGTAGAGCCGCTGCCACCAGTTCAACTTGAGCCTCGAGCCACAAGAGAGGCTGACTCGACAGAGCTTCTGGCGGCGGACATTGGCGTCAACGTACGCGTGATGGCGGCGAGAGAGGCGCGGCTGGAGATCCTCAACGGCACGGACCAGGCAGGCGTTGCGGCGCAGGCGCGGCGTCACCTTGAAGCGAATGGCTGGCGCGTGGTTTCGATAGGCGATGCCGACCGCAGCGACTACCAACACACTCTTCTGGTCAACTACAATACTGACGAAACGCTTGTGCGGGAGTTGGGCGAAGAACTTAATCTGACCGCTTCGCACTATTCGATACCTGGGTTGCTCATCCCGGAATCGACCGATCTGCGCATCGTGATTGGCGAAGATTTTCTCAGCAGCATTGGCGTCGAAAGCCAGTAGCGTTTTCACCTCGCTCAAGGCAGGTTCCTCTTCTACTTGTTGGGCACCCACAGATGGGCGAAATCTTTTTTGGCGCGCGTCGTTTTGACGCCAAGCTGGTCGCCTTCGACAAAGACGGGACCCTCTTCGATTTTGGCGCCAGTTGGCGTCCCGCTTTTTTGAAAGCCCTGGACAGTCTGCTTGCGCCGTTCCCCCAGCCCGCGGCGTTGCGTCGCGCGCTCTGCCGCGCGCTGGGCTATGACGCTGGCAGCGGGGCATTCAGCGAGCACGGTCCATTTGCGACGGCGACCGGCGAAGCCATCATTCAAGCGGCGGCGACGGCGCTATTTCAAGAGTCGGCGCCCCGGTTGTCGCGGCCTGAATGCGAGCGGATGGTCAGAGACAGGTTTGCGCCGGTTGTGGCGGGGTGGGCTGCGCTGGCTCCGGCGGCGGACCTGGCAAGGCTCTTTGGTTGGCTACGCGAAAGTGAAGTCAGGATCGCGTTGATCACCAGTGACGACAGTGGACCTACGGAGGCCGCTCTGGACAGGCAGGGCCTTGCGCGCCTGGTTGACTTTGTCGCCTGCGGAGACGGGCCATTTCGTCACAAACCGGCGCCGGACGCGCTGCTGGGGGCGTCGAAGGCGCTTGGCGTGCCATTGCGCCAGGCTGCCATGGTCGGGGATACGGCGGTGGACCTGCAGATGGCGCGAGCGGCGGGAGCCGGCCTGGCGGTGGGCGTGTTGACGGGGGTGGGCAGCAGGGAAACGCTCGCTCCCCTTGCTGACGTTGTCCTCGACTCGATCGCCGAGATTGGAGTGGAGCCTATTCGGCGACGTAGCTGACCACGTTGCCCTGACCATTGGTGAGATCGGCGATTCGGCGTGTGAAGGGCTCCAGGTTCCTGGCCGGCATCTGCAGGCGGTAGGTTACCGTGTCGGTGAACCAGGAATCCAGGATCTCGGCCGAAAAGTCCGGAAGCATCCGCAGAAAGAGGGTGACGTCACTGTAGCCGATCAGGGCCTCCACGACGACCGTCGGAATCTTCTCAATCTGCGGCAAAGTCTGCAGCGCAGTTTTGACGCCCCCGCTATAGGCTCTCACCAAACCTCCCTTGCCAAGTTTTACGCCCCCAAAATAACGGGTTACGACGGCGACAATATCGCCGATACCGCAGTGAAGAAGCACTGTGAGCATTGGCCGACCGGCGGTGCCGTGGGGTTCGCCGTCGTCGCTCATTCCGGCCTGCGCGGACGAGCCTGGCGGGCCGACGACGTATGCCCAGCAGTTGTGGTTGGCCGTGTCGTGCTCTTCGCGCACTGCCTTGATGAAGGCTCTCGCTTCTTCGACTGTGGCCGCGGGGCCGAGCGTGGTGATGAAGTGGCTGCGGCGGATCTTCTCGTCGACCCTGTGCCGGGAGGCGGGAACCGGGTATTCCTGGTCCATTCTTGGCCCCTGAAATCGTTGACGTGCCGGGAATGACGCTGACGCCGGCTTAACTCGGAGGCGGCGTTTGAGCGGGCAGTCTACAGATTGGGAAGGTTGGCGCTTTTCGGACCGCCATGGAAAGGTCCGGCTTCGTGCGAAAGAGCCCGCGTCTTTGCACGGGTGATGAGCAACGGTCGAAATGGCCTGAGGATTGCACTGGGCCGATCCGGACAGGGTCCACCGTCAAGTGCGCTCAGTTCGAGACGACCGGTTCTGGTGTTGCCAGAGGCTGCGACTGGCCTTCGACCTGGTCGGTCCATTCGGTCACGGCGCGCTTGAAGCGCTTCCAAAGGATGAAGGCGTTTATCGGCGATGTCAGGATAAAGATTCCCCAAACGTGAGCGATCTGGCCGTTGAAATGGTATACGGCCAGCCAGGCAATCGCCATGGTGGCCCAGAGGCTGGCTGAATTGACCCGCAGCGGGAAGTTGGTGTTTCCCATGCCGCGCAGCGCGCCGGACTGCACGAACAGGACAGCCCAGAACGGTTGCGCCAGGGCGACCACCTGAATGGCATTGACGCCGTCACGGAGGACGGCTTCATCCTGGCTGAAGAGAGCCATGATGGGCTCGGCGAGCAGGTAGGAGACGACGCCCATCGCCGCCATCCAGGCCGCGGCCCAACGGGTGGCGATGGCGCCCGCTTCCGCGCCCTCCTCCGGTTTTCTTGCGCCGAAAGATTGGCCGACCAGGGCCGTCGCTGCGATTGCGAAGCCGAAACCGGGCAGAAAGGACAGGGACAGAATGTTGAACGCGATGCGGTGGGAGGCCAGGGCCGCCGTACCCAGCGAGGCAACGATCGCCGTCATGGCGGTGAATGCCGCCGAAATGAGCAGCTGTTCCAGGGCCGCGGGCACGCCGATTCGCATTACGGAGGATGCAACGCTGAATTCGGGCAGCCAGTTGCTTCGGCCCGCAATGGAGACGCCCTGGCGGCCGCGCCACATCACGATCAGGAGAAGGATGGCTGCGAGCAGACGGGAGAGGAAAGTTCCCCAGGCGCTCCCGACTGCGCCGAGACCGGGCAGGCCGGCGACGCCGAAAATCAGACCGTAGGTGAGGAACACATTGACGAAATTGGCGAGCGCTGTGACGCGCATGGGGGTCTGTGAATCGCCCAGGCCGCGCAGCGCGCCGCCCCCGATCATCAGCACGATGAGAACGACGACGGTTGCCATCGTGACCTGCAGGTACTCCTTGCCGATTTTGGCCACGTCGGGTTCAACGCCGAAAAGGGCGATCACCTGCCCTGAAAGGAAGAAGCCGGTGAGGGCGAGCGGGAGCGACAGGAGGATGCTCCAGATGATGGATTGGCGAGCCAGCCGAGCGGCCTGTTCGAGTTTTCCGGCTCCGAATGCCTGGGCTACGAGGACGCTGCTGCCAACGCTGAGGGCGCCGAGCGCGGCGATGATGAAAAACATGACCTGGGCTGAGGCGCCGACACCGGCGATAGCGGCTGTGCTCAGCTGAGCGACCATCCAGGTGTCGACGACCATCAGCATCGTTTCCAGGAAGCTTTCGCCGATGACGGGCCAGGCCAGATTGAAAACCCGTTTTTGGGCCGAGGGGCGCTCTGCTTCCTTTGTGCCGGAGGTCGCGACGCCGGCGGTCGATTCACTCATCCTCGTGTTCCTCTTAAAAAGATCCAATTGTTCAGATGAATCCGCATTGAAAAACAGTGTAACAGACTGTTGGGCTGTCTGCATTTTTCAGGCCCTGCGGATGCTCTTCGGCCCGGCTTAGCTGTCGGCAGACCAGAAGAACTCCTCTTCCTGGAAGCCTGCTTCGAAACCCAGTTTTCGGTAGAGGTCGATGGCGTCGCGCGTCTGCAGGCCGGCGTGGGAGAAGCCCACCTGGCGGGCTTGCGCGAGCAGATGGCGAATAAGCGCGCTGGCATAGCCTCTGCCGCGGTATGCTGGAAGGGTCGAAACGTCGTAGATACCCGCGATGCCGCCAGCGAGCACAAGCGTAGCGGAGGCGACTGTATCCCGCTCGACCTGGCCGATGAAGTTCCTGACTGAGGCAAGCCGGCCGAAACCGTGACGGCGGTAGGCGTCGTACCAGCGCTGCGCGGCGCGTTGGGTCATGCCAAAGCCCAGGGCCGATGCGGTCCACCAGACGCGCAAGTCCGGTTTGGTCTGGACGCGCCTGACACAAAGCTGAGAAGTATGGGCGCATGCGGGAACCTGTTGGAGGCGGCAGAACATCCAGTGATCGCCTGTTCCAGCAGGTAGTCCCCGGCTGGCCAGCCTGCGGCGGAGATCGCGGGGCCGGTCCTGGGGAAAGAGCAGCCAGCGCACGCCTCCTGTGTGCCGGGCGATGGCGGCCAGCAGGGCGTCAATATCTTCATCGGTTGCCGTTTCGGACAGATTGGCCCGCAGGATGTGGTTGCCCGGCGGCCCATTGGCGACGATCCAGGCCGCGTCGCTTTCGACACAGACCCGGATTCCGTGCTGGCCGTGGAACAGACGAAAATACTCGATGTAGTTCTGTCGCAGCGCTTCGATCAGCCAGAATAGGGTCATTCGCGGAGGTGAAGGTGTAGCGGGCAGACGGGCTCGGTTACGCTTGATGTCGCCTGCAGGTTTGGACGGCAGGAAATGAGAGGATGTTCCCCTGGGCTGGATGCTTGAAGACGAGTATATTTCATGTTATAGTCAGCCGAAAGCACGGGCTTCGCAAATTGGCTGGGGCGCCCTCGCCGAATTTCCCGAAATCTCGGCATCAGATTGGCTGTGTGAAGGAGTATACAATGCCACCACAGTGTTTGCGGCGGGTATTCTCTTTGGCAATTGCAATGATGCTTTTCCCTGGGGGTTGCACCCAGTCGGCCATATGGAGTATTCCGGCGTCACCTACGGCAGTGATGGGTGACGAGGCTGACGTCGCCGCGTTGGTGGACCAGCTTTCAGATGAATATGGCTTGGCTCGAGACGAATACCCACTCGTTTCAGTCCAGCCCGTGTTGACAGGCGATGAAGAGGCCCTGTTTGTAGCGCATTCGCACGGTTTCCCTGCGGACGATCCCTCTTTCAGGCAGAAAGTTTCGATCCACGCCATGGAAGCGGATGGTTGGAAGACATTGAGTCGCGTGGATCTTGAATGCGCCGAATATCTGAATGCGTTCTCGGTTGCCCAGGCAGATGTTGATCCCGCTGACCTGTGGTTGACGGTCTTAGGCGGGGTTGGCGCCCACAGCGGCTGCCTCGAGTTGCTGCGCTGGGACGGCGAAGAGCTGGCCGTCATGATAAGCGGTTTCAGCAGCAGCCCGGACGCCGGCGCGCTCATCGATCTGAATGGCGACGGTCGGGAGGAGCTGAGGCTCAACAACAGCGATCCCTATATCTTCTGCTATGCCTGCGGGGTAAGACAGTACTGGGCGCAGCTCTTCTATTGGGATGGCGAGACGTTGATGGAGGTGACGCCGGCGCGGCTAGGCGAGGACCAGGCCCCCGACCTGCGCGCCTTCAACGATCGGGCGGCGGAGCTTGCCGCGGCCAGCCTGTTCGCCGACGCGCTGGAGGAGATCGAGAAGGCGGAGGCGCTTGAGCCCGAGAATGCTACGGTTGCATGGAACGCGATTTGGATCCGTCACCACCTTGAGGCCAGCCGGGAGGAGGCTTCGACCAGCTCCTATCCTCTGGTGAACCACGTCTTCGCCGGTGATTGGGAGACGGCATTTGATACGTTGTGGGGGGTGGGGTTGCTAACATTCGCCAGCGACGCGCCGATACCGAGCGAATCGGCGGCATTTGGGTTCGAGCATGTCGTGGGCTTGTTGCTGGCCCAGTTTGCCGACACTGCCCTGACGTTGCAGCCTGAACGGGCGGCGGTCCACGCCCTGGGCGCGTGGGGCCGATTCCTGATCGATCCCAACGACCCGGCCGTTCAAACGGGCTTGGAACGGGCGGCGCAACTCTCTTCAGGGGACCAACGTTTCCAGACGATGGCGGATGCATTTGAGGACCGGTCGGTAATCGTAGCGGCAGGGACCGCGGCAGCCAGTTTACCCAGTGAAGAGGCATTGCGCGACCTGCTGGCAATCGAATTTGGCTCGGCGGAGGATCCGGCGCGAAACATTGGGGTGAAGAAACTTAGGACGGAGGACGGCTCTGCGCTGTTTGCGGCGTTTACGCACGGGCTGCCGCCACTCAGTCCTACGGAACTGCACATGGTATCGATCCATGAGGCCTCGCCCAGCGGTTGGGTGGAGCTGGACAGGGTGGAGCTGGAATGTGTCAATTACCTGGACGAATACTCAGTGGAACAGGAGCTGATAGAACCCACCAGTATCTGGCTAACGGTGCGAGGCGGGGCGGGCGCGCATGGCGGCTGTCTGGAGCTTTTGCGGTGGGACGGTCAGGCGCTGTCGCTGGTCATCAGCAGCTTTAACAGCATCCCTGACGCCGGCGCGGTACGGGACCTGAACGGCGACGGACAGTTGGATCTGCTGCTTAACAACAGTGACCCGTACATCTTCTGCTATGCTTGCGGGCTGCAGCTTTACCTGGCGCGATTCTTCCATTGGGATGGACTGAAGTTCGCGGAGGCTGCGCCGAGAGAGTTGGCCGAGGAACATGCGATTGACCTGCGCGCCGCAAACAGTCTTGCGCTGGCGCTGGCAGAGTCTGGACTCTACGCTGAGGCGGCGGCAGAAATTGAGCAGGCGCAGATGATGGCCCCGTCCAACAAGACTGTGCAGTGGAACGCACTGTGGATTGGTCATCATTTGGAGGTGAGCCGCCAGCTGGCGCTCGTCAGTCCTTTCCCGCTTCTGAGCCATGTATTTGCCGGGGACTGGGATGCTTCGTTCGACGAGCTCTGGTTGATGGGTCCATCCACATCGTTCGGCGACACGCCGATTCCAGCCGGTTCGGCGGCCTTTGGATTCGAACAGACGGTTGGGCACCTTCTGGTTCAGTACGGGAACTCGGCGTTGGGTCTTCAGCCGGGGCGCGCGGACATTCATGCGCTGACCGCGTGGGGCCGCTATCTGCTGAACCAGGACGATCCGGCGGTGACGGCGGGCCTGATGAAGGCAGCGGAGCTGGCTCCGGACGATACGCGCTTTGCCGAGCTGGCCGCCTTCTTTGCGGAACATGCCGGGGAAGAGAACTGAAAAAGCGTTTACAGGTAAAGAGGAAGGCAATCGGTCCCGGCACATTCTTTCCAGACACGGCTCCGGGGGAGGGCAAGTCTCTTGCGAACTATTGAAGTCGCGGAAGTGAGAAAGAAAGTTGGCGAACTTTTGCGCCATTCGGCGCACAGTTTGCCGGAGGACTACCTCGAGGCAATGCGGCGCGCCCGGGTCGAGGAACAGTCACCATCAGGGCAGGAGGTCATTGAGATTCTTCTGGAGAACGCCTCCTACGCGGAAGCCGAAACAGTTCCGACCTGTCAGGATACGGGCATGGCAATTCTGTTCGTGGAGGTGGGGCAGGAGGTGCGTTTCAGTGGAGGCGAGATAGGGGCTGCGCTGCAGGATGCGACTCGGGACGCCTATTCGGACCTGCGCAAGTCGGTCGTGAGCGACCCGTTGTTGCGCGTCAATTCGGGGGACAACACGCCTGCCCTGATTCACTGGGAGATTGTCGCTGGTGACGGGCTGCGGATCAGCACTCTGCAGAAGGGGTTCGGCGCTGAACTGATGAGCCGGGTTCAGATGTTTCCGCCGGCGATTGGAGAGGAGGGTGTGTACGACTTTGTGCTGGAAACGATCGAGACGGCCGGCCCGAACGCGTGCCCGCCGCTGATCGTGGGCGTTGGTATTGGCGGTTCGCTTGACACGGTCGGATTGGCGGCGAAGAAGGCGCTGCTGCGGCCGATAGGCAGCGTCAGCGAGGCGCCGCACGTGGCGAAAATGGAGGGCGAACTGCTGGACGCCATCAATGGACTGGGGATCGGGCCGCAGGGGCTGGGTGGATTCGTTACCGCGCTAGCTGTGCATGTTGAGGTGCTGGCGACGCACATCGCCGCGTTGCCGCTGGCGGTCAACCTGAACTGTTCGGCGCCGCGGCGGGCGACACTGGAGCTCTGATGTCACGAACTGTTTGCGCGCCGCTAGACGAGGAGACGGTCAGGTCACTGCGCGCCGGCGACCGGGTCGCGATGACGGGCAGGATATATACGGCGAGGGACGCGGCCCACAAGCGGTTGGTCGAGGCGATGGAGCGGGGCGAGGATCTGCCTCTGCCGCTGGCAGGCCAGGTGATCTACTATGTGGGACCGGCGCCGGCAAAGCCGGGGGCCGTGATTGGCCCGGCAGGGCCCACAACCAGCGGACGGATGGACCCCTATACGTTGCCCTTGCTGGAGCGGGGCGTTGCGGGCCTGATCGGGAAGGGGAGCCGCTCGGAGGAGGTGAAGGCGGCGCTTGTCCGCCATGGGGCGGTATATTTTGGCGCGATCGCGGGCGCTTCCGCCCTGCTTGCCAGGCAGATTCGCAGCAGCCGGGTGATTGCCTACCCGGATCTGCTGAGCGAGGCAGTTCGCGAGCTGGAGGTTGAGGCGTTTCCGTTGTTTGTGGTCAACGACTGCCACGGCGGGGACGCTTACCAGGCGGCCAGAGAGGCCTACCGACGCGTCAGGTGAGGGCTCCGTCAGCCCAGATAGTGGCTGTCGCGCTGGCTTCTCAACTGCTGCGCGGCCTGCTCCGCGGTGAGGTCGCGTTGGGGCGTTCCCAGCATTTCGTAGCCGACCATGAACTTCCTAATAGTTGCCGAGCGCAACAGAGGCGGAAAGAAGTGGGCGTGCAGCTGCCAGTGGGTGTGGTCACCTGCAGAGGCGGGTTTGCCGTGCCAGCCCATGGAGTAGGGAAAGCTGGTTTCGAAGAGATTGTCGTACCGGACCAGAAGGCGCTTCAGAATATCGGCAAGCGCGTTCCGCTCCGCCGGATTCAGGTCGGCGAGGCACTGGCGGTGGCGTCGGGGCAGGAGGAGTGTTTCGAATGGCCAGACTGCCCAATAGGGGACAAGCGCGACCCAGTGCCGGTTTTCCACGACCAGCCTCTCCCCCGCCGCCAGCTCAGCCTCCAGATAGTCCACCAACAAAGGCGCCTGTTCGGTCTCGAAGTAGGCCCGTTGCTGACAGTCTTCCTTGGCCGGTTCAGTGGGCATGCCGCGCGTCGCCCACACTTGCCCATGGGGATGGGGATTTGAACTGCCCATCATTGCCCCTCGATTTTCAAAGAGCTGAACGTAGTTGATCTGCGGGTCTGAGGCCAGCTCTTCCTCCTGTTCAGCCCATAGATTCACGACGCGGCGGATGGCGTGCGGGTTCATGCGCGCCAGCGTCAGGTCGTGCCGGGGGCTGAAGCAGATGACGCGGCAGATTCCCGTTTCGGCCTGGGACTGGAATAAGCGGTTGCTTTGCAGCGAACCGAGCGGCGTACCGGGATGCAACGCGGCAAAGTCGTTTTCGAAGACAAAGGTGTCCTCGTAAGGGGGATTGACCAGCCCGCCGGCCCGTTCGTTGCCGGGGCACAGGTAGCAGGAGGGGTCATATTGGGGAAGGGATTGCGTGGTTGCCGTCTCGGTCTGGCCCTGCCAGGGGCGCTTCATGCGGTGGGGAGAGACCAGGATCCATTCGCCGGTGAGCAGGTTGCGGCGCCTGTGGGGGTGCTCTGTGGGATTGAATATATCTGTCATAGATGGAAGGCGGGTGGGCCTGCCTGGATGGGTAGGCCGCGGGGCTGTCACGAGGCCTGAAGCGCGCGTTGGGCGAGAGCAATTGCGCCAAGCACGCCGGAACGCCCTCCAAGAGCGGGCGGGACGATGTACTGCGCCAGTCCATCGGTGACAGTTGGGCTTTGAATGTAGTTGTTGAGAAGCGTCTTAACTTCCTGGTGAATCAAAGGGAAGATGTGCTTCTGTTGCATGACGCCGCCTCCCATGACGATCAGTTGAGGAGACATGACCATCATGATGGTGGTGACGCCGAGAGCAAGGTAGTGCGCTTCCAGGGGCCAGGCTTCATGGTCGGGCGGCAGCAGTTCGCCCGGTTGACCCCAGCGCGCTTCAATGGCAGGACCGTTGGCCAGGCCTTCCCAGCAGTCGCCGTGAAATGGGCAGACGCCGGGGAAGGGATCTCGTTCCCAGTCGTGTGGTATGGCGATGTGACCCATCTCCGGGTGGATGAGACCGTGCATCAGTTCGCCGTTGACCATCCCGCCCCCGCCGATGCCGGTGCCTATCGTCAGATAGACGAAAGTATCCACCTCTCTGGCGGCTCCCCACGTGTGCTCGCCCAGGGCTGCGACATTGACATCGGTGTCGAAGCCGACGGGAATGTCGAACGCATCTTGCAGGGTTGGGGCAACGGGCGTGTTGGCCCAGCCCGGTTTGGGCGTGTTGGTGATGTGGCCGTAGGCGCTGGAGGAAGGGTCCGGGTCGACGGGGCCGAAGGAGGCCACGCCGATCGCGGCGATATCGTAACTCTCCTGCTGACAGCGAAAGAAGTCGGTGACCTTCCCAAGAGTCAGTTCAGGCGACTCTGTGGGCAGGCGGATCTCCGCTCGGATGTCATCGGGGCCGGTACCCACCGCGCACAGGAACTTTGTGCCGCCAGCTTCGATCCCACCAAACAGTTTTTCCATCGTTTCGTCCTCGGGGCGTTGGGCAAGGCGCAGCTGGTCAGCTGCGCAGGGCTGTTACGCGACGGGCCTGGCGGGTGAATCCTTCCTGGGACCAGCTTGCGCGTTCACCTATTCGATCCCGCAACCAGTCATACAGGGCGGCTGCCCCTTCCTGGGAACGCCAGTCGGGCCAGCCGGATCGGGCATAAAGGTCCGGAATTCCGGTGCGCGCGGTCCGCTTGCCGCCCCCGCCGTCGCCGTCGACGAAGGTGTCTACGATCACCCTGTCGCTGGCCGCCAGGAGCTGTTGTCCAAACGCCTCAACGGTGGAGAATGGCAGGCATGGGCTCACGGTAATTTGTGTTGGGATCCCGCGCTCTCGCGCCTGCCGCGCCACGCGCAGCCGCTGGGGGATCGAAGGACAGCGCGGGGTCAGGGCACGGCGAACGTTGTCGTCGTCAGTCTCGATCGTCAGGTTGAGCGTGCATCTGTCTCCCAGCGACGCCATGATGTCGAAATCCCTTGCTGCCAGCGGCGCGCGCGTCTGGATTACGAGCAGGCCGGGCGGCGTTCTCTTAAGAACTGAGAGACAGCGGCGGGTAAGCAGGCAAGTTTTTTCGGCGCCTTGGTACGGGTCGGTTGAGGACGACATGAAGATCGCGCACTGCTCGAGGGCATCGCGGCGATGCAGACGGGCCAGTTCCGACTCCAGCCGCTGGGCAATGCCGGTCCGAGGATACACATAGGCTCCCCACTCCTGGCCGTCGTTGTAGAAGCGGTGGACGTTGGACTGGCGGACGTAGCAGTAACTGCAGCCAAACCGGCAACCGATATAGGGCTGGAGCGTGTGGCTGAAGCCGGTCAGGAAGCCTCCTGTTCGGGTCAAGGCCCGGCTGGCAGGGCGCTCTTTCAACAGAACTTCTGGGTCATTCTTCGCCAAGGTTCATCGGCCTCCCATGGCTGAGAAGTATACCACTTCAACTTACCCAGTGCTATACTGTTGGAGGACAGAAGTCAGTGGGCAGTGGTCAGAGGTTGGGAGCGAGGGATGCGTCGGGGGTGGACGGTGAGCGCGGGCCGAGCTTGCTCTGTTTTGCGCGAAGTGTTGAGCCGGTGGCAGTCACTTGCGCCCAGCATTGGGCAAAGCACTTCGATTGGTTGAAACGTTAGCTGGTGGTGATGAACAGGAACTTCCGTTACTGCCCATATTGCGCGAGCCCCATGGCGGAAAGGGAGCGTTTCAATGCCATGCGGCCCGTATGTTCATCATGCGATTTCGTTCAGTTTCACGATCCCAAGGTTGCCGTCATTGGCCTGGTTTTGCATGAGGACAGGGCTCTGTTGATTCAGAGGGCGGTTGATCCTGCAAAGGGCAAGTGGTCGTTGCCGGGGGGATACATGGATGCGGGGGAGATGCCGGAGGAGGCGCTCAGGCGGGAGTTGATGGAAGAGGTTGGGCTCAAGGCGGCTATCGGCGAGTTGATCGACATCTTTCCGATGGCCGGAGATCAGGGCGCGCGAATTGGAATCGTGCTGGCGTTTCGGGCGGAGCCGTACGCCTCGGCCTCGATTCCCTACGTAGCAGACGATGCGCAGGACGCGGGCTGGTTTCGGGCCGAGGAGATCCCCGTTGACCTGGCCTTTGAATCGACCAGAACATTGTTGGAGGGCTGGGGAGAATCTTCGTTGCCGGCCCCTGAAGACGTTGGACGGATACGGGAGGATGACGCGTCAGGGCAGGCTGAACACCGTTGACCATGAAACTGTCCGAACGAGGGGAAGAAAGAGGAGTTGAGGCTGCTGGAATGCATCGAACTGAGCGCGAGCAACATCAGGAAGATGATGACGAAGCACGGGCCGTAAAGAGGTGTCTGATAACAGGCGGGGCGGGCTTCCTCGGCATCAACCTTGTCCGGCATTTTCAGGCGCGCGGCATAGAGGTTGTGTCGTTGGACATCGCACCATTTGATTATCCCGAGAAGGAATCGGTGAAGGTTTTGGACGGCGACATTCGGGACGTGGATGCGGTCCGCGCCGCGATGGAGGGTGTGGACCTGGTGGTTCATGCTGCGGCGGCGTTGCCCCTCTATAGCGCCGAGGAGATATATTCCACTGATGTTGACGGCATCAGGAAAGTGCTGGAGGCGGCGCATGAATTGGGCGTGAAGCGGCTGATCCATATTTCATCCACCGCGGTCTATGGCATTCCGGATCATCATCCTCTGAAGGAGGACGACGAGTTGCACGGGGTTGGGCCCTATGGCGAGGCCAAGATTGAGGCGGAAGAGATCTGCCTGGCTTTCAGGCAAAAGGGGCTGTGCGTGCCCATCATCCGGCCGAAATCATTTGTGGGGCCGGAACGGCTTGGCGTTTTCGCTCTGCTCTATGACTGGGCAATGGATGGGAAGAACTTTCCGTTGTTGGGTAGCGGCAGGAATCGCTATCAACTGCTGGATGTGGAGGACCTGTGCGCGGCTATCTATCTGGCTGCGATGCTTCCGCGCGCCAGAGTCAACGATACTTTCAACATTGGGGCGACCGAGTTTGCGACGATGAAGGAGGACTACCAGGCTGTGCTAGACTATGCCGGACATCGCAAACGGATCATACCGCTGCCGGCTGCGCCGGCAATCTGGACCTTGCGCCTCTTGGAGAGGATGGGGATCTCGCCCCTGTACAAATGGGTCTATGAGACGGCGGCGACAGACTCGTACGTTGACGTGACGAAGGCGCAGCGGCTTCTGGGCTGGGATGCAAAGTTCAGCAACCAGGACGCGCTGGTACGGAACTTCATCTGGTATCGGGAGAACCTGGCCAGCTTCGAGGGCAGCAGCGGCGTTTCCCACCGCGTTCCCTGGAGTCAGGGCATTTTGAAGGTCGCCAAGGTTCTGTTTTCTCTCCCCTGATTGCGTCGCGGGCACTTGCCGGCGACTCTCCGGCGGCCTTTGTCAGCTCTCCTCTTTTTCATCCTCGCCGGCTTCGGGTTTGACCGGTATGTCCTGCGGGGCGCGGGACTGGTCCTCATCTTCCTCGAAGCTGTCGGCAAACTTCTGGACCTCCTCTGAGGCCGTCCGCAGCCCGGTGGCCAGGCCTTCTTTCAGTTCGGCGGCGAGGGCGCTTTCGCGAACTCGATGCGCCACCTTGGCTGCCTGTTCCTGGAATTCCTGGCCCTGTTCGCTGCGGTTGAATCGTTCGAGCGCTTCTTCGACGCTGCCGACGAGTGACCCAAGGCCGCGGCGCAGATCCTCTTCCAGTTGAAGGCGCTGTTCACTGCTCCATACCTTGCGCGCGGCGTGTGCCATGGCTTCGACAAGGCGCTGGATTTCCTGCGCGATGTCGTCGTTCTGGCCGAATTCCTGGTCTTCTTCTTTGCCTGGATTCTCAGTCTGCCGCTCCCGGCGTTCCTCTTCCATTCGAACCTCCCTGGTAACGGTATCGATGTTTACATTACGCTGGCGGGGCGCTACAGTTTCGCGGCGCTGTGCAGGTCGCGGCTCCAGTCTTTGAACTCGTCTTCAAGGACTGCGGCGAGGGCCAGCACGATATCCTCGCGCCAGGGATGGGATACGATCTGCACGGCGACAGGGAGACCGTCGACGTCAGTTGCGACGGGCAGGACCGCGGCCGGGTAGCCGGTCAGGTTGAAGGGGACTGTGTAGTCGAAGCGCTGACGGTCTCGGGCGCCGATGGCGGGCGCGGTGTGGTGGACCGCCGGGCAGAGGATGGCGTCGTAGTAACGGATGTACTGGAGCATATTGGACCGGAACTGATCCCAGGCGTGGAGGAGCTCGACCACATCCTGGCCGCGCGTGCCCGCCATGCGGCGCCAGCCGCGGTCCAGGTCTCGGGCGCCCCCGACCAGATCAAGCGGGCGGTTCTCGACCACCTGGACACCGGCGCGGGAGAGGGCCTGGGCGGACGCGCCCACCGCGTTGGCCACAGCCGAGGTGACGAGAGAGGAAGGATCATAGGGGAAGGATGCGATTGTCAAATCGCGCAGCGGCAGTTGGGCAGGATCATAGAGGGGTTTGGCGGTGACGCCGCTGTCGACGTAATCGGGCCCGGAGATGGTTCTCAGAGCAAGGAGAAGGTCCTCAACACGGCGGGCCGCGGGCCCGATTTGCGTCCGCTGGTCGGTGAATCCACCTGGTTGGTTGTATACGCCGGAGTTGGGGACGCGGCCCTGGGTCGGTTTGATGGCGGTAATGCCGCAAAAGGCCGCGGGCACGCGCATGCCGCCGCCGGTATCGCTGCCAAGGCCCAGGGGGGAGCCCCCCGCGGCAATCAGAGACGCTTCGCCGCCGCTGCTGCCGCCCGGAGAGCGACCGGCGATATGGGGATTGCGGGTTTGACCGATCACCGCGTTCTCGGTGTCGGCTCCGCTGCCTGACGGGGGGCAGTTGGTCTTGGCGAGGAGAATTGCGCCGGCCTGCTTCATCCTGGCGACGACCGCGGCGTCGGTCCGGGCAACGGGTTGGTTGCGAATGCGGCGATCCAAGGGGCTCTGCAGACCGGAGGTTGCGAAAGTGTCTTTCACTGTAAAGGGCAGGCCGTGCAAATGGCCCAGATCCTCTCCGTGGGCTTGACGCTCGTCGGCGCTTCGCGCCTTCTCCAGCGCGTCATCGGCGACTGCGGTCACGGCGTTAAGTTGGGGATTCATGGATTCGATGCGGGCCAGAAAGGCCGCGACGACCTCCTGCGCGGAGAGCTCGCGACTGTGTATCATTTGCAGCAGCTGGGTTGCGGAGGCGGTATAGATTGTTTCCATTGGACGTATCCTACCTCACCAGGGGGCTGGTATCAACCGGAACTGGTCGCTTAGACTATCGTTTTTGCGGCTGTCTGGCCCTAGAATAGGGAGGGGGCCAATTGGGAGGGGAAAAGTCCACTTGCGCACACGGCTTCATAGACGTATTCTGTAGTTGTCCTTGGGCCTACGATTGTCAACAAGAGAAGCAACCATGCCGCGACCCAATGTACTCTTCCTTTTTTCCGATGAACACAGCTATCGCTGTTTGAGTTTGCTTGACAGTCAGACCGGGGAACCGGTGCATACACCTGTGCTGGACGGCCTGGCGGAACAGGGAGCATTTTTCAGCAACGCCTACTGCCAGTCCCCGCTATGCACGCCTTCCCGCATCTGCCTTCTGACCGGGCGGTCGCCGATGACCAGCGGCGGCTGGGCCAATGGCTCTTATCTGAGGCCGGAACTTCCGACGATCGCCTCAGTATTCGGCGATGCCGGATATGCGACATGCCTGGTGGGCAAGATGCATTTGGGGGGGACAAACCAGATGGCCGGGTTCGGGCACAGGCCCTACGGCGATTTGACGGGTGGGACCGGGCACCAGCGGGACCCCTTGTCCAAGCGGGAGGGGGGCTTTGCGATGCGCAGCCGAACGGCGGATGCGGGCATCACCGAGATCCCCGAGGGGGCGCTACAGGAGCAGGTGATCGTTCGGGAAACAGTCGCGTTTCTGCGCGAGCATGCCGCGGCCCAGCCAGAAACGCCCTGGCTTTTGTGCGCGTCCTTCAGCCGACCGCATTTTCCGCTGACCGCGCCAGGTCGTTTTTTCAGCCGCTACTGGCCGCAGGGGGTAACCCGACCGAAGGTAGAGCGAACCGGCGATACGGCTCATCACCCGATGACGGTTGGCATGGCTGAGGGATTCCGCACGGAGGAGGTGTCTGAAGCGGAGATGTTGAAGGCCAGGGCAGCCTACTTTGCCTGCGTCGACTATCTGGACGAGATTCTCGGTGATCTCCTGTTAATGATGGAATCCAGCGGCCTGCTGGAAAACACGATCGTGGTCTATACATCGGACCATGGAGAAATGGCGGGCGAGCACGGCATGTGGTGGAAGAATTCCTGGCACGAAGCCGCGGCCAGGGTTCCGTTAATTATACAGACTCCATCGCAGCGCAGAGGGGACAGCGCGGGCACGCGTGTTGATACGCCGGTCAGCCTGGCGGACGTGTTTCCGACGTTGTGCGGCCTGGCCGGCATTGCGCCGCCGGAGGGTTTAGAGGGGCGTGATCTTTCGGAGGCGGCGACGCAGGGCGCGTCGCTGGCGACGGAGCCGGTGTATGTGGACAATCCGCTCCCGCGCTGGGGAGAGGGCTGCGAGAATCGGGTTGTGCGGCTGGGTCAGTATAAGTTCGTTCGTTTTCGAGGGGTGGGTCCGCCCCTCCTATTTGATCTGAGCGCCGATCCGCTGGAGCAGCGTAACTTGATGGAGAGCGGCACAGAAGAAGAGATGAAAGTCGGCCGGCAGTTGAAGGCGCTGGTTGACGGGACTTGGGACTTCGACGCGGCGGAGGCGCAGCGCCGGCTGGATGAGGAGGCGCTGCGGCGCAATTCTCTTGGGGCGGAAACGCTCGGGCAGGGCAACTGCTATCGGATGCCGGACGGGCGCATTGTGGCCGCGGACACGCCGCTATACGAACCGAGGGTCATCGCAGTGTAGGATTCGGGCCGCGAGCGGGCCGAATGCGCATTGGGCCGCTGTGGAGGAAGGAGGCGGAAAACGGTCATCAGGGCCGGATTGCAGCGGGCTGGCCGGGCGCATGTTCGCAGGAGCGAAGCAGGCACTTCAGCGCCAAATTGGGGCGAGGGGGCTCGCCGCAGTGAAGGTATCCTGAGAGCGGCATTGATTTTGATGTATGGGAATGTGACATGGGACAACATTGAGGGGCGTGCTCCGGGGTTTTCTGTCTAAAGGAGGCAAGAATGACCGTTGTTACAATTTCCCGCGAATTGGGTTCAAGAGGCACGCGCATTGCCGAGGCAGTTGGGCATGAGTTGAACGCCCCATGTATCGATAAGGAAGTTCTTGCCGAGATGGCGAGGCAGGCCGGTGTTGAGGTCGAGGTGATCGTCGAGGCGGAGGAGAAGCTGATGTCGCGCGCCGGCGTTGTCAGCCAAGAGATGCGTTCGCTGTTCTCAGCTGATCCGAATCGCCGGAACAGGCCGATGAACCAGGAAACGTATGTGGAAGGGATGAAGAACGCGATACGGGCGCTGGCGGAAAGGGGAGACGTGGTCTTTGTCGGGCGGGGAACGCAGTTGATTCTGGAGGACCATCCGACCGCGCTGCACGTCCATCTGTTCGCGGCACCGAAGGTCCGGGCCGGCCGAATTCAGCGGCGTCGGGGCATGGCGGAGATTGGCACAGCAGAGCGAATCATTGGTCTGGCGGACGAACAGAGGCGCAGCTGGTACCAGAGATTCTTCACCAGCGCGGACTGGAAGAACAGCCGGCACTATCATCTGATGCTGGACACGGGCCGCATTCCCGAGGCAACGGCGGTTGCGCTGATTGTGCATGCCGCCCGGACTGCCAGGCCCGATTGAGGGGTAATTCCATGAGTCAACAGGGACAAAAGATCTGTGTAGCCTCCAAGTCGGAACTGCCGAGCAGTGAAAGGGGGGGATTGCGGCGCGGGTCACGGCCGGCCGGGGAGATTCTGGTGGTCCTGATTCTGGCGATTGGCCTGGTTGGCGCATGCAACCGGCAAGGCAGCGATGAGAGCCCGCCAGAGCAGGCGCCGACGAATACGGCCATACCCCTTGTTTCCACGAGTACCAGCACGGCCATGCCACCACCGGCAACGTCTACGGCAACTGCGCAGCCGACGGAAACAGTGTCTCCGACGCCGACGCCTTTCGTATTGGAGACCGCCACGGCCACCGCGACGGGCGCAGCCATGGAAGAGCCCTCGGGCAGTGAAGCGCTCGTAACTGTTCAGGGCGACATGAACGTGCGGAGCGGGCCCGGAACCGACGCGGAGAGAATCGGGGGCGCGACGGAGGGAGAGGAGTTCGTGATCACGGGCCGGAGCGAGGACGGCGAGTGGTGGCAGATCGACTATAACGGTGAGACGGGCTGGATATACGCGCCGTTTGTACTTGCCGCCAATGCAGAAAATGTACCCATCGCAGGGGGTTCAACGGTGGGAACGGCCCCGCCGGCAGGGACGGGGCAGGAACCGGAGGTTGGGACTGCAACCATTCTCGAAGACGTGAACGTGCGCAGTGGTCCGAGCACGGAGGAGGAACGAATCGGCGGCGCATATGCAGGGCAGGAATATGTCATCACAGGCAAGAACGGGGACGGAGACTGGTGGCAGATTGATTTCGAGGGCCAGGCAGGGTGGGTCTATGGGGAATTTGTGACGGCGACAAACGGGGCGAATGTCCCGGTTGTGGACAGCGCGCAGGAGGAGGAACCTGCTCCTGAAGCCAGCGCGCCAACCGGTGAAACGGCCGGGCAAGGCGAAGCCACGGTCATTCTGCTCGGGGAAATGAATATACGAAGCGGGGCCGGCACCGACTATGATGTGATCGGTACCGCCGCGGCCGGACAGGAGTTTGTCATCACGGGGAAGAACAGTACGGAGGACTGGTGGCAGATCGAATATGAAGGGCAGAGCGGGTGGCTGTACGCCCCATTTGTGGTGGCATCCAATGCGGAAGCGGTGCCCGTGGCCAACGCAACGCCGGTTCCTTCAGGCCCCGAGTCGTCGCCGACGACAGCAAGTCCTTTGCAGCCGGGCGCGCCCGCGGTCACGTTTGGCGGGGAGATCAACGTGCGGACGGGGCCGGGCACCGTATATCCGGTGATTGGCGGGTCGTCGACGGGACAACAGTTTGCGATTACCGGAAAGAATCCCGAAGGAGATTGGTGGCGGATTGACTATTACGGCCAAGCCGGCTGGGTTGACGCGTCGCTTGTCACCGCTACCAATGCCGAGAACGTGGAGGTAGCAAACGTCATCCCGGCTCCGCCTGCCGACAGTTAAGAGAAGGTTCTGCAATGGACGCGCGCGGACGGGCTTAGGTGTGTAGAGACTTCTGTTCGCGGCCAGAGGCTTGAGTAAGCCGCTACTGGTTGAAGCGCAGTGACCTGCCCGGAAGTTCGGGTCCGGAAAAATCGACGGGCGCGCCGCTGCGGATGACAGGTTCCCCGTTCACGATCACGTCGCCAATGCCGTCGGACAGCTGATGCGGCTGCGAGAAGGTAGCGTTATCCTGGATCGCGTCGGGATCGAAGATGACCAGGTCTGCGAAGCAGCCTTGGCTCACTTGGCCTCGGTCTTTGAGGCCGAAGCGGGTGGCGGGGGCGCCACTCAGTTTCCAGACGGCGTCTTCGAGAGAAAACAGTCCTTTGCGCACGCACGACCCCAGTAGGCGCGCGGCGGAACCGTACTGGCGGGGATGGATAACGCCGCCTTCGTGGTAGACCCCGTCGGTACCGATCATGTGGCTATCGTGGGCGAGAAATGGCTCGACAAAACTGTCATCGCCCTGAAAGAAGACGAGCAGCACAGCCAGGTTTTCTTCGATCAGGAGATCGCAAAGGGCGTCCTGCGGCTCCTTTCTCACTTCCTCAATATACTCAGCCAGCGTATTGCCCAGGTAGATACTGTTTTCCTTGCCTGGCAGCCAGGCGATCCTGATTGCATTCATATCCGGGGCGTAGACCTGCAGGCTGCGGCGAATGTGGGCGCGCATTGCAGGATCGCGGAGCCTGGGCACCGCGGCCAGGGGTCCGTCATGCCAGATTTCGTAAGGCAGGAGATAGTTGAGCATCGTTGACCCGGGCAGATAGGGATAGACGTCGAAGGAGAAATCGACCTCGTGGACCGCGACCTGATCGACATAGGCAAGAATGGCCTCGGTATCGGCGTCGCTGGCGGCCTTGAGATGGGAGATGTGGACGGGGACGCCGGCGCGCCGACCGATCTCGACGGCCTCCTTGAGGGCGGGCAGAGTCCCTTGCTTGTAGCGCATATGGGTGGCGTACAGGCCTTGGGCGCCGGCCATGGGCTGGCAGGCGGCGACCAGCTCGTCGGTGGAGGCGAAGCACTGGGCCGCGTAGTCGAGGCCGGTTGAGAGTCCGCAGGCGCCCTCTTGCATGCCTTGCTCCACCTGCAGCTGGATCTGCTGCATCTGCGAATCGTCGGGCGGGGACGGCCCCCAGCCGCAGATCAGTGTGCGCACGTTGGCGTAGGGAATCTGGGCAATCGCGTTTTGAACGTTGCGCCGGTGGAGGAGGGCCATGTAGTCGCCCAGTGTTTCCCAGCCTGTATAATCCTGCATGCGGAGGGCGTTCAGGCCGCGCATGTAGTAGAGCCAGTCGCGGGCCGTCTCGCGGCTGAACGGCGCGTAGGAGATGCCGTCTGCCATGATCACTTCGGTGGTGAAGCCCTGGGTGGTTTTGCTGACCAGGTGGGGCTTGCGCAGGAGCCAGCCGTCGGAATGGTTGTGGGCGTCGACGAAACCGGGCGCGACGACTCTGTTGTCGGCGTGGATGGTATGGGCTGCGTCGGCGCCGCTCAGGTCGCCGACGGCGGCGATTCTGTCGCCGCGTATGCCCACATCCGCGCGCCGGCGTTTCGCGCGGGAGCCGTCTATGACCGTGCCGCCAGCCACTACGGTATCAAACACGTGGCCATTCTCCCTTCAAAGTTGGATACGGGAATCGGGTGTAGTTAAACTAAGCAGTTTCCTTCTGGCGAACTCTCTGCAACGTATGCTGGTAACGCCGATCCATCTCAGGTTTTTGGGCTGCGAGATAGTTTTGTTCGGCCTTGCGCGCTGTTTCGGGGCCCGGCACCACCGGAACGTCGACGACGCCGTAGGTGATCTGGTCGTTTCCCCATTGGTAGGCGCAGATTTCACCCTTGCTGATGATGAGATTCATGCCCACGTTGGCCTCGACGATAGGAACCCCGTTCTCCCTGGCCCTGGCCAGTACGGCCTGGTTCTGCTCTTTGGTCTTGCTTCCGTAGGAGGGAATGAGGATGATGCGTGCGCCGTCGAGGACGAGGGCGCGAACGATATCCGGGTTCCAGCGATCGTTGCAGAAAACGAAGCCGGCGCGGCCAATTGGTGTATCGAAGGCGCGAAGGCGGTGGCCGACGCGATTGAAGCGCCAGGAGGAATGCGTGCCCTCCGCCAGCTGGACCTTGTGGTAGCGGCCACAGATTTCGCCCTCCTGGTCGAGAAAGAGGGCGCAGTTGTAGGCTTCATCTCCGATCCGTTCGGCGAATCCGAAGGCGAGGCAGGTGTTGAGCGTGCGGGCCAGCTTCTGGAAGCGGCGGATATAGGGGCCGTCGATGGGCTCGGCGACTTCGATCAGGGCATCGGCGGTGGCGCGACCTTCGACCACGTCCATGACAACGTAGCCTTCGAGCGCGCCCTCGGTAATCAGGATCATGCGCGGCTCTTCCCGGGCGGCCTCGACAAACAGCTCTTCCATTCTCTGGGCATTGTACTCTTTGTCCCACTTGGCGGGTCGATAGGAGATGGCGGCTACCTTGACGCTTTCATACATGGCGCTTTCCTTTTGGTTCTTGACCTTCGTTCGCGGGCTGTCCTACAGGGCTCCATGTCCCGCTCTGGCAAGGTACGCGGCGTACAGCTTTATGTCTTCCACGCGGACACCGGAAAAGTTGAGACGGAGGCGGACCGGGCCGTGTTCGCATGGCAGGGTTGCACGGTCCTTCCAGTTGACTGGCTGAGCCAGGCCGGATGAGGTCGGCGCGACGCAGTCCTTTTCCGTAAATCCGGCAATTGGCTCCAGGCGTTCGCTTACGACTTCAGCGGATACTGCGCTGTACTCGCCAATCCCATCTATATTGAGTGCTAGCTGCGCGTCTGCGCCGTCCAGATCGATTGGCGCTGAAATCACGTGGGAGCCCTGAACAGTCCTCATGCGCGCGGCGGGAAATGGCTGAAAGTAGCCGAGCCGGTCGCGGGGCCAACTGGCGACGCGAACGCCGTCACTGCTTTGTTCCGGCCAGGGCGCGTACCAGAAAAGCGTTTCGTCGCCGACCTGTTCGAAGCCCTGCCCCTGGATCAGGGCCGGATAGTTGACCAGAGTATGGCCAAAGGGCAGCTCCTGCCAGCCGTCCTCTGCCGCGGAAACGATGGGGTAATCGGGAACCGGCTCGCGGTAGTGCAGGGCATCGCTGCTGACGGCGAGGCCGAGGTCCATGGTGACAAGACGGCGGTCGTTGGACGGGTGGCCGTTCCACATGCCGTAGAAGCCGACGATTACATTGCCGCGATTCCAGAGGCTGGCGCCGAGGTGAATCTGCTCTCCTGCGCTGCTGCCGGCCACTGGGGAGCGGGGCGTGACGTTCGAACGGCGCATCCCCATGCAGGAGGCCTGCGACCAGTTTTCGAAGTCGTAGGAGATGTGGGACACCAGCTGCCGGACGCCGCCGGCATGTGACCCGCCCTGGCCGCACACGTAGTAGCAGCCGTTGTGGCGCGTTCCGCCCGCCATCTCCAGCCAGGATCCGACCGGATTGGACGGGGATTCGCGCCATGTCAGTCCGTCGGCGCTAAAGGCTGCGGCGAACCGGCTCTTGTATTTGCGCGATTGAAAGAGCATTTTGAAACGACGACCGGGGTCGGCATCGTCGGGGTCGTGGTAGACGACGCAGCTTTGGACGTGGTGAGCGCCCTGGTTGAGGTCGACGAGATTATTGTTTCGGTTGCCGTTATACGCAACCAGCCCCAGGTTCGGTTTGCGCCAGTTGTAGCCGTCGGCGCTGACGGCCAGGCAGACGCGCTCGAACCAGCCGGCGTCCTTGCCCTGGCCGAGGTACCACATCCAGAGCTCATCGCCGATGCGATGGACAGTGCCGTAGTAGACGACGCGTTCGCTGTCAGGCGCGCCGTCACCGCCCAGCGCCACTGCGATGCGGGTCTGTCCGCAGGGGGTCATGTGGCCCTCGAGACTGAGCTCCACACCGCATTGGAGCGGCAGGCTGTGGTCGTCAAAGGGAAAGAGGACAATTTCATCCAGGTTCTGGCGAGGTCCTCCGTTTTCAATATACATTAGGTTTCATGAACATGCTTAGACCAGCTCAGGCTGAAGAGCTTGTTCGCCAAATATGACTGAGAACTGTTCGCCGTTTTCGGCTTTCGTGGCTGCGTCCATGTAGCATGCGCTGAACGCCCGCCGTGGAATGTCGGTATTGTTGACTTCGGAACTGTGGGGCAGGTGGTTGTGCAGCAGGACGCTCTCGCCCGCTTCCAGCTCCAGATAGATAATTTCAGCGTCGCGAGTCAACTCTTCGGCCTGCTCCGGCGTCAGGAAGCCGGAACCGCTGGTCGGGTTGATCAAGGTGTGGTGGGCGCCGGGAACGATTTGAACGCAGCCGTTGGCGACTGTTGCCGGATCAAGGGCCGTCCAGATCGTGATCAGGGGATCGCGGTCCAGGTATCTCCAGCGGTCCTGGTGCCAGATGAGGGGGGTACCTTCGCGGGCCGGTTTGTTCATGAACATGGCGCGGTAGCAGGCGATGGTGGTCTCTTCACCGTAGACGCGTGCGCAGATGTGGCGAAAGAGCGGCTTCTGCATGAATGCGAGGAACAGCGGGTCGTACTCCAGGTCCTGGATCTTGCGGTAGCTAAGCGTTGCGCCTTTGTGACCTTTTGTTTGAGGACCCGGTTTCCCTGTGCCCGGTTCGCGGTCCAGCTGCATTGCCATGCGGTCGTAGTCGAGCGGGGCGGTCCCCAACATGATTTCATCCATGCGTTTTTGAAGTGCGGCCAGTTCGGCGGGGGTCAGCGCCTTTCCAAGCCGCAGATAGCCCTGGGTCTGGTACTTGCGCCACAGTTCGTTTGTGAGTGTTTCGGACATTCTGGGCTCCTGACAGGATCGGTCTGTTTTGGCGGCTATCCGTAACCGGAAGATTCCGGCGCGTCTGTTCTAACGATCAGGACAAGGCGCCCTGCGGCATTGTCGAAGACAGGGACCTTCAATGGTTTCGCGTGCTAGTCCACTCGTCCTTTCAGCCTGATGAGATACAGCGTTACGTCAGCCGGGTCGATGGTGAGCGAATAGAGTTTGGTACCCGGCGAAACGTGGAAGCGCAGCTTCACGTAGAACTCGGATTGGTGCAACCTCGGAAAGCGCCCGCTGCGGTCTTCGCCAACGCCCGGCCAGCCGGGCTTGCCGTTCCAGGAGAGCATGGCGTCAAGGGTGTCTTCGCGGATCGGATCGCAGTCGTCGACGGTACATCCGGGAATGGGCTGGCCGGTATCTTCCAGCAGCTCGTAGCGCAACTCACCGGCGCTTGCGTCGACGTTTACACGGATCTGACCGCCCCGCTCCTGGCGGAATCGATTGGTGGTAAGAATGCCGGGCGCGTAGGATTCAGCTTCGACGCTGACGTAACCGTCGGGGCGCAGGACGGCGACGCCCTTGCCGCGGCGGTTCGGTGTCGAGTAGGGTCCTTGCCAGGGCTGCGCGCTGTAACCGTTGTGGGTGAGGTTGCCGGCCATGTAGTAAAACATGAGTTGGTCATTGTGGCGGATGGGCCCGTCGGTGTAGACCATGCCATAGTCCCATGCGCCTGGCACGCCGCGGCCGATGAACGGTTCGCGCCAGCGGGTCCAGGCAACGGTGTCGCGGCTTACAGCCAGTTGCGTTTCGACGAAACCGTCAACGCGGGCGGGCAGGGCGTTGGAGCCGCTCTCGCCGGCGCCCCAGTAGTTTTCGGCGTCGGCGATGGCGTAAGGTTCGGTGAGATCGGTCAGGAAGGTGTGGAGCATGAGGACGTGCAGGCCGCCGTCGCTGCGGTTGAGCGGATCGAAGCCGGCGGCGTAGAATTCTGTGCCGGGCGGGTCCTGCAGGTCCTGCTCGATTACTGTACGCAGGCCGGACCAGTGCAGGAAGTCGTCGCTGTCGCGGCGGCCCAGGACGCGGGTGCGGCGGTTCGAGCCGCGCTGGGAGTAGTGGACGTAGCGGGCATCCGGATTGATTACGCCTCCGAAGGTCTCGGCGGGGGAGCCGAAGTTGAACATCATTTTCTGATCGCTGTGGCTGCCTTCGGGATAGAGATGCCAGTCATAGCCGTCCGCGGAATAGCGAGCCAGCCAGCGCGGCTCGCCATCCTCGCCAACGCCGCTTGGCTTGTTGTCGATCTGCTTCCAGCGCCGCGCCTCCTCCTGCTCGTAATCGTCCAGAATCATGGAGAGGTGATCGGCGGATCCGGTGGTGATGTTGTTGCGTGTTGAGCCGTCGAACTCGACCAGTCCCAGTTCCGGCCGTTCCCAGTTCAGCCCGTCGTCGGACTCCAGCGCGCAGAGGAGGTTACGGTCATCAACCCAGGCCCGGTAGTACATACGGAAGCGCTGGTTGCTCTCGTCGTAGATCACGCGACCCGGCTGCGCGAACTGGGCGTCCCAGGGTTGATCGAAGGGGATTGAAAGCGGTTCGTCGACAGTCAATTTACGCGGCCGGTTGAGTACGCGCTTTGCGCCGGATAACGATTCGATGAAGTAGTCGTCGATGAAGAGCTGTTTTCCGGGCGAGAGTTCCATACAATTTGTTCCTATTGTGCTCTTGAACTACGTGTCAGATGGTTGAGAAGGGAATCGATCAGGAACTTTCGGAGAATTATGTGCCTCTGCCCAGCTTTCTTGCTAGCCTTCAAACAACGAGATTCGCATCTACGTCGAAGCCTGCCGCCTTCAGTTCTCTAAGAAGCTTTAATTTCCAGCCATCAGTTTTATCAAAGCGAATGTATACTACGCCATCATAATCAGATGGTTTCTCTAGGTCTCCTTTTATCACGGCGCAAACACGCCTTCTGCCCAATTTGCCTGCGAAGAATCCAAGTTCGAAGATGACGTTTTGTCTTGCTCGAAGACGAAATTCATTGCCACTGTTTCGTAATCTGGCTTCGTCATCCGGAGTCAATAGGACTACGGCATATCCGACTTTCTCAGCCTCTTCCTCAAATTTAGCTATGATAGTGCGCCCCCGATCCGCTTGTTCATCAAGTATTACAGGCACGAGATCTAACTCTTCAACGAATCTCGCTACTTCGTGTTTAGGTCCATCGTCTCTACCGTGAACTAAGAAGATTTTTTTTGAGTCAATCTGTCCTTCTTTTTTGGGACCGGAGGAGTGCTTTACTTGATCCCCTTCATCCCAAAAGTCTCCTATCTCCGCAACCATCAATTTGAGCAGGTCTGAAGCCTTTGACAGACCAATAGCTAGCGCCTCTTGATTGCTTAGTCTTGGAACGCCTGACCCTCGGAGAGCCTCGGCAAATGCGTAGTCTAAAGGATGTGGTGGAGAAAACGATATTTCGGTGAATTCCTTTACAGCAGCGTCTTCCTCCCCGTAGGCCTTAGCAATAGCCTTTTCTGTATACCTCCGCCATCTCCTGAAGACGGGATCAGAAGTAGATAGCTTTCTCAACTGGGGTACTTTTTCGAGTGCCTTTTGCAGTCGCTCTACTGTCTTATCGATTGGAGGCCCTGTCACTTTAATTCCTTCTTATTCAATCTTTCTGCTCATTTAGGGCAGATTTTCCAACAGGCGGAGATCGACCAACTCCATGAGTAGGCGTGCCTCTACTTGAAATCTCCAAATTGCAGTGAATTACCGCTTCCCGGTATCTTCGCTAATGGAGTTGCTTACTCCCGTAGCCTAGTGAGCTAAGCAGAAATGCGCTCTTGCAGGTTGTGAACATATGACGTAAAGCGGACACATTTGGCCCCGACTAAGATGGCGTTTCAACTATCATCCTCTATGCCTTTATACCAGTAAGGGCAATACCTTGAATGAAGTGCTTTTGTGCCAGGAAAAAGACGATCAGTATCGGCACGATCATCATGGTTGACGCGGCCATGAGGGGGCCCCACATGGTGCGGCGCTCGAACATGAAGGCCTGGAGGCCAAGGGACAGCGTGAACTTCTCGCGCGTGTTGAGGAAGATGAGCGGGCCGGTGAAGTCATTCCAGGCAAACATGAAGCTGAAGATGGCGACGGTTGCCAGGGCTGGCTTGGCAAGGGGCAGGATGATGGTCCACCAGATGCGGAGACGGGTTGCGCCGTCAATGATGGCGGCCTCTTCCAGCTCCATGGGGATGGTCAGGAAGAACTGACGCAGCATGAAGATGTAAAAGGGTGTGCCGAGCATGGCGGGAATGGTCAGCGGGTAGAATGTGTCGATCCACTCCAGTTCGGCGAAGAGTAGGTAGAGCGGCACCAGCATGACGATATAGGGGATCATCATCTGGCTGACCATAACCATGAAGATGAGGTCGCGGCCGGGCGCACGTAAGCGTGAGAATGCATATGCGGCGAGCGAGCAGGTGAAGACTGCGCCGAATACGTGGGCGAGGGCGATGACCAGGGTGTTGAAAAAATAGAGGTGCATGGGGGCATAGATGAAAACGGCGGGAAAGTTGCCCCAGATGAAAGGGTCGGGCACCCAGATAGGCGGAAAGGCGAAGATCTGACGGTCGGCCTTGAGCGAAGTGCTGACCATCCAGACGAAAGGGAGCGCGAAGATTAGTGCGCCAAGGACGAGCAGGATCTGTATGCCGCCGCGCTCAAGCAGACGACGGAGAGGCTGCCACCTGGCTCCGGGATGAATCTCGCGTTCGGATTGAGGTCCGATGGCCTGGTCGCGAATCATGGCTTTAGCTCTGCTCCGCTTCGTAGTAGACCCAACGGCTTGCCAGCTTGAACTGGACCAGCGTGAGCGCAAGCACGGCCACAAAGAGGATCCAGGCCATGCTGGCTGCGTATCCCATATCCAGAAGGACAAAGGCGCGGCGATACAGGTAGAGCATATAGAACAGCGTCGATTCGGCAGGACCGCCGCCGGTCATCACGTAGGCGGTGGTGAAGACCTGGAAGGAGGCGATTACGCTGAGGACGAGAATGAAGAAGAGCGTTGGGCTGAGCATCGGCAACGTCACGTGTTGGAAGCGCTGCCAGCGGTTGGCGCCGTCGATTTCCGCCGCTTCGTAGAGATGCTGGGGGACGCCTTGCAGGCCGGCGAGGACGATGATCATAGCGGCGCCGGAGCCCCAAAGCGCCATGAGGATGAGGGCCGGTTTGGACCAGGTGAGCGATGCGAGCCAGAGCGGGCCTTCAATCTTAACGAGTCGCAGAGTCGAATTGATGAGGCCCCACTCGGGCTGCAGAATCCAAACCCAGAGGATGGCGCCGGCGACGATGGGCACGATCGACGGCACATAGAAGAGGGTACGGTAGACGGCGATGCCGCGGGCTTTCTGGTTGAGCAGGAGGGCCAGGAGGGTGGCAACGATAACGTGCAGCGGCACGAAGACGAGCACATAATATAGCGTGTTGCCCATCGACATGCCGAAGCGCTGATCGTCTGTAAAGAGCTCGATGTAGTTCGCCAGACCGACCCAGCGGGCGGGGGTCACGATTTCGTAGTCCATGAAGCCCAACACGAAGGAAGCCGCGACCGGGCCGATTACAAAGGCAAGGAAGCCGATGCCCCAGGGGAGGAGAAAGAGATAGCAGGTCAGGGCCTCTCTGGCGGCGTTGGTGAGTCTTGGTTTGGGTTGGGCGTTGGTCATGGAGGCAGTCCTGACAGTTGGAGCAGACAAGCGAGAAGACAGAACCGGAACGACAGGATGCCGCCCGGTTCTGTTAATTCTCTAATGCGCTTAGGAGGATTCAAGATTCTCCCAAGCGGCGTCGAGCGCCTTTTGGACGTCGGCGTGGGAGGCGTCGAGGGCCTCTTGCGGCGTCTGCTTCTTGGTGAGGGCGGACTCCCAGGCGTTCTTGAAACCGATCCAGAGTTCGGCGGCGGCGAGTCCGGCAATCTGGCCGCAGCCCACGGAGAAGGTCTCTGAATCGAGGTATCTCTGCATCATGATCTTCTGGCGTTCGGGTAGGACGGAGTAGTACTCGTCCAACATGAACTGCATGGCCGGCTGGTAGACGGGCGGTGTGGGGGCGAAGATCGGTTCGCCGGGCAGCTGCTGACGCGCCCATTCGGCCTTTTCGAGCTCAAGGCCGACGGTCCCTGCGGCGCGCACGTATTTCTCGCTGATCACCCACTTCATGAATTCCCAACCCTGTTCGACAAGCTCGGTATTGGGGTCGATCACGAAAGTCCAGCCGCAGGACCAGTTAACCTGGGCGCCTTCATTTGCGGCCGAGACAGGCATGAGGCCGGTGCCGTCGTAGTCGAGGTCGGGGAACTTGGCATAGCGGCCGATCATCCAGTTGCCGTAGGAGCACATGGAGACCTGGCCCTGGGCGAAGGGATCGACGGGCTGACCGGCGAAGCCTTCCATGAAGGAGGAGGCCGCGGCGTTGCCGCCGCCAAACTCGTCGATCATGTGGACGCACCACTCGAGGGCTTCGACCCATGGATCGGTGTTAATGAGGTTGGTGCGGCCGTCCTCGGACTGGCTGACTCCGCCGTTTTCCATGGCGTAGATAAGCAGCTGATCGGACAGGCCGGGCGGGAAGTGGGGGAGGAAGCCGTAGCGAACGATGCGGTCTCCTTCCATCTTGTTCAACTGGGGCGCCATTTCCATGATGTCGTCCCAGGTCTCGGGGCCAACGTCTGGATCGAGGCCGGCTTCTTCAAAGTGGGTCCTGTTCCAGAAGAAGTAGCGGGTGCCGGCGGTATGTGGCAGCCCATAGAGTGTGCCCTGCCAGGTGAGGTCGGCGATGGGGCCGGCCATGAAGTTGCCTTTGTCGACATTGTCCCGCTCAAGGAGGTCTTCGATGGGCCTGTAGAGATTGCGGGAGGCAAACTGGCGGAAGGTGTGACGGTTCTGGTAGGAGACGTCGGGGCCCTTGCCGGCAGCCACGGCGGTTACGTATTTGGGCGTACCGTAGACTGCTTCGCCGAGGTCACCGAGCGACACGGTGATGTCGGGGTGCTGCTCCTGGAATACCTGGAGAACGCCTTCCGTGGTGGGATTGATGCGCCACCAAATCTGGATGTCAACGGGTTCCTGTGACGCCGCCATTCCTTCGTCGCCGGCGGCTTCAGGGCCGGCCGGTACACAGGCGCTGGCTACCAGCGCGAGTCCGGCAACTGCGGCAGAGTTCTTCAGGAGGCTTCTCCGGCTGATGCCCTCCTGGACGTCGGTCTTTGCTGCGGAATTGACTCTCGTCATAGTTCTTGCTTCTCCTTTTCGATGCAGATTGCATGAAACTACTGCTTAATTCTGGGAATTCCTACGCAGTTCGATCAATAGTCCCTCCTGAGCAATATTGGGCGCCTGGGAAGACGTTCGGCATGTCTCCGGCTGGATCCTTTGATGTGAGTCGCCGCTGGGTGCAATACCCGAGAATTTGGGAAAGTCGAACTCAAATGGCGTGGGACAGCTACAACAACCTCCTGACAATTAGACTTTGGACTGCTAAGAGGAGAGTAATCGGTGGTCGAGGTCGCTGCGGACCATGGCTGCGTGTGATTCTATCGGATCACGCGAGGAATGGCAACCTCTGAGCCTGCTTCCCTCTGCCCATTACCTGCCGGGAGTGGTATAATGGTCGCTGACCGCTAGCCATGTCATGTTCGACCTCGCCGCGCCGATTCAGGGCAGGAACTCTTGCTGATTCGACCCCAAGCGAAGACGTGAGGAAAGAAATATGCCGGCCACTCCTACGTTAGAAGAGCAACTCCTACATTTGAGGCTGGACGGCTGGTGTGTTGTGAAGAACGTTATCCCCGAGGAGGAGGTAAGGGCTGTACGCGAGAGTGTTGCGGAGGCCACGCTCCGGCACCAGCGGCCTGATGCGCCGGCGAATATCGGACATCGGACCGGGTTGATCAACTACGATCAGTCCTTTGCTCCTTATCTTGTAACGCCTCACTTTATTGAACTGATCAAAGCGACGCTTGGCCAGAATGTGCGCGTTTCATTCACTTCGGCCATGATCAATTACCCAGGCAACGCACGCGGCGGGCTTCACGCCGATTGGCCATTCAACCAGCGCAATGCAGGGCATATTCCCGCGCCCTACCCCGATGTCGTCGCCCATCTGACGACGCTGTGGATGCTTTCTCCATTTACGGTTGAGAATGGCGCCACCATTATCGTGCCCGGCAGCCACAGGATGGAGACGAACCCAAGCGCAGAGGGCTGCAGCCACGACGAAGAAGCTCCTTATCCGACCGAAATCCAGGCTGCCGGCGACGCGGGCAGCGTACTGGTGATGGATAGCCGCATGTGGCACGCGGCCGGCGCGAACAGGTCCGACTCAGCGCGTGTCGCGATGGCCATTCGCTTCGCGCCGTGGTGGCTGAATCTAAATGGGCTTAGACCCGGCTCCGGTGAGCGGGCAAGGCAGATGGCGGCGACCGGACTTACAGAGAATGAGGTCGAATCTGTAAAGAAGGATGTGTATGCGGGTTTAGCGCCGGCAGTCCAACCCCTATTCGAACACTGGGTGGAGCGCTAAATGGACACCGATCTCCTCGCGACATCCCTTGCCGGGCAAGTTGAGCCGGAGCGAATCAAGCAGCTTACACTGGATATGGTGCGCATCCCGAGCCCGCCCGGGGAAGAGCGCGCCGTTTCGGAATATTATGCGGATGCCTTGCGCGAGGCGGGCCTGGAAGTGGAGATGGACGATGAGTATCCCGACAGCCCCAGCGTCGTGGCGTGGTTGCGGGGCTGCGGACGGAGCCCTACGCTTCAGCTGGACGGCCATACCGATACGGTAGATTTGCCGGGGCCGGAGCCGCGATTTGAGCATGGATTTATCCACGGGCGGGGATCGGAGGATATGAAGGCATCGCTGGCCGCGATGGCAGAGGCTGCGCGCGTCATACGCGGGGCGGGAGTCCAGCTTGGCGGTGACCTGCTTCTGACTGCGCACGGCCGCCACGAGAGCGCGACAAATGAGACGTTGATATCGCTGATCGAAAAGGGCGTCCATGGGGACACGGTGATCGTAACTGAGCTGGGCGGCAAAGACCTGCCGATTACAGGTATGGGCCTTGCATTTTGGGAGCTGAGCATTGCGGGGGACGATGAGGGCATTCACGAGACGGTGGCCGAGGCGGGAGCTCCCCACGCGGTGATGGCAGGGCTCAGGGCGGTGCAGCTGCTGCAGGAGAAGGCGGCTGAACTCGACGATATACGGCATCCTTATCTGGGCGCGGAATCCATTTTCATTGGCAGGTTTCAGGGCGGCGACTATTTTAACCGGATGCCGGCCGGTTGTGTCATTGCGGGGACGCGCCGGTTTGGTCCTGGTTGCAGCTTGGACGAGATTCGCGAGGAGTTTGAGGGGCTGGCGGCCCGTGTGCAGGAGGAGAGCGGCGCAGAAGTCGAGGTCTGGCTGGATGGGATCGAGGGATACAGGGTCGACGAAAAGGAGCGCCTGGCAAAGGTGTTGCGGCGCGGCCATCAGCAAGTTACGGGCGCCGAGCTGCCCCTGGCCGGGATCCGAGCTGCGGCGAATGTTCCCCACTTTGTGCATCTGGCGCATGTCCCTGCGCTTTACTATGGCGCGAGCTATCTGACCGCGCATTCGGACCACGAGCGGGTCGAGCTGGCACAGGTCGTGCGCGCTACGAAGGTATACATTCATGCAATCCTCGCCTTTCTTGGCGTCGCGGAGCAGTCCTTATGAGCAGATCCCGAACAGTCGTTGTCACATCCAACATCTTTCCCGGCCTGGAGACTGAAAAGGAGGTCCTGGCGCCGTACAAAGTCGAACTGGTCAAGCGCCCGTGTCAGACTCAAGAACAGCTGGCCGAGGCGGGCAAGGACGCGGTTGCCCTGCTCGTGGGCAATGTGCACATCAATGCCGAAGTGCTTTCGCATTTTCCTCACTGCCTGGCAATCGTTAAACCGTCAGTCGGTGTGGACAACATCGACATTGACGCGGCAACGGCGGCGGGTGTGTGTGTTGCCAACGTGCCGGATTACGGCACTGACGAGGTGGCGACCCACGCGATGGCGCTGCTGCTGAACGCAATCCGGTATGTCGACGCCGAGGCAGCAGCAGTTCGAGGCGGCCGCTGGCAGCCCAAGCCGCCATACCCGATCCAGCGCAGTGCGGGGCGCACGCTGGGCATCATCGGATTCGGGCGCATCGGCCAATCTGTCGCGCGGAAGGCTTCCGGTTTTGACTGGCGTTTGCTGGCCTGGGACCCCTACCTGGATGATGAGGAGATACGACAGGGAGGCGCCGAACCTGCAGAGTTCGAAACGCTGCTGGGGCAGTCGGACTTTGTCACTTTGCACTTGCCGTTGACGGAAGAGACGCAGGGAATGATCGATGCAAGCGCGCTGGCGAAGATGAAGCCGGGTGCCTCTCTTGTGAATACGGCGCGCGGGGGCGTAGTCGACTCCGCCGCGTTGCTGCAGGCGGTCGATTCAGGTCAGATCGCGGGGGCGGCTGTAGACGTGGTTGACGAGGAGCCGCCGCCGCCAGACCATCCGCTCTACCGCTCGGACCGCATCCTTGTGACCGCACACGTGGCGTGGTACTCGGAGCAGGCTTTCCGTGACGTGCGTGTGAAGGCGGTGCAGGAGGTGGCGCGCGTGCTGGGGGGTCAGTTGCCGTTAAACCTGCTCAACCCGGAAGTAAAACCTCGCTTCACGGTGCGCGGCGCCTAGCGGCCAACTGCTCTGGAACTGGTTCGACTGGATGCAGTTCGGGTCGGGACAGGGCAATTGCATCTAAATTGGGTCAAAGCATCGAAATACTTCAGAATTCCCCTCCAGTTCGGGATCAGACATGAGAAGTGTTCGATTAGTGGCACGTAGACGGGAAATCCAAATGATTTCGACGCCTGACGGCCGGTGC
>JAJDZJ010000035.1 GCA_022824685.1 Caldilineaceae bacterium
AGGCCCTCAGTCGGCGAGATAAGTTAAATTCTCCGTCTACGTGCCATCTTTCGTACATTTCCCTGTGTCTTACCCCGACCTGGAAGAGTATTCGGCTGCATTTCGATGTTCTGACCCAATTTAGATGCAATCGCCCTGATGTATTGGCGAAAACAACTGGAATGTTGTTATCGTGGGCCACCTCTTTGGCGACGACACCAACCGAACTGTGATAGCCCCCTGCAATGGCGACTACGCCTTCTTGATTGATGAGTCGCTCGCTCGCTGCCGCGCCGCGCTCCGGCAGGCCTTCGCTGTCTACTACGACCAGTTCAACCGGTTGCCCCAGCAGACCGCCGTTGCTGTTGATCTCATCTGCGGCTATGATCATCGCGTCCCGCATTGCCTCTCCGCCCACAACAGATCCAGGCGCGGACAGAGGAACCAGCGCGCCGATTCTGATGGCCCCGCGGTCTGCAGAAGGCCGCGATTCAGCCTGCGAAGATTCGTCGGATTCCTGTTCTGCGGAGTCCAGTTGTTGCGAATCTGAAGCTGAACGCTCAGCGGGGGTTGGCGTTGAACAAGCTGCCAAGAGCAGCTGCCCGATTAAGAGCGCGGCGACACATATTGTGAAGGTAGATTGTGACCTCAAGATATCCTCCCGCTTCATGGTTTGGTAACTCTCAGTGGGTAATGGTGTATCACGATGGCTGCCTGGCCGCGCCGCCGGCCATTTCTCCAGTCAGAAAACAGAACCTGCTGTCTCGGATCACGTTCGCTCCTGCCCGTATTTGGGCATCCTGCTCAGGACAATTCTGTCGCGCAGGGAGGTGGGCAACCGTTCGATCCAGCGCCTCAACTGGGCGTCGCGGCCAACCAGGTAGCGATTCCTGGGCCTGGCCGTCGTCAGAGCCCTCGACACGGTCCGCGCCACCTCCTCAGCTTCCACGCCCCGTTGTCCCGCCAGCGTTTCAGGAACGCTGGCCAGCAGTGGGCCGTATTTTTCGAACGCGTCGGCAGGATAGTTCTGCAACTTTTCCTCAACGTAGCTCCGGGCCTTGTCCCAGATAACTGTATTGATCGCGCCCGGCTGAACGGACACAACATCAATTCCCCAGGGCCAGAGCTCGAGGCGCAACCCATCTGTGAGAGCCTCCAGGGCAAATTTCGATGCGCAGTATGGCGAGACAAGCGGCGTGGAACTGAACCCCGACATTGAACTCATCATCACAATCCGGCCTTTCGCCCTGCGCAAAAGGGGAATGAACGCCTTGGTGACGGTGAGCGGAGCAATTGTGTTCGTTTCCAGGACCCTGCGCAGTTCAGCCGTGTCCAGGTATTCGAGCAGGCCGCCGACTGCGATGCCGGCGTTGTTGACCAGCCCGTGGAGACCCCCGCTCCCCACCTGCCGCCCCACCGCTTCTGCCGCCTCCGCAACCTGGTCGCCATCGGTCACATCCAGCAGGATCGTCTGCAACCCCGGCGTGCCCTCGTCCATCAGGTCCCTTGCATCACGCTCTTTGCGCACGGTCGCGAATACCCGCCAGCCCTCCCTGCCCATCCGCGCCGCGCAAGCGCGGCCGATGCCGCTGGAGGCTCCCGTGATCAGGACGGACCGGGGATGCGCTTGGACCAGATTCTCGGATTTTCCTTCTCTAGCCATGTGGTTTTCAGACCGTACCGGTTCGGGGTCACCGCTTGCAATCGGGGTGGCCTGTTTGGCGTGCGGCAAACAGCGGTTTTCCTTGCGGATGGTTGGCCAGTCAGGCGCGTCCGGGCTGCTTACAGGTTAGATGCCCATTCCGCCGGTCACTTCGAGCACGTGGCCTGTGATGTAGGCTGCCAGGGGCGAGGAGAGAAGAATGATTCCTGCGGCGGCCTCTTCGATCGTAGCAGGACGGCCAAGAGGAATTCGGGCGTGGATATCTTTGTCGAGCATCGAGCGGACCTTGGCGGGAATGCCCAGCGCCACTTCGCGACCACCGATCTCGATTGACTCCTCCTGAATCTCCTGGGGGCGAGTCAACCGTGTGTCGATGAAGCCAAAGGCAACGGCGTTGCACCGGATTCCCAACCTGCCCCACTCCTTTGCGATCGTCTTTGTCAACCCAACGATCCCCATCTTCCCCGCCGCGTAGTTGGCCTGGCCGATATTGCCGTGCAGCCCGGATGTTGAGGAGACGTTCACGATGCACCGGTTGACTGTTGGTCCCCCGGACTCCAATTCGGCCGCGGCGGCATCCCGCAGATGAGGCGCGGCTGCACGTATCATACGAAACGGCGCGGTCAGATGGACGTCCAGTATCGCTTGCCATTGCTCGTCGCCGATCCTGTGCGCCATTCCATCCCAGGTATAGCCGGCATTGTTTACGAGGACGTTCAATCCGCCGAACTCTGCCGCCGCCGTCTCCAGCAGTTGTTCCGGAAAGGCTGGGTCCGTCACATCGCCGGCGACTGCGATCGCCTGCCCGCCGCGCGACAGAATCGTGCGCACGGTCTCGTCGGCTGGGCCAATTTCAAGGTCGTTCACAACGACGCTGGCCCCGTAGTCCGCGAATTGGAGCGCGGCGCTCGCGCCGATGCCCCGTCCGGCGCCTGTGATCACAACTGTCTGGTCTTGAAACATTCGGGAATCCGGGCTGTCCTGGCCAGCCGCCTCGTGAACGCTATCGGTCCTGGTTGAAGTAGAGGCGGGAAACCATCTCGGCAACACATGTTGGCTTTTCCACCCCTTCTATCTCAACGGTAACGTTGTGAATCAACTGCAGCCCGTTTCCCCGGACCTCCTCCACGGATTGCAGTTGCGTATTGGCGCGAATGCGAGAACCCGCGAGCAGTGGATGGGGAAAACGCACCCGGTTCAGACCGTAGTTGACCGTAAGCGCAATTCCCGGATACTTCGGTTTGTCCGGTTCGACCATCCCTGTCAGATGGGGTATCAGGGCCAGCGTAAAGAAGCCGTGCGCGACCGGCGCGCCAAATGGTGAATCACGCGCGGCGCGCTCCACGTCGACGTGAATCCACTGGTGGTCCAGTGTTGCATCTGCAAAGGCGCTAATCATATCCTGCGTGACGGTAAACCAGTTGCTTGGGGCAGACTCAGCGCCGATATTCGATTGCAGGTCCTCATATGCTGCTTGGCGTGACATCGCTATCTCCGTTTTGTCTTATTGGGAATGTGAATCAAGCCGTCATGCCGCCGTCCAGATTCAGAGCCTGGCCCGTTACGAATGCTGACTGGTCCCTACACAGCCAGAGGATCGCATCGGCGACTTCGCGCGGGAGCCCGAAGCGGCGCATGGGAATCCGTTCCAGCATCTTTTCTTTCCGGCGGGGATTGTCTCTGATGAGCGGCTCGATCAGCGGCGTGTCGGTGTAAACAGGACAGACTGCATTGACTCGTATGTTGTGGCGGGCCGCCTCCTGCGCGGCGACGCGGGTCAGGCCGATCACACCATGTTTGGAAGCAGTGTAGGCGGACTGGTACGGAAGGCCGCGCTTGCCGGCGATAGAGGCGACGTTGACAATTGAGCCGCCCGCGGCGGACATCCGCCTGATCTCCTCCTGCATACAGTAAAAGACGCCGTTGAGATTGACCGAGAGCACCCTGTCCCAACTGTCGTGTGGATAGGTATGGACAGCTTCCTGGGGCCCGCCAATGCCGGCATTGTTGACGGCAAAGTCCAGGCTGTCAAAGTGATCTGCGGCTGCCTCAAACAGGCGTTCCACCTCGTGAGCGTCCGAGACATCACATTGAACGAAGAGCCCTTCGGTTCCGCATTCCTGGACCAGGCGCAACGATTCTTCGCCCCCAACCAGGTTGATGTCCGCCAGGACGACCGAAGCGCCTTCTTGCGCGAAGCAGCATGCGGTTTCTCGCCCTATCCCCGATCCGGCGCCCGTCACCAGCGCCACCTTTCCTGCGAAGCTCATCGCATTCTCTCGAGATTGGACTGATATGACCGGTATCGCATCAATTGGACTCCCCTTCAACGGGCTCCGTAAGCAGGGATTCCCCCAACGCCTGCATTTCGACCAGAAAATCCGAGGCTTCGATCTGGGCGGCAAAGAGCTGTACCATACCCCGGTTGAAGGAATGCACAAGCGTCTCAAAACCGGAAGGCAGTTGCCAGACCCAGGCAGTGGTCACGGAATCGGCAAAGGGCGCCAGCAGAGGAAAATTCTCTCGCCACTCGTCCCGCTGCGCTGTCAACGCCGGCATCCAGCCGCCGTCATTTGGCAGCGCGGCGACCACGGCAGGGCTGCTGAGAAAGGCTGCCAGCGCAAAGGCTTCCCGCTTCCAGGGCGAGTCTGCTGAGACTGCATAACAGCTGGTGAACGCCACCGTGGTGTTGCGTCCTCCCGGCCCCGTGGGTAAAGGCGCGACACCATAGCGAAAGTTCGGGAATCCGGCCTTGAAGTATGGCGCGATCCAGTTTCCCTCTATAGTTATTGCCCCTTTGCCCTTTCCAAGGACCTCCCCAGCCCACTCATTGTTAGACTCGCCGGCATGTCCGGCAAAATTGTCTCGAAAAATCTGAATGTACCACTCCATGGCCGCGGCGGCTGCCTCAGATTGAACGGACAGGCCGCCGTCCGCGTCGATCATTGTACCACCAGCCGCAAACAGAAAGGGCAGCCAGCGGGAAAGGTCTGGCGATTCGATGAAGCCGAATCGGTTTCGTTCCACGTCGGTCTGTTTAATCGCGACTGTCCTTAACGCCCCCCAGTCCGTTGGGGGCGCAAGGCCGGACCCGGCCAATCCCGCGCTGTCGTAAACGAGGCCAAGCGTCCGCACTTCCCGCGGCAGACAGTAACGCTGTTCCGCTCCTCCCCTCTGAGGCCATACGAAGGCCGCCGCCAGGTTCGGAGGATAACCGGCAGGGTCGTAGAAACCCTCCTCCGCCGGGGCGAGAAGACCCTGAGCAACCAGGTCTGGAAAGAGGAAGCCTGTAACCGCAACCAGGTCCGGCGGCCTATCTCCTCGCAGCGCCCCGCGAAGCTCTTCAGTATAGTTGGCAGAGGTGGACAGTTCAACTTGCATCTCCCTATCCGCGGCCCAGGAAGCAATGCGGGCCCGAAGCGCTTGAGAGACCTCGCCCTCCTCGATCAGGAAAACGCGGAGATCACGCGTCTGTGAAACCGGTTCACTCTGCCCTGGCAGAAAAGGCAGTTCAGGCAGACGATTCCGAGAAGGAAGCGCGTCGCATCCGGTCAGAAGCAGGAACAGAAAGAGGAGGCTCAGGGCCCTTCCCGCTCTCCGGAGGAAGAAGGGGAAATCTGCCATGCTTCCCTTCTCCTCGATGCTTCCCTGGCTTTCTTCACTGCTGACTCTCAACGAACGCTGAATAGGCATCTGCGTCCATCAGGTTCTCCAGCTCGGCAGCGTCTTCGACGACTATTTTCAGGAACCAGGCGCCGTAGGGGTCGCTGTTTACCAGCTCCGGCGTTTCGTTCAATTCCTCGTTGACCGCGGCGACAGAGCCGGAAACGGGGGCGATGATGTCTTCGGCCGCCTTGACCGACTCGACGACTGCGACGGCTTCACCGGCGGTAACTTCGGAGCCGATCTCAGGCAGTTCGACAAACACGATGTCACTCATCATATCCTGCGCCGCATCGCTGATGCCAATGACGACCTGCTCCTTCTCCTGTCTCACCCATTCGTGCGTGTCGGCGTACATCAGATTCGACTCGTATTGGTAGGATGCCATTCAGATATTCCTTTGTTGCCTGGGCCGCCAGAGTACAGTCGGCCGGTTTCTCGCGCTGGCAGGACCCACCGGGCAAAATTGACCGTCAATGGGGTCGCGGGGCTTACGGCAGGGCCTGCCTTGCCAAGTCTTCGACCAGTTCGTGTCTATTGTACTCTGTTTAAGCCAACAGTCACTTCTTCTTCACCTATCGGAAACGTGACAGCTTCACCGTCAAATGTGCCTCCGAATTCACTCGTCAGACTGAATTCAAGCGTAAGCGTCTCGGTTGCAATATAGCTTCTGTGCGCCGAAATCAGTTTCGTCATCAGTGGTGAATCGGACACCGTCAAGTTGATGCGGTCACTGATTTCCAGTTCGGAGTCCTTGCGCAGCTGCTGGACGCGGCGTACCAGCTCGCGCGCCTGCCCCTCTAGCTCCAGTTCCGGTGTCAATGTCGTTGAGACTGCGACAAGATAGCCCCCATCTTCGGCCACGGCAAGGCCGGCTCGGGGCGTCCTGCGAATCTCCACATCCTCCGGCTCGACAGTGTATTCCCCGTTCTCCCCAACCACGGTCACCGAATCGCCGGCGTCAAATCGGGCGGCCAGTTCACTCTGGTCCATTTCAGCAAACCGGCTCCTGATTACAGGATAGCCGCGGCCATATTTCTGGCCAAGCTGTTTCGGTAGCGGAAAGACACTCACTTCGACCAGGTCATCGGCTTCACCGGCAAACGTCAGCTCCTTTACATTCAGTTCGGACAGGAGCAGGGCTTTCACCCGCTCCAGTCCCGAATTCTCTGATTCAGTTCGGGCGCGAATGACAACCCGTTGTAGCGGCTGCCGCACCTTCAAAGCCGCGGACTCTCGCGCCGCCCGGCCCAGCGTTGTCACCTTCTGCGCAAGGTCCATGTCGGCATGGAGGCGGTCGTCAATGGCGGTCTCGTCAACGTGCGGCCACCTCGCCAGATGGACTGAGTCCGGCGCGCCCGATTCGACGCCGGCTACCAGGTTCTGGTAGATCTCCTCGGCCATGAAGGGAATCGCGGGCGCAAGCAGTTTCGACAAAGTGACCAGCGCTTGCCAGAGCGTGGACAGGGCCGCGGCGTCGCCGTCCCAGAACCGCCGCCGGTTGAGCCGCACATACCAGTTGCTGAGCTCGTCGACAAAGTCTGCGATGGGCCGGGTTGCCGCCGTGACGTCGTAGGCTTCATAGGCTGCCGTCACGTCGCGCGCCAACCGGTTCAACCCGGACAGCAGCCATCGATCCAGAAGTTGGGACGCCTCGGCCGGCGCGGAGGGATCCGGTCCAGACCCGTTCCCTTCCTGGGCTTCGGCGAGATTGGCATACACAACGAAGAAACTGTACGTATTCCAAAGTGTATTAAGAAAACGCCGCTTTACCTCCGCGACCAGGTTGCCGCTGAATCGGCGGGCGTTTCCGGGCGGGCCGGCCGTGTACATGTACCATCGGGTCGCGTCGGCGCCGTGTTCAGCGAAAACCTGCCAGGGGTTGACCACATTGCCCCTGGACTTGCTCATCTTGGAGCCGTCCTCTGCCAGAATGTGACCGAGGCAGATGACGTTTTTGAACGCAGGGCGGTCAAACAAGAGTGTGCTGACTGCGTGAAGCGTATAGAACCATCCGCGCGTCTGATCGATCGCTTCACAGATGTAGTCGGCCTGCTGATAGGTCTCCCACTCCTCCTGATTCGAGAACGGGTAGTGCCACTGAGCAACCGGCATCGAACCGCTGTCGAACCAGACATCACATAGCTCGCTGACGCGGCGCATCGTGCCGCCGTCGGGGGCAGGCCAGGTGATCTCATCCACGAACGGTCGGTGCAGATCCAACTCCTTGAGGTCCTGCCCGCTCTTTTCCGACAGTTCGGCTAGGCTGCCGATGCACTCCATGTAGTCGCTGCCGGGAGCGTCGCTCTTCCAAATTGGAATCGGTGTGGCCCAGTAGCGATCACGCCCCAAGGCCCAGTCCACGTTGTTTTCCAGCCAGCGCCCAAACCGCCCACTGCGGATATGGTCGGGCACCCAGTTGATTGTGTCGTTCAGCGCCACCAACCTGTCCTTGAATTCGCTGGTGCGCAGGTACCAGGTCTCTTTCGCCCAGTAGATCAGGGGCGTGTCGCATCTCCAGCAGAACGGGTAGGTGTGTTCATAGGTACCGGCCTTGTATAGAAGCCCCCTCGCCTTCAGGTCCTCGGTAATCCGGGGATCGGCATCTTTGACGAAGAGGCCGGCCCAAGGGGTCACCTCCTCTTTGAACTGTCCCAGGGCGTCAACAGTGTGAAACACCGGCAGGTTGTAGGACTGCCCGACAGCGAGGTCGTCCGCGCCAAAGGCCGGGGCAATGTGTACGATACCCGTGCCGTCGTCAGTGCTGACGAAATCGGCGGCGATGACGTAGGCATAACGCTCCTCAACAGGGGGGCCGAAACGGAACAGGGGCTCGTACTCTTTGCCGATGAGCGCTTCCCCTTTCATCTCGTCCACCAACGCATAGCCTGGCGCGAGCACATCTTCGGCCAACTCCTTCGCCACATAGAGGAGCGAGCTGGATTGGTCCCTAACCTTGAGGTAGTCGATGCCTTCGCCGACAGCCAGCGCCGCGTTGCCGGGCAGCGTCCAGGGAGTCGTGGTCCACGCCAGCAGAAAGGTGTCCTCCTCGTCCTTCACCGCAAACTTAACGTACACGCTCGGGTCGACGGTTCCTTCCTGGTACCCCAGCGAGAGTTCGTGGCTGCTGAGCGGCGTGCCGCAGCGAGGACAGTATGGGACGACCTTGTACCCTTCAAAAAGGAGGCCCTTGTTCCAAAGCTGTTGCAAAATCCACCAGAGAGACTGCACGTATTCATTGTTCATCGTCACGTAAGCGTCGTCGAGGCTGACCCAGAATGCCATTCTTTCGGTCAGGGCTTCCCAGTCACTGAGATACTCCCAAACCGATTCCTTGCACATCTGGTTGAACTTGGCGACGCCGTACTCTTCGATTTGCTCCTTCCCGGTGAGGCCGAGCTGTTTCTCGACCTCCAGCTCCACCGGGAGGCCATGGGTGTCCCAACCGCCTTTGCGCAAGACGTGATAGCCCTGCATCGTCTTGTAGCGGGGAAACATGTCCTTGAACGCGCGTGCGAGAACATGGTGGATGCCCGGTCGGCCATTGGCTGTGGGCGGACCTTCGAAGAAGACATATTCAGGGCCGCCCTCCCGTTCCTGCATGGACCGCTCGAAGACACTCTTTTCCTTCCAAAGCTTCAGGATCGCCTCTTCACGCTCAGGAAAGGAAACGCTGGCGGGCACCGGCTTTAATTTGCCGCGCTCGCCGCGTCCGTTTGTCGCGGGGGGCGAACCGGAGGTTGACTGAGTCATTTTGCTTTCCCTGTTGATTGCTTGATTTCAAACCTGACTTCAGACTGCATCGCTGATTGCCACATAGATTCGCTTGTTGATGGCGCCCTTGCTGCGGTAATCGACAATTCGCATCTCTCCTACCTCGCTCGTGTTGCGGGTATGGGTTCCACCATCGGCTTGCAGGTCCAGTCCTTCCAACTCAACCGTGCGCACTTCGGTTATCTGTTTGGGCAACAGATTAATTTTCGTGCGGATCAGGTCCGGTATCTGAAATGCCTCCTCGCGAGGCAGAATCTTCGTCTTGACCGGTCGGGCCGCCGCGATCTCAGCTGCGCACTTCCGCTCGATATCGGCGACCAGTTCGCCGCTCATGGCCTCAAACTCGAAGTCCATTCGCCCGCTGCCCGGTTTCATGTCCCCTCCTGTGACAGAAGCGCCGAAATCCCGCCAGACGACGCCGCACAGGATGTGCATGGCGGTGTGCGTTCGCATCAGCAGATAGCGTCGCGCCCAATCGAGTTCGCCATTCACCACTTTTCCCGGGGCGATGTGAACCGACTCACCCTTCAGGCCCACAAGCGTGTGCCAGATACGGCCCCCTTCCCGTTTGACGCCGCTAATGGCAAGCCTGCGGTAGTCGACCGTCAACCAACCGGTATCGTTCGGCTGCCCTCCCCCGCCCGGGTAGAAGATGGTGCTGTCCAGGGCAACGCGCAGGCGGCCGTCTTTTTTGTCAACAGCCGTGATCGCAGCGTCGAATTCCCGCATATAGGCGTCTTCGTAGTAAAGTTCGGCAGTCATTCTTCCCTCCATCCGTCTCTCCGGCGCGATGGCTTCCCATGTCAGGGAAGCAAAAGAAAAACCCGTCCCCACTCAGGGACGGGCTCAATAGTCCGCGGTACCACCCTGCTTCCCGGCAGCTCGACCGGGCCGCTTCATTGCCAGAGGGATGGCTTGAATCCTGTCTGGCCGTGTAGATAACGGTACACGAAACCGGTGACGCTTACTGTGCAGACCCTTCGCAGTTCAGGTCACGGCTCAGGAGTGATGTTCGCTGTCGCAGAGGTCCGTCCGGCTTCCACCTTCCCGGACTCGCTGTGGACAGTGCGGCAGGTACTCGTCTCCGTCAACGCCAGTTCGCCTTATAGGCTGTGAAACTCGCGGCAATTGTAACGCCGCGCCTGGCAATTGTCAATCCGGCCAACCCTTGGATCATGCCCGGTCTTCGTCCATTTCCACGGGAGCCGGACTCGCCGGCGGCAGTTCCACCAGCGCGGAGTCGACTGCTCGACCATCCACCTGCTCAACAACATAGCGAATGCCGTTGACTTCGACCGCGTCGCCGGCCTCCGGAATGCGGCCCAGATGGGCCATGATGAGCCCGCCGACGGTATCGACCTCCTCATCTTCATAGTCGATGTCGTAATGCTGGTTGAGCTCATCCAGGAGCAATGATCCTTCTACTCGCAGTGTCCCCTCTTCCACCAGTTCGAGGGGGGCCCGCTCGGCATCGAATTCGTCCTGGATTTCGCCGACGACTTCCTCCAGCAGGTCTTCGAACGTGACGATACCAGCCGTTCCGCCGAACTCATCAATGACGACCGCCAGGGCGCCCTTCTCAGCGCGGAAACGCGCCAGCATCTGATCCAGCGGCAGCGTTTCCGGCACCACGATTACGGGTCTGCTCTGCGCCATCTCGCTCAGATCGAGGGCGCCCCCGGCCGATCCGTTCAGCATAAGTCTGGCAATATCCTTGACGTGGAAGAACCCCCGAATCTTGTCGAGATCGCCTTCGAAGACAGGGTACCGTGAGTGAATGGACGCGCAGACAAGCTGGATGACAGCCTCCTGGCTCGCATCCGCCTCGATACCGACAATTCTCGTACGCGGCGTCATCACCTGTCCGACCGTTCGTTCCCGCAAATCCAGTATATTCTCGATGTAGAGCTGCTCGGAAGGGGCGATCAGCCCCTCCTCGGAACTTTCCTCAACGATCATTTCAAGTTCTTGCGGCGAAACCATATGGTCATGGGCACCCCGTTCGGGCACGCCGCAGGCCCGTCTGATGGCCCTAGCAATGATGTTCAATATATAGATCACAGGAGAAAGGAGGCGTTCGATCACCCAGAAGGGGCCGATGACGCGCAGGGCGGTCGCCTCCGGCGCCTGCAACGCCAAAGACTTGGGCATCACTTCTCCCAACACCACGTGCAGATAGGTCATCAGTCCGATTGCCAGCACCAGGGCCGCGCTATGCGCCGCGGCCAAATTGATCAGACCCATCTCAACGCCATAGTGTTCCAGGAGGGCCAGGATCCACTCGGCGATGGTATGCTCGCCGTACATACCCAATCCCAAGCTGGATAGCGTGATGCCCAACTGCGCCATGATGATGAAGCGGGTCTGCCCTCCCGGGTCAGTTAGCACTCGCATCACCCTTGCCGCAGGGGCGGAACCTTCGTTTGCCAATTGCGACATACGCGCCCGGGAAGAGGCCACGACGGCGAATTCCACCGCGACAAAGAGACCGTTGAAGAAGATCAACGCCGCTATTGTCACAGTGGGAAGCAGATATTCCACTCTTTCTACTCCACTTCAACTTTCATTTTTGTAACCCGAATGTCACGGTCAATCGGAAGCGGGATGCGGGACCCTGCCTCTACGCGCAACTGCGCCATCGTTCCAGACAAGATCTCGACTCGGGCTAGGCCAGAGAGGGCGGCAGGTTGGCCGCCGCGCTGGGAGGCAAAGCGACACTGACCTGGGAGACGGCATATCCGCTGACCTTTTCTACCTGGAAATCGAATCCGTGCAGTCGCACGACCTGGCCTTGCTCTGGGATTGCGCCCAGTTCTGCCAGGATGGCGCCGCCCAAAGTGTCGACATCCTCAAAGTCGAGGGGGGCGCCGAGCACGGCTGACAGGCTCTCCAGATCGACATCTCCCGCCAGATGCAAACGACCGTCGTTCGTCAGCGCCATCTCCTGGCTCTCGGCATCAAACTCATCGGCTATGTCGCCGAATATCTCCTCAATCAGGTCCTCGAAGGTCACAATCCCGGCAGTTCCGCCATATTCATCAATGACGACGGCCAGGTGAAAGTGGTCCCGTTGCAGTTGCCTGAACACAACGCCCACAGGAGCTGATTCCGGTACGTATGGGGGAACCCTCATGACGTCGCGAACACCAGCGCCCGCGCCGCACGCGTCAGATGGGTCGTCGGATTCAGTTGTACCGCGCTCGACGCTGAGGCAAAGTAGATCCTTCAAGTGGACGACACCGACGATGTTGTCAATGTTGCCCTCGTACAGGGGCAGCCTTGAGTGACTTGATTCGGCCAGGAGTTGGAGAAGCTCGGCTGCAGACAGATCGACCGGCGCTGCCAGCAGCTGAGTTCGGGGAACGATCACATGCCGCACCGACCGTCGCCGCAACTGCAGCGTGTTTTCCAGAAGCTCCGCTTCATCCTCCTTGAGGACACCCACGGCGCCACTCTCCTGGACCATCATCAGGATCTCTTCAGGCGCGTGAATGTGGAAGCCCTCCGAGACCGCGCGCAGCCCGATCAGGCGCAGGAACAGGCGACCGCTGCCATTGAAGAACCAGATTAACGGCCGCAGAAAAATAATCGACCAGCTCACAGGGGTGATCAGCAGAAGGGCTGTGGGTTCCGGGAACTGTATGGCGACCGTTTTGGGCGCGAGCTCGCTCAAAGCGACCTGAATGACAGTGAGGACGATCAGCACGCCGGTGGCGGCAATCGAAACAGCTGCGGCCTGGGCAACCAGACCCGAGCCGCTCAGCAACGGTTCCACCAGAGGGGTAATCACCGCTTTGCCATAGTAGCCGAGTATCAGGCTGGAGAGTGTGATTCCCAGCTGGCAGGCAGCGATATAGTCGTCCAGCCGGTCGGGGCTCTCCAGGATAGGCAGAAGAATTTGCGCGGGGCGGCTGCCGGCAGCCGCCTCCTGGGCGATGCGCGCCCGCCGCGCGCCGACAGTGCCGATCTCGGCCGCCACAAAGAGACCATTCAGTGTGATGAGAAGGAAAACTGTAAAGATTACAAAGAGTATAAACATGTCCTGCCTCTGATACCGCTTGTCATGTCTCCTTTCTCTCGCGCTTTGATGCGGGCGCCCGCAGGCGGCCTTGCCAGAGCGGGGGAGACTCACTCCTCTACGCCTCCTCAAATGCTCCCGCGTTCGTCCGCTAGTGGACCGATTCGGGCCGGCCTCCTACCCCAATCGCCCCTTGCCAACTTCTGTTCAAATCCAGGAACCCCGCCCTACTTGCCGTTGCAGGTCAACGGGACGAGATTCTGGGGCCCTGAGCCGCGGGCAATCCCATTCGCCGCGAACCCGATCGCGCTGCCGTGAATTCAGTCGGTCACAGGGGATTCGAGAATCCCTTGTGGTTTGGTTCTGCTATCGCAGTTGAAGTATCATGGGCGGATTATTGACCGCTGCTTTCCCTTTCTTCCCAAAAACGCAAGCCGTGGCGAAGAACGGAGACCCGGAGCTCTTGCTAATGGATCGAGCCTCAAAGTCGTCGCCGCCTCACTCGGCAGAAGGAAGCAGTGATGCGAGCGCACTGCAGCCGACGTTCGCCCGGCGCCTATTTTACCTTTTGAGGACCATGCGTCCCAAACAGTGGACCAAGAACGGCTTTGTACTGGTTGGGCTGATCTTCGATGGCAAGTTGCTGGACCTTCCTCTGGCCCTGAACGCTCTCCTGACTGTTGTCTTTTTCTGCCTGGTTTCGAGCAGTGTATACATCCTGAACGACCTCGTCGACATCGAAAGGGATCGTCACCACCCGCGTAAACGGCTGCGCCCTCTGGCAAGCGGTCTGCTCAGCCCCGCCTTCGCCAAGGGGGCCCTCGCGGTCCTTGCGATCGCGGGAACCCTCGGGGCAAGCACGGTTGGCGCCTCCGTAGGGCTGATTCTGGCGGCTTACTTCGTTCTCAATACCGCCTATTGTCTCTATCTCAAGAATCTCGTCATCATTGATGTGATGATGATTGCCTTGTTCTTCGTCCTCCGAGTCGTTGCCGGCTCAGTGGCAGTCGAAGTAAGCGCTTTCAGTCCCTGGCTCTACATTTGCGTCAGCTTGCTGGCCCTGTTCATTGGATTCGGCAAGCGAAGGCACGAAATAGTACTTTTGAAGGAGAGCGCGTCCGGCCACAGAAGCAGCCTTGGGCAGTATAATCTGCCTTTCCTCGATCAGATTATCGGCATCGTGACGACCAGCGGGCTGATCAGTTACACATTCTACAGCTTCGAGGCCGAAACCGCGTTGGCAGGCCCTGCCCGCATGATGTTGACCGTTCCACTCATAGTATTCGTCGTTTTCCGCTACCTCTACTTGATTCAAGTTGAGCAGCGGGGCGGCGCGCCTGAAGACCTGCTCTTCGCAGATCGACCACTTCTGGCGGCTGTTGTTCTGTGGGCGCTTTCAGTGGTTGCCGTCATCTACGTCAAGTAAGCGGTGGCGGAACGTCCAGGGGCAAGCGGAAAAGGGCCCTATTCTTCATCGACGAACTGGGCCCACGCCCCCTCCATGCCCTCGCTGGTTACCCCGTAGAAGACGCGCAGATCTGAACCTTCACGCAGGACCAGATCGAATCGCTTTTTGCCAGCCCGTCTATCGCAACGGATGAATCCCACGTTGTTCTTCCAACGAATCTGAGTGCCCTTGACCGGGCTGTCTTCATACTGGCTGATGGCGTAGTTCCACAGTTTGCGGGCTCCCTTGCGCGTTACATTCCCGACGCTGCGTTGATTGCGCAGGTTTCTCACCACATAGTAGGTCGTGCCGCCCCGCGTTTCGCTGTCCACGATTTCTACGCCGTCCTGCGGCAAATAGAAGGGGTCGTTCGACTCCGCCGATTCCGCGCGGCTGCTTCCGTTCACCTGCCCGCTGCGACTGCCTTTGCCGGCGCCGGACTTGTCCTCGATCCCGTCCGTGCCTTGCCGCTCTTCGGCGTCGCCCCCGCTGATCAGATCGGAGTTGAGTCCAACGCTCTCCAGGACGAGCGCGACGATTTCGTCCCGCAGGGCAAGGCTGGTCTCGGCGTCATTGCGAACGTAGAACTTGGATCCGTCGAGGCAGTAGGGCTTGGAGTCGCCGGCGTCGACCCCGATACGGAGGACCTCCGCGCCGCTGTTTGCCAGAATCTCGAACCTGGCTTCGAGGGGCGGACTGAGCCGCTCCGTAACAGCCTGCTGCAACTCCTTCTGGACCTGTTTGGAGGCTGCAAGCCCCTTTACGCGGCCCTTTCTGGCGTTGGCCCCGACAAAAATCGTCCCTCCGTCCGTGTTCGCGAATGCGCAAAGGTCAGCCAGGACGACCGTCTGCCGGCCCCCTTTCATGTTTGCCGACTCGTGGAAGCTTTGCGTCTGATTAGGACCCTCCGCCCGCGCAGCGGCCAGGTGATCGACCACCTTCTCCGGCGCCCGATAGGGGCGAGTGCGGTCGAAGTTGCGGCTGGAAAACAAAGCCTTGATCGCAGCGAACGACGGTTCCGGCAAAAGGAGCTCAGTGGCGCGCTCGCCCAGCCCGAGCCGCCTGCTGTTTCGCGGGTCAGTGTTGAGGCGGTGCGCGTCGCTGCCCTGAATGCAGTGCATTTTGCGGGGGTATTCGGTCTTGGAGCCGTTAAAAAAGCGGGCCGTGGCCCTTCGACTGCGACTCTCCAGATCGGTGACCTCAAGCGCGCTCAGATTCGGGTCCTGCGTGTACGCGATTTTGGTCTGTCCTCCGAACGGGAAGTTCCGCATCGCCACACCGTTCGTGCTATTCGCATGCGCCGCGATGGCGATTCCCCCGGAATCGACGATCGTCTCATAGGCTGTGACAACATCGGTGCTGGCGCCGGTCTCTGTCGAGCCGACGAGAAGCCTGTCGTCCGGTACATTTAGTCTCAGGAGCGTATGCTCCAGCTTGCGAATCGAGGTCTCGGGGGGGTAAATGGCCAGAATATGGAACCCGAAGGTCGCAGTGAATTCGAATCCCGGCAAAATAATAATCTCGTTGGCAAGTTTGTGCCACTGTTCCAGATTGCTGCGATCTTCAGGGGTGAGACGGTCCTCTTGCTGGAGACGGCTCAACCATTCGATCTCGCGGCGGATGGCTGCGACACCGGCGACTGTGTTGTGGTCTGTGATGGCGACTATATCCAGTCCCCGCTTCCGCGCCGTGACCAACCATTCGAGATAGGTGATGCCGGGCTCTTCGTAGTCGTTGGATGCCGGCGTGTGCGTATGTAGATCTGCCTTGTACCAGCTCAGCCTGCCGCTTCCTGGGCCTGTATTCGATTTTTCCGACCGTCCTTCTCTCCCTCCCTGCCGGGTTCCTGTATCATTTGATCTTGATTGACGAGCCGACTGTCCGCCGCCTCGAGTCCTTCGTCTTCTACTCATTGTTTCTCTCTTGGTTCAATAGCGCCGTGCCCGGAAACGGGCAAACGGGCCCGGGAGGCATATTCCACTTGTTCGATGGAACGATCCGCGGCTTCGCCATCTGACAGCTCCTTGCGCGGGTCCGGGCTTTCGGCGGCGTTTGGCTGCTCCGGCGGGCCCGGCTCGTTCTGAAGGGCCACCTTGATGACCTCGTCAACCGTTTCCACCGGAATGAATGTCATCGTTTCGCGCACATTGTCCGGCAGGTCTTCCAAGTCGGCCTCATTGGCCGCCGGCATGACGACTGTGCCCAACCCTGCCCGCGCCGCGGCCAGCACCTTCTCCTTCAACCCTCCAATGCGCAGGACCTTGCCGCGCAACGTCACCTCGCCCGTCATACCGATCTCCGGGTGCACAGGTCTACCGGTCAACAGGCTGGCGATGGCCGTCACCATTGTTACCCCCGCGCTGGGCCCGTCCTTGGGCAGGGCGCCTTCGGGAATGTGCAGATGGATATCAATGTCTTCAAAAAAGTGGGGCGCAATGTCCAGCTCCTGCGCACGGCTGCGCACGTAGCTCAGAGCCGCCTGCGCGCTCTCTTTCATCACCTCGCCCAACTGGCCCGTAAGCACAAATCCCTTCTTGCCCGGCATTTTGGTCGCTTCAAAGAATAGTATTTCCCCTCCGGTCATCGTCCACGAAAGCCCGACCGCCACCCCCGGCATACTTGTCCGATCCGCGATCTCCTCGCGCTGGAACCGGCGTTTGCCAAGATACTCGACCAATGCGTCCGGATTGATCAGGACGGGTGAGAAGGGCGCTTCAGCAACTGCGCTCAACTGCGGCAGAGGTGCGCTGGATCCCTTGTCTCCGGCTGCCTTTTCGGCGCTTGCCTTGCCCTCGCCATTGACCTTGGGGTCTTCGACGTAGCCCTGCTGCGAGTCGCTGTCGTCCAGCCTCAGGGGGAGAGGCGGCTGGACCCAATAGGGCTGCATCGCAGCGATTGTTGCCGCGACTTTGCGGCAGATCTTGCCGATCTCTCTTTCCAGGTTGCGTACTCCGGCCTCTCTGGTGTAGTCATGGACGATTTTGCGAACTGCTTCATCCTCAAAAACGATCTCTCCTTCGCGCAGGCCGTTTTCCTTGATCTGTCGCGCCACGAGGTATTGCTGGGCGATCTTAACCTTTTCCTGCTCCGTATAGCTGCTGAGCTGAATCACCTCCATCCGATCGCGCAGCGGGCCCGGGATGGTGTCAAGGACGTTGGCTGTGGTGATGAACATTACCTCGCTCAGGTCAAAGGGCACGTCAAGATAGTGATCGCGGAATTCTCGATTCTGTTCAGGATCCAGGACCTCCAGCAGCGCGCTGGTCGGATCGCCGCGGAAGTCACGGCCCAATTTGTCCACCTCATCCAGCATGAATACAGGGTTCTTCGTTTCGACCCGTCGCAAACTCTGGATGATGCGGCCCGGCATGGAGCCGATGTAGGTGCGGCGAAAGCCCCGAATCTCCGCTTCATCGCGCACGCCGCCCAAAGCCATGCGCATGAACTTCCGACCCATCGCACGCGCAACGCTGATGCCCAGGCTCGTCTTGCCTACGCCGGGCGGCCCAACAAAACAGAGGAGGACCCCCTCGCGCTCTCTCCGTATCTTGTCACGCGCATCCTCTTCTTCCGCCTCCTCCCGCTGCTCTTTGCGCGCCGCCCGCAGCTTACGCACGGCAAGATACTCGACAATTCGATCTTTGATCTCTTCCAGCCCGTAATGGTCCTCGTCCAGCACCTTTCTGGCGTGGTTGATATCAAGATTGTCCTCGGTCGTCTGTTGCCAGGGCAACGAAACCATCAGATCGAGATAGGTCTTGATGACGCTGTACTCTGCCGCCTGAATCGGCATTCTCCGCATCCGGTTCAGTTCACGAAGAGACTCTTTGTGCGCTTCTTCCGGCATGCCGGCTGCCTCGATTCGCTCCTCCAATTCGCGAATGTCGGCCTCCTGCTCGTCCTCCTCACCCAACTCCTTCTGAATCGCCTTGATCTGTTCGCGCAGAAAGAAGTCTTTCTGCATCTTTTCCATTTCGCCCTGGGCCTGCGACTGAATCTTGTTTCCCAACTCCATTACGTCGACTTCGTTGTGCAAGAGCTGCGTCAACCGAAGAAGCTTCTCCTGCACACTGTTGATCTCAAGGAGTTGCTGGGACTCGTTTATCTCCAGCCGCATGCTGCTGGCGACGAGGTAGGAAAGCTGGCGGGCGTTCTCGACATTGGCCGCCATCACGGCTAACTCATCGGGCATCTGCCCGTCCAGTTCGACCAACCGCCTAAAGAGGTCCTGGACGGCGCGGGCCGAGGCATCCAACTCCAGACCCTCCTCCAGTGTTTCGGGCAGCACCTCAACGCGGGCGCGCAAATAGGGCTCTTCGTGGATGTATTCGGTCAGGCGGATCCGCTCCAGTCCTTGAACGGCCAGCCGAATCGTGCCGTCGGGGGCCTTCAGGACGCGGTGAACCTGCGCTGCCGTACCGATCTCGCAAATCTGGTCAGCGCCCGGTTCCTCAAGCGTCTCATCTTTGCTTGTTGCCAAGGCGATGATGCGGCTCTGGGGAAGCGCGTCCTCAACCAGTTTTATGCTTCGTTCCTGCCCAATCGTCAGAGGCAGCCACATCATTGGATAGACGACAATGCCCCGCAGCGGCAATACAGGCAGATCGTCAGCGACATCACTTAATGCGTCCGCCTTCGGGCCGTCTCCCGCCTCTGCTTCGGTGGGATCCCCGTCGCTACCAGGCTGTTCAGAAGCGGCCTCCGTATCTGCTGGCGCGGCAGATTCCAAGACGCCGTCAACGAGGGCCTCTACTTCCGTTAACTCCTCTTCTTCCTGCTCGACTTCTTCCTGTTCTTCTCGTTCTTCCGGTTCCAAACTCATGTTTTTCTCGGCGCATCTAAAGTGAATGTCAGATCAACGGCAAATGGGCGCACATTTGAACTAAGGGCTCGCGAACGCGACTTCCCATGCCGGCGCAACCTCAGGTTGCTTCTCCAGCTGACTCCGACTGACTTTGCATGTTGCGCACGTGACGAGATGCCAAATGGATACATCTGCCGGCATTTCAGTTCTCGTCGCGCGCCGATTGTCAGGGACCGACTCGCCCCTGACCAATAGGTGGATTGTACCACAGAAACCTGGATTTGAAAGTGGGGCAGCTACCTATTGCGGAGATTGGTCCACACCGGCGCCTGACCCGGTCTTCGGACCCGTTCCATTCCCCCATCTCCAGGCCCTATGGAGCACATTCCTGAATGGGGCCCGCCTCGTTTAAACGTTTTCAGTCACGCGCCTTGAGACGTGCCCTGGGCGGCCCGGCTAGAATCCGTATGCTCAGAGGCGCACACAGTGATCTTCACCCTCCCATTCGGCCGCGCAAGGACCAAAGCCTCGTTTGGGTACGGCGCTGACTCCGGTAAGGCAGATCTGCTTTCGGTAAACACCTTCTTGCTTTTTCCCATCAGTTGCGTATGCTACACTGCAGTCATGGACGGACAGCGGAGGCGCAAACGCGGCGCGTTTCACCAACTTTCTGTCCCCATCCAATTCCCAATTGGCAGGAGAGCCCCATGAAGATAACGGATCTGACCGTCCGCCGTTTCCGCTATATCTCAAACACTGTTCGCGACTCCGAAGGGCACGGCCATCCAGGGCCCGACCACGAGGCAGTCCAGTCCGTGCTTACAATTCACACCGATGAAGGAATAGAAGGCCACTTCTTCGGCAGTTCCCCGCGCGCGCTCATTGACAGCCTGGTGAAGCCCTACATCACCGGTGAGGACCCGTTCTACCGCGAACGAATCTGGCACAACCTGAAGGAGCGACAGCGCCTCAACATGGCGACGATGTCGGACAGGTTGCTGAACGCGGTGGACCTGGCGCTGTGGGACCTGGCCGGCCGGGCCCTGAACCTTCCCGTCCATATGCTGCTTGGCGCGACGCGGGACAAAGTGCCCGCCTATGCGAGCACGATGTGCGGCGACGACATCGAGGGAGGCTTGGGCACGCCGGAGGACTACGCCAGGTTCGCCGAATGGTGCATTCAACGTGGTTACCCGGCCTTCAAGCTTCATACCTGGCAGCCGCCATACGAGGGTGCGCCCGATGTCAAACGAGATATCGCCGCCTGTGCCGCGGTGCGCGAGGTCTACGGCCCCGATGCCCACCTGATGCTGGATCCATATCACTACTACTCGAGGCTGGAAGCGCTGTACCTGGCAAAGGGCCTGGAAAAGTTGGACTACTATTGGATGGAAGAGCCGATGGACGAGCACAGCATGTCCTCCTACGTTTGGCTGTGTGAACAGACCTCTCTGCCCATCTGCGGACCAGAGACCGCGGAAGGCAAGATGTTTACGCGTGCCGAGTGGATCAAGGCCGGCGCCTGCGACCTGGTGCGAGGAGGCGTCGGCGACCTCGGCGGGTTGACTCCGTTGATGAAGGTCGCCCACCTGGCAGAGTCCTTCGGCATGAGAATGGAGGTCCACGGCGGCGGGCCCGGCAATTTTCACGCTCTCTGCGCGATGGGCATACCTGGGCAGTACTATGAACGCGGCCTGCTGCACCCCTTCATCGACTACGATCAGCCTCAACCGTGGCTCAACCGCCTCGACGATCCCATGGATGAGGAGGGCTTCGTCCATATCTCTCAACTTCCCGGCCTGGGCCAGGACATAAACTGGGACTATATTGAAGGCAACCTTGTCGAATAGCCGCCCGTAAGCGTCAAACCGGATTCGAGAGTGGGCAAAGTCTGCAATTCCAGCGGGGGGAGGGTTCGATGAACAAAGAAGAACGCTATCTTTTCGATCTGCGGGGCTATCTGGTTCTGGAGGAGGTCCTCACGCAAAAGGAGGTAAGGGACCTGAATCGGTCCATCGACGATCAAGGACTCCCGCCTCCTCAGAACGACACCATGAGCGCCCGCTTCGGCAGCTTTCTCGAGTGGGGAACCATTTTCTGCGATCTGCTCGACCATCCCCGAATCATGCCCTACCTGAAGACAATTCTGGGCGATGGCTTCCGTTTGGACCACTATTACGGAATATACATGCGCGCTGGCACGGAGCAGCTTCGGCTGCATGGCGGGGCAACCCCCTATGACCCGCCTGAGTACTATCACTACAACAATGGCGAGATGTTCAACGGCCTCACAGTCGTTTCCTGGAATCTGACCGAAACGGGGCCTGGCCTTGGCGGCTTTTGCGCGATTCCCGGCAGCCATAAGGCCAATTTCCCATGTCCGGAGGGGATCCGCGCCACCCACGACGCGCACGAAGCGGTGATCGTACCGCAGGCCCCCGCCGGTTCCGTCGTCATCTTCACCGAGGCGCTGACCCACGGCACCGTAGCCTGGACTGCCGACCACCAGAGGCGCTCGCTGCTCTACAAGTACAGTCCCGGTCAGCAGTCCTGGAGCGCGAAATACGTGAATCCGCCGCAAACGGTTGCGTTGACGCCGCGTCAAAGGCTGCTGTTCGAGAGACCCTATTTCAATTCCCGACCCTCGCTGTTCGAAGAGAGTTAGGGTACTGACTGCATCACGCGAAGGGCAGCGCAGCTACTTTCTTGACGGCTCCCTCCCAAACCGCTAAACCCTCGAGTCATTCGGATTCAGCTTAGGAGTTCTGCCATGGGCCATCCATTCCGTATCGGAGTATCCTCCGGATTCAAGACCGCTGCCCCTGGGACGATCGAACCGGTTCTGGCAAAGTTGATCGACCCGCTGCCGCATGTTGAGTGGGACTTTTTCGACGCCGGCACCGGTGAACCGGTCACGGCCGAAGCTGTTGCAGGCTTTGAGGGTGTAATCGCGCTGGGCAGCCCCTACGACGGTTCTACAGTTGCCGGCAACGAGGAGCTCGCCTGTGTCGCGCGCTGGGGCGTGGGTTATGATCTCGTCGACACCGCCGCCATGACCGCAAACGACGTGTTGCTGGCGATCGCGGTCGACGCCGTGCGTAAACCGGTCGCCGAGGCCATCCTGACATTGATCCTGGCGCTGGCCAAAAAACTGGCCGCCAAGGACAATCTGGTGAGAACGGGGCGTTGGGACCTGAAGGCGCAGACGTCCGGCCTCGGGTTGAGCGGCAAGACGGTCGGATCTGTCGGCATGGGCAACATTGGCGGCGAGATGTTTCGCCTTCTGGGCCCTTTCGACCTGGGGCGGCGGCTGGCGCACGACCCGTACCTCGACCCGGAAAGGGCCCGTGCGCTCAATGTCGAACTGGTAAGCTTGGAGGCGATCTTCAGCGAATCAGACTTTGTCGTGACGAACTGCCCCCTGAACGAAGTGACGCGCGGCTTTATCAACGCCCGCCTCTTCACTCTGATGAAGCCAAGCGCCTACTTTATCAATACCGCGCGCGGGCCAATTGTCAACCAGGATGACCTGGTTGCTGCCCTGCAGGCCGGCGCTATCGCGGGCGCCGGTCTGGATGTCGTAGAACCGGAGCCGCTCCCGCTCGATCATCCGCTGATCGGGATGGACAACGTCATTCTGTCGCCCCATGCGCTGGCGTGGACCGATGATCTCTACGAAATGAACGGCACAATCGCGTGCGAAAGCCTGCTTGCTTTGTTTCGAGGGGAGATTCCTGCCTTCCCGGTCAACCAGGAAGTGATCGAACAGCCGGGATTCCAACGCAAGCTGAATAGCATGGCAGCGCGCTGGCAGGAGTTTGACCGTTAGGCAGGAAGTGAACGGGAAGGGAAAGGAGTCCAGGCCGTTTATGCCGCCCGCGCACGCCTCTCAGTAGAAATGGAGTCTCGAATTCTCTTCGCCAGCGGCCATGTTTAGCCGGGGCTTGTCGATCGCTCCTTCCTGAAACTTTTCGTTGTGTCTCACGGAAGCGCATCCGTGCACAGGAATGCCACGCGCTTCCCGCTCGTGCTCCCCAACATTCGTCTGCGCCCGGCGAGCAAGTTTCCAAACCGCTGCAGGCCCGTTGCAGCCGCGGCGAAACGTTCGGTCACTCCAGACAAGATTCGCACGTTCCACTGCGCAGGAAGCTGGAAAGTTCCTTCGCCAATTGCTGCCCCGAAGAGGCGCAGGAACTGTTTGCGAAGGGGCTGAACAGTCTGCCGGCTCCTAATCGAACACGTGACTCTTGCTGAAAAGTCTCCTGCCGAAACCGTCAGGCTGTTGAAAGAGTGGTATACTGCTCTGTGTCCCGCGAGTTGGTCTGTTGAGACTGGAGAAGGAGCACATGAAGCGTTTCCTGGTAGCCGCCCTTATGACTTTGGTGTTTCTTATGAGCGCCTGCAACATGGTCGCGCCGAGGCAGAATGGCGAAGAAGGCATGGCCATGAATGAAGAGTCCGGCATGGACATGTCAGGCGGCTCCATGGCGGCAGACGCGATCGAAGCCCTGGTCACCGAGAACGGTCTCTTCGTCGTGAGCGCTGTCAGCCAGTTGGATCCGGTGGTAATCAACGAGACCCATTCCTGGGTAATCCATATAGAGACTGCGGACAAAAACCCGGTTATCGATGCAGACATCAGCATAGAAGGAGGCATGCCGGAGCACAACCACGGCTTCCCGACTGCGCCGCGTGTAACCGAAAATCTGGGGGACGGCGACTATCTTCTGGAGGGGATGCGATTCAATATGGGCGGTGTATGGGTCCTGACGTTGGAGATCAGTTCCGGCGGTGGGACCGATTCGGTCACGTTTGAGTTTGAATTGAAGTAGAGCGTGCGCCGTCTTGTTTGGGGCGTCTCGCTGGCGCTCGTCACGCTTGCGATCGGCGCTGCCCTGCTTGTCTTCGGGCTGGGTGGCACAGGGCCGTCCAGCGCCGCATTTCGCGACTTCATGGGGTTGGCAGAACGCGCGAACGGCCGCAGCCTCTCTACGGGCGCCCTGTACGCTCACTCGTGGACAGAGGCCGAACGGGGTTTGATCGCCTCGCTGAGCATCGACAGACTTCCGCCTCTGCCGCCAGACCCGTCGAACGCAATAAGCGATAACCCCGCTGCGGTCGCGCTTGGGCAGGCGCTGTTCTTTGATAGCGGCCTCAGCCCGGACGGATCCGTCTCCTGCGCAACCTGCCACCAGCCGGAAAGCTACTTCACCGACGGCAAGCGCCTGGCCAATGTGCGCGGCTCGGATACGCCGCGGCATACACCCACAATCGTTGGCATCGCTTACAGCGACTGGTTCTATTGGGATGGACGCAAAGACAGCCAGTGGGCGCAGGCGCTGGCCCCGCAGGAAGCGCCCGTTGAACACGGCGGCAGCAGGATGGCCCACGCACGCTATGTGCTGGAGGCATACCGTAGCCAGTATGAAACGCTTTTCGGAACCGCGCCCGACGTCAGCGACGAGAGCCGCTTTCCCGCTCATGCCGCGCCCATAGAAGACGAAGCGGCCCGGGCGGCCTGGGATGGGATGACGGCGTCAGACCGGCAGACGGTCAACCGCGTCTTCGCCAATATCGGCAAGAGCATCGCCGCCTACTCACGCAGGATTATGCCTGGCCGCAGCCGATTTGACGATTACGCCGCTGCAGCGCTTGTCAATGATCAGACTCGCATGGCAGAGCTGTTTTCCGAGGAGGAGGCGGCCGGGCTGCGGCTCTTCTTCGGCGACGGTCAGTGCACCGATTGCCACAACGGGCCGCTGCTGACAAACGGGACGTTCCACAATATCGGGCTTCCATTGCCGGAGGGCAGCAACTTCGACCAGGGCCGGTCCCTGGGTACACAGCAGGTCGTCGAGGACATCTTCAACTGTCTGGGCGACTACAGTGACGCAAAGGAAGAGGAGTGCGTGGAACTTCGTTTCATCAAACTTGAAGGGGAGGAGCTGGTGGGCGCGTTCAAGGTTCCCGGCCTGCGCAATGTGGCCGAAACCGCCCCCTACATGCACAACGGCATCTTCCCCGATCTGGAGGCGGTCATCCGCCACTACAACCACGCGCCGCCCGCGTTCCCCGGCCATTCCGACCTGGTGCCGCTGGCATTTTCGGAGGAGCAGAGCGCGGCGCTCATCGCATTTCTCCTCACCTTGAATGCGGCCCCCAACGCGCCCCCGGAACTGCTGCAACCGCCGCAAGGCGAGGAGTAGGTCAAGCGGCTGCGCGCGCGGGCCCGTAGCTGCGCCGGTCAGGGCGTCCGCGAGTCACGCCGCCCGGCTCAGCATCTCCTCGCCCCGAAGACCTGCGAGCAGATTGTCCACTGTTCGGCGCGCCATTTGAAATCGGGTCTGGCTCGTCGCGCTGCCAAGATGAGGAAGGATGATGCAGTTCTCCTGGCGCAGCAGGGGATGATCACGCGGCAGCGGTTCCGGTTCGGTGACGTCCATGGCCGCGCCGGCGATCTGATTGCGCTGCAGAGCGTCGAGCAGCGCCCCGTGGTCCACGACGCCGCCGCGCGCTACGTTGATAAGAAAGGCGCTCTCCTTCATTCGCGCCAGTTCCGGCGCGCTGATAATGTGTCTGGTTTCGGGCGACATAGGCACACTGAGCACGACGAAATCCGCCTCCTCCAGCAGTTTTTCCAGCGAGCGGTAGGAGGCGTTCAGCTCTTCCGCTTGCGGGCTGGGATTGCGATTGTGGTAGAGGACTTTCATGTCGAAACCGCTCGCACGGAGGGCGACGACCCGGCCCACCCGGCCCATCCCCACAATGCCAAGAGTTGATCCGTAGATCTCATGACCATGCAGAATGTTGCCGTCGTAGACAAGGTAATTCGGGCCGCGCGCGTGCAGCCAGCCCTGAACGAGGTTGCGGCCGATCGCCATCAACAGTGCGAAAGCCATATCAGCGGTCGCGCCGTCCACGAATCCGGGCGTGTAGCCGACAGGCAGGCCGCGCGCCTTTGCGTCTTCCAGGACGATATGATCGACGCCAACGCCGAAATTGCTGAGGCATCGCAGTCTTGACATTTTGTCCATCAGCGAGCCGGGAACAATCGGATGCCCGTAGACCAGGAACCCTTCGATCGAAGGCAGGATCGGGTCGTCCTCAGTAAGGTCCCAGACATGGACTTCGCACGTGTCTGCCACCATCTCGGCCATTTCCGGCGGCAGGGCCGAGTCGGTTAAGATTTGGTACGGCACGGTACTCTCCTTCGCTTAGACTTTCCTGTTTGCAGAGGCATTTGCCCCGGCGTCCGCCCTGGCCGACAGGACAAAACGAGACACTTCATCCGATGGAACGAATACTCTACTTCTGTCCCGACTTCCCCCAGCCTTCAGGCGGCATAAAGACACTCTACCGCCATGTGGCAAGACTGAACGAGATCGGCTTCGATGCCTGGATCGTCCATCAGAAGCGGCCTTTTCACGTCGCCTGGCACGGTATCGAAGCGCCAACGCTCTGGCTCTCGGAACGGCCGCAGTTCACGCCGCGGGACATTCTTGTGATCCCGGAGGTAATGGCCCAGGTTATGAAACAGACGGCCAGCTTCTCCGGCGAGCGCGTTGTGATCGCATTGAGCTGGTCGCCGACCTACTGGAACCTCCCACCTGGAGAAACCTGGGCAAGTTACGGCATCAAACGGGTCATCACAAAGTCGCCGCTCATCCAGAATTACGTGCGTTGGAGCATGGGCATCGAGGCGGCGCGAATCAATGAATATGTAACGCCAACCCGCTACTACTACCAGCAGGAAGCGAAACGGCCCAAGATCTGCTTTTTGACTCGCAAAGAGCGTTCCGCCGCCTGGCTGCACCAGGTCCTCTCAGCCAAAGGCGAGCCATTCACCGGTTTCGAGTGGCAACCGCTACGCGAAATGTGCGAGGACGAGTATGCCCGCCATCTGCGCGAGGCGACCGTCTACGTGACAACCAACATGCAAGAGGGCATGAACACATCTGTCCTGGAGGCAATGGCTTGCGGCTGCCTCGTCGTAGGCTACAGCGGTGTAGGCGGCAGCGTGTATATGGCGCCGGACGGGCCGTCTCAAAACTGCATCCTCGTCGAAAACGGCAATGTTCCCGAACTCGGATTGAGGCTGGAAACGGTTCTGAGGGAACTCGCTTCTGATCCTGGCGCCTTCAGCCGGGTCACAGGAAACGGCCTTGCAACAGCGAAGGTCTACCAGAACCCTGCTGACGAAGAAGACAGCCTGCGGGCCGTATTTGCTCCGCTTGTTGAGGCAGGCGGTTAGCTGCCCTCTTCTTCTTCCTCGCCCAGCAGCAGCTTTTCGACTGTATCGCCAACGCGAATCGTTCCCCCTTCCAGCACTCGCGCCGTAATGCCGCCGTGGCCCCGCATCGCGTTGTACCCGCCCGGGCCAAAGTTCTCCTCCATACGGCTGCAGGGATGACAGGGGCCGGAGTGTTCCAGCAGCGCATTGCCAATGCGGAAGCGCCTTTCTTGCAGGCTGAACAGGTTGATGCCCCGCACGACGACATTTCGACGTGCCAGAGACGGATCCGCGGACGGGCCATCCAGAAACGCTCCTACTGCGTCGAGATGCTCACCCTGTATCAGGGTCACCTGACGCTTGCCGTCCCCTTGACCGTGAAAATGATCTCCTTCGAGGCCGTAATCGGGCACGGCTTCTGCCTCTTTAACAGATTGCAGCGGGGCGCGGCGCTCCCCGCGCAGACCGATCCACTCCACCGTCCCATTCGCGGCCGGTCTGTCCATCAGCCGCGCCACGTCACTCTCTGGGTTTAGCGCTGACATTACTTTTGCTCCTGAATGTTGCTACGACTCCAAATGGTATTGGGTCCCTGGCAAACGATGCCCAACGTCGTCTTCCCCCGGTCACAGCCTGGGCGCACGGCATACAAAGGCGCCCATCCGTACAGGCGCCTGCAGTGTACCCTTGCTGTCAATTTCGTCCTGCGCCTGCTGACGTACCAGGGCGGGCAACTGGCGTTTTATGTGCGGTTCGACGTCGCCACGCGCCAGCAGATTGTGATAGCGTCCGATCTTTTTGTAGCTTGCCAGAAACTCATCCGCGCTGCTGTAGTGCGTACTGTCCTCAAAATAAACCAGGTAAACTTGCCCGAATCCTTCTTCGAGGAGCTGCTTGCCGTTCTCCATGGAGAAAGGCGAACCGTTCTGTGATACATAGTCTATGCCCAGAATGTCGAGGGCCTTGTAGTGAAATTCAAGCACGGGCACCCTGATATTATCGCTATTAGTCGTCGCCAACAGCCAGCCATTCTCGTTTACAACGCGGGCCAGCTCCTTAACGCCGGCGCCAATATCCGGCAGATGGTAGAGAACGTGATTGGCCATGACTCCATCAAAGTGGCCCGTTGGAAAAGGAAGAGACTGAATGTCTGCAGCCGCGAATTTGGTGAGATGGCGGCGGCGATGCGCTTCCTTCCTGGCCGAACGCGCCATACCCAGAGAACTGTCAACACAGTAGACGTCGGTGGAATCCACGGAGAACTCTTCGATGAGCGGCCACGTGAACCGGCCCCAACCGCAGCCGGCATCCAAAATCACCGCGCCGGCCTTCAAGGGCGCGAGGCCAAGCGCCCACGACTCAAACTTCTGTCCGGAGACCATCTTCGTCCCGGCGTGCTTTGCCTTAAGATGTTCTCCGGTATCGTAATATGGACAAAGGCCGGAACCTGGCACCTTCTCAGGCACGGAGTGCGCACTCGATCTGCTGCCTCCAACGCTTCGAATCATGTTCGGGTCAACTTTCATCTGTAGCAAGCAAAACAGCCGAAACCGCCGAAACTTGCCGAGGCATATCGATCTGTAGAGGAACCGGGACGGTCCTTGCCAGCGGTCGGCGCCCCCGCTTGGCCAAACCCGCAGCCGCGCAGCATTTCTTCGTGCTCCAGGTGACTATATCGGGACGAATGCGGGTTCTGGTCGTCGAATAGCAGGTCTCCGTAGGCGAGAACGCCCCCCGCCTTCAAGAGTTCGCGCGCTTGTGACAATACCAGCCGCTGCTCGGCCAGCCCTCCCAGATCATGCAGCGCCTGAATCGAAAGGACGGCGTCGACCTTTCCTCGCCAGCCAATCTCATCAAGCTGGAGGGTCCAGTCGTCGTGAACCAGGTCGGCTTGCAGGAAGGATATCTCGCTCTGGCTGCCCGCTGCCTTGACTTCCTTGGGAGCCTGCGTGCGGCGCAGGCCAAAAGATGGGCCGACAGATCGAAGCCGCAGAAGCGCGCGCGGGGAAGTTGGCGCAGAAGGAATTCAGCCAGGTAGCCTGCCCCGCAGGCGAGTTCAACGATTCGCGGCGAGCTCTCCGAGCTGTGCTTGATCCGGTTGACAAGCCACACCGCCACTTGCGCCCGCTGGGGCCACTGCCGGTTCAGGCGCGCCTCCCAACGACGCGCGTCCGAGTCGGTGCGCACTTCGGCTGATCGAATCATCCTTGGCCTCCAGCTCCTCTGCCTGCGCCTTCATCGCCACTGCGCCCGTCTTCAGCATGACCCATTCCCCGATTTCGCGGTGGGCCTGCCTCGCTTCCGGCACCCAGGGATAGAACGCGTGGAAGGCGTGCCACAGGCCGGGCCAGACCTTGAGCGTCGTCTCGACACCGGCAGCTGATGCCTTCGAGGCCAAACGCGTTGAATCGTCGAGAAGAATCTCGTCGTCGCCGGCATGAATCAGCAGAGGAGGGAATTCCCGCAGGTCTCCGTAAAGCGGGGAAACCAGTGGATGACTGGTTGGCGTGCTCCCGCGATAGCGATCGGCAACGATCTTGATTCCTGCCGGGCGCAACCATGGATCCTGTTTTGCGCGGCTTGACACGCTGTCACCGGTTCCCAGCAGATCGGTCCACGGTGAAAGCAGGACGGCGCCGGCCGGCATCGGCATTTCTTCGTCCCGCAGAGTTTGCAGCAGCGCGAGCGTGAGTCCCCCTCCGGAAGATTCGCCGCCGACAGTAATTCGCTCGGGGGGATACCCTTGCGCCAACAGGAATCTGTAGGTTGCGCGGGCGTCCATCAGGCCGGCAGGGAAGGGGAATTCGGGGGCCAGGCGGTATTCGGGCAGCAACAGGCGGCTGCGGCATGCCCTGGCAATCTGGGAGACGAATCCACGGTGCGACTGACAGGAGCCGATAAAGTAGCCGCCTCCGTGAAGATATAGAAACGCCCTGTCAGATCGTGTGTTTTGTGCGTCGATCCATTCTGCCGGCACGCCGAATGCGTTGACTTTGGCCGCAACCATACCGCTGGCCATGGGGAGAAGGCGTGCGCCGCGGCGATCCATTGTTTCCCGCTGGTCCGGAATGGGTCGGTCAAGAGGAAGACGGCTGTTTCGCAGCCGGAAGTAGAGTTTGAATACCTGGCCTCGTACGCTGGTCATATTGTTTCCCTGAAGCGCTTGGTTTCTGTAATTTTCTTTAGAGCCTACCACGGAATTCCGCCTTGCAAAAGCCCCGCCCCTGCGGTAGCGTACGTTCAGCGGATTCATTGGACAGGAGGAAGGGCAGATGGAGTATCGAGACTTGGGTCGACGCGGTGACATCAGAGTTTCGCCCATTGCTTTGGGCTGCTGGCCGTTCGCCGGGGGCGTAATCTGGGGCAGTCAGGAGGACGCCGACTCGATCGCGGCGGTTCATGCCGCCTTGGATTCGGGCATCACGTTCTTCGACACCGCCGAGGGCTACGGCCGCTCCGAGGAAGTGTTGGGCCGCGGCCTCAAGGGCCGGCGGCAGGAGGCTGTCGTTGCCACAAAGGTAAGCGGTGTCAACCTGAAACCGGATGACGTAGAGAGCGCCTGCGACCGCAGTCTGCAGGCGTTGCAGACAGACTATATCGACCTCTATCAGATACACTGGCCCAACTGGAACGTGCCCCTGAGTGAGACCGTCGGCGCGCTGGACGCGTTGCAGGCGAAAGGGAAAATCCGGGCCTACGGTGTCTGCAACTTTGCCGAGATTGACCTGTCCGAAATGATCTCACTGGGGCAATGCGTGACGAATCAGATGCCCTACAGCCTGGCCTGGCGAGGCATTGAGAGGGCGGTGTTGCCGCTGTGCCGGCAGAATGGAATCGGAATCATCTGCTACAGTCCCCTTGCCCAAGGCCTCCTGACCGGCCGTTATGCCAATGCAGAAGAGGTGCCAGAGGGCCTAGCCCGCACGCGACATTATTCCAGCGAGCGGAAGCATTCTAAGCACGGCGAACCGGGACTCGAAGAGGAGCTGTTCGCGGCCGTCGCCAGGATTCGAAGCATCGCGGCGGATCTGGCCGAGCCGATGGCGGCCATCGCCCTGGCCTGGCTGCGCCAGCAGGATGGCGTCACCTCACTACTGGTCGGGGCCCGCAACGCCGACGAGGTACTGCGAAACCTGCCTTCCCTCGAACTGACGCTATCCGATGACGTCCTGCAGCAACTCTCCGCGGCGACGGAGTCCGTTAAGGATGGGCTGGGAACCAATCTGGACATGTGGTCCGTTCCCTCGCGCATGAGGTGACCATCATAAGGCCTGTTCAGGGCGCCTGTTTCTGCGGTTCTCGCGCCATCACCTCGTGCGGCCAGACGATTTCGCGCCGCGCCGGCGAAAGCCTTTCCAGCAGCTCAGGGGACGGCCGGTAGCCGAACCGGAAAATCCCCCAGGAGGGTCCGTAGCGGTAGACGACGACGCGGCGGTCGCCCTCGACGGTACGCCGGGCAGATCCGTGGCAGATCGTATCCACGAAGATCAGCGCGTCGCCCGCTTCCATGTAAATTTCCTCGGCCCCCAGGACAGCGTCTGCCGACCCGCCCAGACCGATGCTGTGTTCATCATACTCAGGGGGCGGAAAGTTGGACTTGTGGCTGCCAGGGATCACCATCGTTCCGCCATCGCCGGGTCCGATTTCGGTGAGCGCCACCAGGACATTGACCTGGCCGCTCATGAAGTGCCCGTTATGGAACCGGAACTGATTGCGTTTGCTGACATGATGCCCGCCGGAGTGGATGCCGATCGCTTCACCGGGTCCGCGGAGGTTGGCAAAGTTTTCGTCGATAAACAGGGGGCCATGGTGAAAGTCGAACGAACCTTCGCCGCCGACAAAGAATTTGACCTTCTCGTACCATGCTGGATGATCAATCAGATTCTCAAACCCGGGGCCGGCTTCATAGATTTGCTGCAGGTTGAGTCCGTCGGCAGAGCCGTACTGGTGGCCGTGCACGTATCCTGCCCACTCACCCACCGCCAGTGGCAGAATCGCGTCGATCTCGGCATTGCAGGCTGCGACCTCTTTGGCTGTAAGAGCGCCCTCCAGGCGCAAATACCCTCTCAGGTCAAAGAGAAAGGTCTCGATGTCGGTCGGTTTCTGCAGTTGGGCGTTCATCGGATCTCCCGTTCAGTGTTTCCTTCATTTTGGCCGAATGAGGTGGTAAGCTACAATTCTGCGCAAATTGCTTCGTGAAGAGCGCATTGCATTCCAGTTCTTTCACCTCGCGATTCTGAGCATTATATATCACAGTAGGCGGACAGGATACCCGGAGGCAGTTTGTAAGGACATCTATGGCTCTTTCACCAGATCACCTCGTATATGCCGCGCCCGTGCTGGACGATGCGGTAGATGACCTGGCCGAGCGGCTCGGCATACGCCCCTCGGCCGGCGGCAGACACCCAAACGGTACGCACAATGCCCTGCTGGCGCTGGGCAACGCCTGCTATCTGGAAGTTATATCGCCTGACCCTTCACAGTTCAACCAGGAGGCCGAGAGCGCACTGGCCTTTGGCTTGGACTGGCTGAAGGTGCCCAGATTGGTGACTTGGGCCGTTCTGGCGCCTACCCTGGAGGAGGTGGCCAGCGCTTCCCAGGCAGCAGGCTACGATCCTGGTGAAATTCAGCAAGGAGGGCGAGTGCGTCCGGACGGGGTGGCACTGCGCTGGCGCACCACCAAACGGCCTGAAACTCGCGAAGGGTGGCCGCCTCCCGGCGACGGCATCGTACCCTTCTTGATCGAGTGGGGAGAGGACACGCCGCACCCGGCCTCGACTTCCGCGCAGGGTGTGCGCCTGCTTGAACTCTCCCTGATTCATCCGCGTCCCGCTGAGGTCCAGCCTATGCTGTCGGCACTGCACATCGACATTCTGGTGACCGCTGGCCCGGCGCCGGCAATGCGGGCCAGGCTAGAGACGCCGCTTGGAATCGTTACGCTGGAGTGAGGAAAGGCAACATTCGCTTGGATTGAACCGATTATGCTGACCGCAGCCATCACTCTGCCAACTGTCAGCGCGAGCCCCCCGGTCCGTATGCTCCGCTCCAGCGCAGACTGTTCGGCCCGTCGAGAGCAGTTGACCTGCAACCCGCTCGCTTCAGCCTGAAGCTGAAGAAGATGAAGCCGATGTCCTGCCCTATTGGCAGATCGGTATACAGGGCAATCGCATCTTATTGGGAGAGAACTTTCAGCAGATAGTCAGTTTTCCAACCAGCTCGTTTCCGTTTGGCGGCAATACCGACTTTGGCGCTTTTCTCTTTGCGTAGGAGGTTCAGGGCCAGTTTGCGTAAGATGGCCAAGTTTCGCTGTGCATGGCCCTGACGGATGCGACTGTCGTCCTCGCGAAAGGCGACATCCAGGACCCAGTGGACTGAATTCTCGATGCTCCAGTGGCTGCGGGTGAAATGCAAGAGCAATTTGGCGTCGGGAGGCAAGCTGGAGATGAAGTATCGAGTAGCAAACGAAGTGCCTTCTGGCAGTTGTCGTTTGGCTTCGACCATGACGAGGCTCTGCAGTTGTGACCACTCTTGGTCCGAGTCCATGTAGGCGAGGAAATCAGGGTCAGAGATAACCCAACAGCGCCTGGTTTCGATGCGACCGTGGTCTTTTTCTATCGTCTGGTGGAAGTCGTGGTCAACATCGGCAAATTCACTCTCTTTCTCCAGAGTGAACATGGTCTCGACAGCTTCATGCAACTGCGGTTGATTCTTTTTGAGCGCAAGAACGTAGTCAGCGCCGTTCTCTGTAATCTGATGCGCAATTGTTTTCTGACAGCCGATCGCATCGATTGACACGATGCAACCAGA
>JAJDZJ010000144.1 GCA_022824685.1 Caldilineaceae bacterium
ACCGAAGATCATCTCCTTCTTGGAGGGAACCGGCCCATAATCTGCTCCCCAATCGGACCATCTAATGCGCGATTGCGGCGCCAGATGGAATTTAACCACAGGGACGGGCAGGCTATCGACGACACAATGCTCATCATAGTAAAGCTCCGTCCTGGCCAACATCATGCGTCGCATCTCGTTGATGGTCCCCATCAAGTTCCGTCGCCGCCGATTGAAGCGGCTCTGCTCTGGTATGATCGGAAACTTATCCCGATGTGCCTGCATATGACTGAGCAACTCTGTTTCCACATCCCATCTTAGGCACTCGCCGATGAGACTGATCGCAATCAATTCACTGTCGCTACATGCAGGCTTCGGCCCGGGTCTTCTCAAATGTCCTTCGAGTTCCTTGTACATGTCGTCAACGAGCACATACACCCATAGACAGAAGTCGTCAAAGTGGGCTATCATTCGATTGGTCCTCCTGGTGAGCTACCTTGGTTGTTCGAGACTTCCAAAGTTATCTCACCAGGGGACTTTTTTCAAACGCTAACTAGCATAAGGCCCTATTAAGCCTATGTAACGTAAGAGAGCGAATGTGCGTTTGCTCTTGGATGATGTAGAGTAAGAGTCATGAACAAATTGGAACAGCTGACCCGTGAGCAGTTAGAGCAATTGGATCAGGAGAGCCTGATCGGTGTAATCCTGGTTATGCAGCAGCAGTTGACGACCCAACAGGGGTTGATTCAGCAGTTGCAGGATCAGTTGGCGAAAGACAGTCACAACAGCGGCAAGCCGCCGAGCAGCGATGGTCTGAAGAAGGGCAGGCGCAAGAGTCTGCGCCGCTCTGGGCAACGGCCGCGCGGTGGTCAGCGGGGGCACAAAGGGCGCAACTAGGTCGAACGTTTCATCAACAAAATCAAGTGGCGCCGGCGCATCTTCGCTCGCTACGAAAAGCTCGCACGACATTGCATAGCTTTCTTACATTTTGCATCTACACTCATCTGGCTCAAACGAAATGTCAACGGACCCTAGCATAAGGCTCCAGTAGTCAGCTGGTGGCGGGGCGGCGTGCAGAGGAACGACGGGTCGAGCATATGCCGCGGGGCGGACATACGGTGGAGCGGCGGGGAGGGCGCCCTCAAGGGGTCAGAACAGCAGTGGTCAGGACGGCAATGGCAAGTGGGTGGTTGTGTGCGAGGCGCGGGGGGGGTCGTAAGCCCCCTACTCCTATTGTGCCTCCGCGGTCAGGCCGCCAATCATCACTCCGTCCACCCGGATCGTCGGCGACCCCAGCGCGCCCATCATTGGCACAAACGTCAGATCGTTGCCGACCGCCTTGACATTGCGGAGCAGCTCCTGCAGCGGCAACGCAATTGTCACCTCGTTTACAGGATGGCTCAACTCGCCGTTCTCGATCCAAAAGCCCTTCGCCGAAATCGAATAGTCGCCGCTGACCGGGTTGATGCTCGACGTGTTCATCACGCTCTCCACGTATAGCCCCTGCTCCACCCCGCCGATCACCTCCTCCGGCGCCTCCTGCCCCGGCTGGAAGTAGAAATTGCTCGCGTCCAGCGCCGGCATCGCTGCGTGGGAGCGGCGGTTGGCGTTGCCAGTCGAGCTGGCCGTCCCGTCGCGGGTTGCCGTGTAATGGTCATGCAGCGCGGTCTGCAGGACGCCCTCGTCGATCAGCCGCGTTGCGGCCGTCGGGACACCCTCATCGTCAAACGGCCGCGTCGCGATTCCGCCCGGCAAGCGCCCGTTGTCGAGCACGGTGACCATATCCGCTGCCACCGTCTGGCCGATCTTGCCCTCCAGGAAGGACCGATTGCGCTGCATCGCGTCGGCGCCCAGCGCCCGCGAGAGCGCGCCCAGCACGCTCGTCGCCGCCATCGGCGAATAGACCACAGATGCCCGCTGCGTCGGCACCGGCCTGCCCCCCAACATCCCCACCGCCTTGCGCGCTGCATCCTTCCCGATCGCCGTCGGCTTAAAGTCGGCCAGCCGCGAGCCAAAGTCAAACCCAAACGCCACTGACCGGTCATTCTCGTCCGCAGCCATCGCCATCACAAAGCCGCCAATGAAGCTCTTGTCGTAGCTGCCGGCGATCCCCTTGGAGTTGGCGACCGCCACCGTCCCGTACTGGCTGAGCAGCGTGCAGCGATTGGTCAACACAACGCGCTCGTCGTAGCGCAGAGCGGCCTTCTCAATCCGTCTCGCCATCTCAACCTTGCGCCTGATCGGCAGATCTACGATCGCCGGATCATAGACATCCAGATCATCCTCCGGGACCGGCTGCGGCGCCGGCAGCGTTCGGTGCTCATCGCCGTCCGCGACCTCGGCCAGCGTGACCGCCGCCTCGATCGTCTTTTCGACGCTTTCCGTCCCAAAATCGGAGGTGTAGGCATAGCCCATTCGCCCGTCCCGGACCACCCGCACGCCCAGACCCTTCGAGCCCGCCTGCGACAGCCTCTCGACCTCGCCTCGGTCTACATTGACTGACGTATTCTGTCCCACATTGACATAGGCTTCCGCCTCTACGCCCCGTTCGACCGCCCGCGAAACCACGTCCTGCGCAAACTCAAGATAGTCCACGTTTATGCTCCTATTCCCGCTGCCAAAGGCGCAGGAGAAACTGATGTCTCAACAATCTGGCCACTGGCCACTGACTCCTGACCACTGCCTTTTCATTCCGTGCCGCCAACCGTCAGCTTCGGCACGCGCACCGTGGGCTGGCCGACGCTTACCCGCGCCCACTGTCCTTTTCCGCACATGCCCCGCCCCGGATCCAGCGACATATCGGTTCCGATCATGTCGATCAGGCGCAGCGTTTCCGGTCCGTTGCCGACCAGCGTCGCGCCGCGCACCGGCGCCGTCAGCTTGCCGTCCTCGATCAGCCAGCCTTCCGTCACCGTGAAGACGTAATCGCCGCGGCCGATCTCCACCTGGCCGCCGCCCAGCCTTTTGGCGTATAGCCCCCTCTTCACCGAGCCGATGATCTCCTCCGGGTCGTGCGGGCCCGCGTCAATGTAGGTGTTCGTCATGCGCGGCATCGGCATGTGGCGGAAGGACTGCCGCCGCCCGTTGCCTGTCGACTCGCGGCCTGCCCGCCGCGCCTCCGTCAGGTCCCACATGTACTCTTTCAGAATGCCGTTCTCGATCAGCACAGTCCGGTTCGTCGCCGCGCCCTCGTCATCGAAGCGCATCGTCCCCCGCCGGCCCGGAATCGTGCCGTCGTCGTACGCGGTCAGGAAGTCCGGCCCCACCTTCTCGCCCACCAGCCCCGTGTAGGCCGATGCCCCCTTCGTGATAAAGTCCGCCTCCATACAGTGGCCGCAGGCCTCGTGGAAAAGAACGCCTCCCCAGCCGTTCGTGATCACGACCGGCATCTCGCCGGCCGGCGCCGGCCGCGCGTCCAACATCAGCAGCGCTGTGTCAGCCGCCTCCGGCATCATCTTCACCGGGTCGCGGTCGTCAAAAAACTCCAGCCCGACCTGTCCGCCGACCCCGGCGCCGCTGGACTGGCGTACGTCTCCCTTCTGCGCCGCCACCTGTCCCTGAAACTCGAGGAAGGAACGGTCATCCTCCGCCCACACACCGTCGGAGTTGTAGACCCAGACCCTGCGCCGCGTCTCCGTATAGCCGCACTGCACGCTGACAATAAGCGGGCTGCGCTGCCGTGTGACGTCATCCATCTGCCGCAAAATGCCGGCCTTCTCCTGTGTTGACATCTCTTCGAATGGGCGCTCGATCCGGGAAACGACCGGACTCTCTCCCTTTGTCAGATCGGCGCACACCTGCGCATTGTTCGCGTTCTGGCCCGCGGCCGCGGCAACGCCGGCTGCCTCGATCAGCGACGCCTCCGTCAGATCGTCGGTGTAGGCATAGGCCGCGTTGTTTCCATAGAAGACCCGCACGCCGCCCCCGACATCGTTGCCCTGCGTCGCCTTTTCCAGGCGGCCCTCGTCCAGCGTCAGCGAAAGACTCTCCTTGTTTTCCAGATAGACTTCTGCCAGGTCGGCGCCCTTCGCCAGCCCGGCCTCCAACACCCGGCGAATCGATTCATTCGGAAGCATAGGTTCTCCTGTCCATTCCATCCGGGCGGCCCGCAAGCCGCGCGCTAATTCGAAACCGCGTTCAACCGCCGCACGTCCTCGTCGTCCAGCGCCAGTGTCAGCGCCTCGACATTCTGCCGCAAATGATCACGGTTCGTCGACATCGGAATCGTCACTACCTGCGGTTGCCGCGTCAGCCAGCGAATGGCAACCTGCGCCGCCGACGCGCCGTGCTTCCGCGCCACCGCCTGTACCGTCTCGTCCTGCATCACGCCATCCTTCAACGGACAATACGCGGTCAGCGCGACATTGTTCTCCTGGCAGTAGCGCAACAGCCCGTTCTCTTCAGGCTCGCGCGAGTAAAGATTGTAGCGCACCTGGTTCGTCACTACCGGCGTATCGCACAATGTCTCCGCCTCCCGCAACAGCGCAACATCAAAGTTGCTCACGCCGATCCGCTTCACCCTTCCATCCGCCGCCACCCGGTTCAGCGCCCTGAACGTCTCCTCCAGCGGCACGTTCGGATTGGGCCAGTGAATGAGGTACATGTCGGCATATTCCGTCTGCAAATGTACCAGGCTGCGGTCCAGCGCCCGCAGCAGATCGTCGTAGCGCAGATTGTCCGCCAAGACCTTCGTCGTCAGGAAAATCTCCTCACGCGCGAACTCCTGCATTGCCCGCCCCACCAGCTCCTCGCAGTGACCGACCCCGTACATCTCCGCCGTGTCGATGTGCGTATACCCCATCGCGATCGCGTCCCGGATTATGGCGACCATCTCGTCATCCCGCGAAAAGTCGCGGCTGCGGCCGCCCCCCATTTGCCATGTTCCCAACCCGAGCACGGGAAGACGTCCACCGTCATTGAGCGTCAAAGTCTCCATAGCTGTTCGTTCTCCTCGTCCCTCTCCTCTATCGCCTCTCTTTGGAGCTCGTTAGTCTCTTGACCGGGCCCGGCGCCCAAGGCCGCGGCCCATCAAAGGAGTATACGCCATCGCGCGCAAAACCAGAATTTCTCGCCCAAACCGCGCCTCCCTTGGCGCCTCTCCTCTTCGCCAACATGGGTCTCCTGGGCTTGCTCGCGCTGCTCGATCCCGACTATGTGCGCGTCTGAGACAGGGCAACTCGCACAGCTGCGCAAAGACCGGGTTCCGCCCCTCACCGGATTGGCCAACGCTTATCGCGCTCCTGTCGTCCGCCAAATGTCAGGCAGCTGTCAGGTTGTTCCGTTTGTTCGGTATTGACTGAACAAACGGAACATGCTAGGCTGTCAAAGTACATCCTTCTCTCTTCCGCTCCACCGGTTTCAGGGATAGATTCCCCGCCGGCGCTTGCATCCCGTTCGAAGGAGCAACAGCATGGCACAACCCGCGATCTCAGTAAATGATCTCCATTACAGCTACGGCGACACCCTGGCCGTCGACGGCATCTCCTTTGATGTGGCAGAAGGCGAGGTGATCGGATTCCTTGGCCCTAACGGCGCCGGCAAGTCTACCGTTGTTAAAATGCTGACCGGACAGCTGACGCCCCAGAAAGGGTCGGCTTCGCTCCTGGGCATGGACATCGTCAAGGAGCGCAAACGGGTGCAACAGGAGATCGGCATCGCCTTCGAAACCACCAACCTCTACGAGCAGATGAGCGCCGTCGAAAACCTCGACCTTTTCGCCAAGCTCTACAAAGTGCCCAATTTCGATGCAATGGGCCTGCTCGAAAAGGTCGGCCTCGGCGGCCGCGAAAAGGAGCATGTCGCCAGCTACTCCAAGGGCATGAAGCAGCGTCTCATGATGGCGCGCGCCCTCGTCAGCGACCCCAAAATGCTCTTCCTCGACGAGCCGACCGACGGCCTCGACCCCGTCTCCACCGAGACCATCCACGCCCTGATCCGCGCGGCCACCCAAAATGGAACGACCGTCTTCCTGACCACGCACGATATGGTCGAGGCCGACAAACTGTCCGACCGCGTCGCCTTCCTCAACCAGGGCAAAATCGTGGCGCTCGACACGCCGGCCCGTCTCAAACTGAGCTTCGGCATGCGCGCGCTCAAAGTGGAAATCGAGCTGCCCGACGGCGGCACAGAGGCGCGCGAACTGTCGCTCGACCTGGACCAGACCGCGCAGGATGTCTTCGACCTGTTCAAGAACGAGCGCATCCTCACCGTTCACAGTGAAGAGGCGACGCTGGAAGATATCTTCTTTGACATCACCGGAAGGGGGTTGCAGGGATGATCGGCACGCTTATTGTCAACGATATCAAACTTTTCTTCCGTAACCGCTTCTTCGCCATCGTCACCGCGATAGGAGTCGTATTCTATCTCGCAATCTACTTCCTCATCCCCAACCAGGTGAACGAGAGCCTTGGCGTTGCCTTTTACATCGAAGATGGGGAATCCATGCCCCTCTTTCAAAGCCTGACGGAAGAGCCCGGCGACTATACTCTATTCGATACCGAGGCCGAAATGCTGACCGCCATCGAAGAATCCGGTGACTACTTCGTCGGCCTCTCCTTCCCTTCAGGGGTGACGGAGGCGATCGCCCGCGGCGAGGAACTGGAACTGAACGCCTACTATGCGCCCGGCGTTCCCGCCGAAGCCAAGCAGATCTTCCATGATGTCCTGGTCCTCATCGCCAACGCCGCAAATCCCGATGTGCTTGCCAACTTTCAGCGTTTCAACGACACCGAAGTCGTACTCGGCAATGATATGACCGGCGCGCCCCTTTCCTTCCGCGATCGAATCCTGCCCCTGATTCTGATGGCGACCGTGCTGATGGAGATATTCGGCCTGGCGACGCTTCTGACTCGGGATATTGAAAATGGCACCGCCCGCGCCCTCATCACAGGCCCCTTGCGTCTCCATGAATTCTTCGCCGGCAAGGCGCTTATGGGCATGATTCTCGCTTTCGGCCAGCTGCTCATCCTGGGTATCGTCACTGGCATCCTCGGCAGGGCGCCGCTGCTGCTCCTGACAACCATGCTGCTCGGCAGCTTCCTCATGGTCGGCATGGGTTTCTTCGTCGCCGCGATTTCCAGGAACAATACTTCGGTGCTGGCCTGGGCCGTTATCGCGCTTATTCTCATGATGATCCCGGGTCTGTCGGTCCTGCTGCCCGGTCTCGCAACCGGTTGGATGAAGATCATCCCTTCCTACTACTTTGTGGATTCCCTGCACCGTATCCTCAACTTCGGCGCGGGTTGGGCCGACTTGGGCCGCAATCTTGCCTTGCTGCTTGCGGTTGGCGCGGGCACGCTCGCAATCGGGACGGCCGTAACAAGGAGTCGCTTCTAATGGACATTCAACGCATCTGGATTCTGATGGGCAAGGAAGTGCGCCTCGGCGCAACCAACTTCATGACCATCTATGTGCTGGTGATGCCGGTCATCATCACTCTGCTGGTCGCGCTCGTGTTCGGGGACCTGTTCGCGCAGACCCCGCGCCTCGGAATCTACGACGCCGGCGGCGGCGAACGGTTCACCCAGAAACTGCTCGATCATCCCAGTATCAACACAACCCTGTACAGCTCCGACGCGGCGCTCCGAAACGCGGTCGAACGCGGTACCGAAGAGGCTGGGATGAGCCTGCCCGCCGGCTTCATCGAGGCCTTGGAAAGCGGAACCGAAGAGGTCAACTTTACCGTCTATCGCTGGGGAGAAGCGGGCGTTCGCAACCTGCTTCTCTTGGAATCGACGCTTGGGCGCACACTGGTTGAAGGCGGCGGAGAGGGCTTTGATCAGCTGCCCGTCAGCGTCGTATCCAACCAGATTGGCAACGCCAATACGCTGACCTGGTCGCAGCGCCTCTTGCCCCTTTTTCTGATCATGGCCATTGTGCTGGGCGGGATGTGGATCCCTGCGGCATCCCTGATCGAAGAACGGGAGAAACGGACGCTCGTCGCCCTGACCACGACCCCGACCTCTCTGATGGATGTCTATCTCTCCAAAACACTCATGGGCCTCATCCTCAGCGGCATCATGGCTGTGATCATTCTCCTGCTCAACCGCGCCTTTGCCGGTGAGCTTGCCCTCCTTCTGCTAGTGATTGCTCTTGGCGGTCTGATGTCCTCCGTCTTCGGTGTCATCCTTGGTTCCGTCTCCAAGGACATGGATACCTTCATGGGCATCGTCAAGGCGGTGGGCATCCTTCTATACGCGCCCGGCATCCTCAAGATCTTCCCGCAGGTACCCGAGTGGATAGGTCGCATCTTCCCCACCTACTACCTGATGAATCCCCTGCTTGAAGTCAGCCAGAACGGGGCCGGCTTCGCCGAAATCCTGCTCGACGTCGCCGTGCTGGCCGTCATCATCGCCGCGCTCCTGGTCATTCTCAGCAGCGTCATCGGGCGCCAACAACAACAACTGGCCATGGAATCCTGAATGCCCGTCACGACCAGCCAATGAAATTGCTCTGCCGATGAAAAAAATGCACGAATATGTCGAGAGTTTCGGGCTATACTGGGAGGAGGCCGGCCTGCCCCGCATGGCCGGCCGCATCCTGAGCTGGCTCCTCATCTGTGATCCCCCGCATCAGACGATGCACGAGCTGACCGACGCCCTGCAGGCCAGCAAATCCTCCATCAGCACCGGCACGCGAATGCTCATCCAGATGGGGCTCATCGAGCGCCTGAGCTTGCCAGGCCAGCGACGCGATCACTTCCGCGTCTTGCCCGATTCCTGGTCTCACATCATGGAGGAGAAGGCGAAAAGACAGTTTACCGAGCTGCGGCGTCTGTCCGAAAGGGGTCTCGATCTTCTCGACGGAGCCTCCCCCGCCCGCCGCCAACGGCTGGAAGAGATGCGCGATTACTACGTCTTTATGGAACGGGAGTTTCCCCTGATTCTGGACCACTGGCGGGCCCACAGGTCGTCCCAACTTCAGCCCGAGCGAAATAGCCGGGACAGCCGTTCCGAGACCTAGAGCCCTCTTCCCAACCTTCTGACCAAGGAGCAGATGGATGCTCTCCGTCGAAAACCTCTCTTATACCTATCCCGGCGGGACCGAAGCCGTACGCGGGATCGACTTCACGATTGAGAAAGGCGAAATCTTCGGTTTTCTGGGCCCCAGCGGCGCCGGCAAGAGCACAACCCAGAAGGTGCTGATCCGCCTGCTGCGCGGCTTCCAGGGCCACGTCACGGTCCTGGGCAAGCCCCTGAACGAATGGGACGACAGCTATTACGAGCAGGTCGGCGTTGCCTTCGAGCTGCCCAATCACTACCAGAAGCTGACCGCCACTGAAAACCTCGCCCTCTTTCGTTCGCTTTACAGTGGTGAGACCCATGACCCGGCAAACCTGCTGGAAATGGTCGGTCTCGAAGAAGACGCCGATACCCGCCTCAGCCAGTTCTCCAAGGGCATGCAGATGCGCCTCAACTTCGTGCGCGCCCTGCTCCATAAGCCGGACCTGCTCTTCCTGGACGAGCCAACCACCGGCCTCGACCCCGTCAACGGCCAGAAGATAAAAGAGATCATACGCGCCCAGAGGGAGGCCGGCCGCACCATCTTCCTGACCGCCCACGACATGACCGTCGCCGACCAGATTTGCGACCGGGTCGCCTTCATCATTGACGGAAAGATTACGCTCATCGATTCCCCCCGCAACCTCCGCCTCCAGCATGGAGAGCGTCGCGTGAAGGTCGAATTCCACCGGGACGGGCTCTCCTCTCCCGCGCAGCAGGCCGAATTTCCACTGGACGGCCTGGGCGATAACAGCGAGTTCCTTGAGGTCCTGCGCAACAACCCCATCGAAACGATCCACACGCAGGAAGCAACCCTTGAGGACATCTTCATTGAGACGACAGGGAGGACCCTCACGTGAGCCGCCTGCTCACCCTTCTGCGCTGGGAAGCCACCATTCAGTTTCGCCTGGGGATCTTCTACGCTGCGGCCGCAGTCGCCGCCATGTGGGCGCTGATCCTCATCTGGCTTCCCGATGCCGGTATCGAGCCCGTGCTCGTTTCCATCCATTTCATCGATCTGGGCGTCTTCGGCTTTTTCTTCATGCCCGGAATCTACTATCTGGAAAAGGGGGATCGGGTTCTGGAGGGCCTGGTCGTAACGCCGCTGCGCACCTGGGAGTATCTGTCGGTCAAGGTCGTCGTTCTCTCCGTGGCCGCCTTTGCCGTCGGCGCCGCGGTTACGCTCATCGTTTACGGCGCTGCGCTCAACTGGCTGTGGTTCACCATCGGCATCCTGGCGATGTCCTATCCCATATC
>JAJDZJ010000174.1 GCA_022824685.1 Caldilineaceae bacterium
TCTCGCCGACTGAGGGCCTGATCCGCGGCGTCTTCCCGTCGATATTCAGTAAGCGCAGGGTGATTTCCACTTATTCTCGCTTTCTTCTGGCCACAATTTCAACTGAATCGGCCTACAGATTTAGATGCGATTGCCCTGGTGTGCGGCGGGGGGGGCAGGGGAACTGCGGCGGAAGGGCAGAGGAACTGCGGCGGAAGGGCGCGAGGGAGGTGTTGGCGTCTTTGATTGGAGGAGGGTTTTGGTGCGGAGGGGCAAGGGCGCCCACAAGGGGCGCCCCTACAGGTGGTGACGGGAGAAGTGGACACCAAAGGGCGGCCACTGGGGGGCGGGGTGGGAATGCGCCGGTGGGCAGTGGTCAGTGAGGGGGCTGTGCCGGCGGGGAGGGTTCACGTCGCGAGGGGGGTAAGGCGATCGTCGCTGGATGACCTGGTCCTGGCACTGCCCCGCCCCCTTGATCAGAGAGTTGGCGGCTGGCGGCGTCTGGTTGGATTGCGACGGAGGCGGGGCGCGAGGAGGGCGGGGCGCGGAGGGGCCGCCGACACATGGCATGGCTACCAGGTTGAAGGGCGGGGGTTGGGGGAGGCCCCTGAACGGCAGGATACAGGGGCAAGGGGTGAGGGAGGCGTTCTGGTGCGGCGTTGTGCTGCGCGCTGGATTTTGCGCATTTTGGGCAATGGAGGAAAATGGGCGAATCTTCTTTTCGTTACCGGGCCGGCGGGCCATCAAACTTCGAGGCGACCAAATGACTTCTGTTACCAGCCGTGAAATCCATCTGCGCAGCCGTCCGCACGGGTTGCCGACCGCAGACAACTTTGCGCTCGTCAGCGTCGACGTGCCGGAGCCTAGCGAGCCGGGCAAGGTGCTGGTGCGCAACCGTTATCTTTCGGTGGACCCCTATATGCGCGGGCGGATGCGGGACACGCGCAGCTATACGCCTCCGTTCGGGCTGGATGAGCCGCTCACCGGCGGCGCGGTCGGCGAGGTCGTCAGCTCGACGAGCGATCAGTTCGCGGAGGGTGATTTCGTGCTGCATATGCACGGCTGGCGGGAGTACGCGCTGGCTGAGGCGCGCCATTTGACCAAGGTGGACCCGTCGCTGGCGCCGCTGCAGAGCTACCTGGGCGTGCTGGGGATGCCGGGGATGACGGCGTATGTCGGGCTGCTGGACATCGGGGCGCCGAAGGAGGGCGAGACGGTTTTTGTTTCGGGCGCGGCCGGCGCGGTCGGTTCGGAGGTGTGCCAGATCGCGAAGCTCAAGGGCTGCCGCGTGGTGGGTTCGGCCGGTTCGGCGGCCAAGACGCGCTGGCTGGAGGAGGTTGCAGGCGTGGACGCGGCGATCAATTACAAGGAGACGAGCAATCTGCGGCGGGCGCTGAAGAGGGCGTGTCCGGACGGCATCGACGTGTATTTCGAGAATGTCGGGGGCGCGCATCTGGAGGCGGCGATCCAGTATATGAATGACTTCGGCCGCATCGTTGTGTGCGGGATGATCAGCATGTACAACGCCACGGCTGCGGAGCCGGGCCCGGCCAACCTGGCGCTGATCATCGGGCGCCGGTTGAAGATGCAGGGCTTTATCGTGTCGGACCATCCAGAACGCCGCGACGACTTTGTGCGCGATGTGTCCGGCTGGATGCGGGATGGGAAGCTGAAATGGGAGGAGACAGTCCACGAGGGGATCGAGAAGACGCCGGAGGCGTTTATCGGTCTCTTTCATGGCGAGAATCTGGGCAAGATGCTGGTAAAGGTGTAACTGCGGTGGTCAGTGATCAGTGGTCAGTGGTCAGTGGTCAGTGGTCAGTGGTCAGTGGTCAGTGGTCAGTGGTCAGTGGTCAGAACGGCAGTGGTTGGTGGTTAGCTGTTCGTTTTTGGTGACTGCTGGTCTTACGGAATTTACGGAAGATTGGGAAGTTCTGAGTAGTGAGGCGGGGATATGGGTACGCGAGCGATGCAGCCCCCGATGGGGCTTTATTTTGAGGAGTTTGCGGAGGGGGACGGCTGCGAGAGTGTGGGCCGCACGGTGACAGAGGCGGACATCGTCAATTTTGCGGCGCTGTCGGGCGACTGGAACCGGATTCATACGGACGCGCATTACAGCGAGGCGCAGATGTTCGGCCAGCGGGTGGCGCACGGGCTGCTGGTGCTGAGTATCGCGAGCGGGCTGGCGGTGCGGATGGGCTTCATGGAGGGCACGGTCGAGGCCTTCATGAAGCTGGAATGGCAATTCCGCCGGCCTGTTCTGATCGGGGATACGGTGCGACTGCGGGCGACTGTGCGCGAGAAGAAGCCGATGCGTCGGCTGGGCGGGGGCGTGGTCACCTTCAGGATGGAGGTGCTGAACCAGAAGGATGAGGTCTGCCAGCGCGGCAGTTGGGAGATTCTGTGCAAGAACCGGCCCGACGAGGCGGAGGCGTAAGGGCGCTGGCTGCCGCGCATGTTTTTCTCCCTGCCTTTTGTTCTGGCGTTTGCTCTATTTTTGGCGCTGTTGGGCGGTCTGCTGCTGTGGCTGGGACGCCGGCAGCGGCAGAGCAGCGGCCTGCCTGCGGGTTCGGTGGTCTACCGGGATACTGAAGCGATGGAGGCGCCGGAGCGACCGCTGCGCAGCCGGCGCTACGGGCTGGTGGGGCGGCCTGATTATCTGGTGCAGACGCGCGAGCGGGGCAGGCGCTTCGTCGTGCCTGTGGAGGTGAGGAGTCGGGCAAGGCCGGCGCAGCCGTACGCCAGCCATATTCTGCAGCTGGCCGCGTACTGTCTGCTGGTTGAGGACAATTACGGGGAAGCGCCGCCTTACGGTCTGCTGCGCTATGCCGACGCCACGCTGCAAATTCCGTATACAGAGGAGCTGAGGCGCCGCGTGCTGGATTCGGCTGACGAGATCCGGCGGGCTCGTCGCGCCGCGGACGTGGGGCGGAGCCATGGTGAGGAGCGGCGCTGCGCGGCGTGCGGGTATCGTGGGGCGTGCGGGCCGGAGGCGCTTGCGTAGTGGTTTCTGTTGGGACCACCGTACTTTGCGTTGCAAGCATGGCGTCAGACGAAGAAGACCTCAAAGACAAGGATGAATCATTTCGAGTCTATATGACCGACGATGAGAAAGTTCCCATCGCCGTTGACCCACCCATGAGCGTAAACTCCGATCGTGTCTCGCCACAGGAAATCAAGTGACCACTACATCGTTTCTCCTTTGCTTTGCCACCTCGCAGCAACACGCTCCACCAGGACGACTTTATCCAAACGGGTTAAGACAGCGCGACACTACCTGATTCGAGCCCAACTCCGAAAGAAAGCGCCAAGAACTGTGCAAATCATATTGCACGGCCACAGATCCTTAAGGACTTCGGCTACTGGAGATCGGTCTTCCCGCCAAAAACGATTGACAACTGGTTGAGGCGCCCCTTGAGGGCGCCCTTCGTAGGAGATATTGGTGTCAAGATCCAGCTGCATATGCCCCGGCCTCAAACCAAAAAGCTTTTGACTTTCTAGCACGCTCTGGGCTAAATTACGGCAACCCGATGTCATGCCAAGGGTCATAAATGAATTGGAAACTTGAATGCTCAATCTGGCGAGAGGGCGAGGCATACGTGGCTCGGTGTGACAGCCTGGAGATTTCGAGCCATGGCAAGACAGCAGAAGAAGCTCTCGGCAACCTAGAGGAAGCTCTTGAACTCTATTTCCAGTGCGCCCCACCCGCCGAAATCATGTCGTATCTACTGCGCTTAACCCCAGAGTTCCGGCCGTTCGTCCAGAATCCTCCTGAGATCGAATCGGCGCATCTGTCCGATCTCGCCACTGGCGCGTTATCTCAGGCAAAGGGTGAAATCTCTGTCGCTTATGCTTGGATTGACCCCGATGAAGCCCCAAACTGTCCTGAAAATCCTAATGGACAACGGGTTTGAAGAGGTCAGGCAGAGCGGCAGTCATTTCATTCTGAAAGGCGAGATAGAAGACGAACACAACAACAGTTCGCTGAGGATTGTTGTCGTCGCCAACCACGGCGAAATCCCAGTTGGAACTCTACGCGACATTGTGAATCGTTCAGGACTTGGCCGAAAAGCCTTTACGAAGTGAAGGCGTTCCCCCTACTCCGATTTAGCCTCCCGTTTTCAAGACAGAAAGATATATGGATGAAGATTGCCGCGAGCCGCATACGGCTCGTCATTTTTGTCCTAGCCAAGTTGTGAAAGGAAGCAAAATGAGTGACTGAAGGAAAGTAAATGTATGCGAGTTCTCCCACAGAGAAAAAGAAATGGTGAGCATGGTCCCACCTTGTCCACAAGCCAAGGTGTATAATAGAGCAAGTCACCCAGCCTGTGGAAGGATAGACCGATGGTCAAGAAACGAAGGAAACACTCGGCGGAGTTCAAGTTTCGGGTTGCGCTGGAAGCGCTTGAAGGCAGCAAGACGATAAGCCAGCTGTCCCGTGAACATGCGCTTCATCCCAACGTGATACGGTCCTGGAAACAGCAGCTGCTGGAAGGCGGGCCGAGCGTTTTCGCCAGCGAAGGCGAACGCAGGCGGCGGGAGCAGGGGGTCCCGGAGGCAGAGCTTCATGAACAGATCGGGCGGCTCAAGATGGAGCTTGAGTGGCTGAAAGAAAAGGTTGCCCGCTCCGGTTCCTGAGTGCAGCGCAGTTCGAAGCGTGTTCCGGACGATGAAAACTGCAGTGATCAGTAGTCAGTGGCCAGTGGTCGGTGAACTGCAGCCGGGCCAAGCGAGGCGTGGCTGCAACGGACACGAGCAAACAAGGAGATCGCATACGTACCCCTTGGGGGATATGTTCATCCCAAGAACACGGCCAGTATTGCGAACAGGATTACGGTGGCAATGCGGAGGACGAACACAATTACGCCCAGGTAGATTGCGATGACCAGAATGTTCCAGAGCCAGACCGGCAGTGGAATGGGTTTGGTCAGAAAGTCATTGACCAGGCTTCTGATCGTTGTCAGTTGACCGGCCGGTCTTTCGGGGTTGTGGTTGTTGAGCTTGGGTTTGAAGAAGTAGGGGAACGCGAAAGGTTCCAATGTGTAAAAGATAGCCGTTGGGGATTGGGGCGGTCTTGCATCTGTGATCTAGTAGCTGCGTTCGAACAGAAGGAGCCGCCAGCCCTTAACCAACACGAATATGATGGCCGCCAGTGTCGGGAGCGCGAGGAAAATCATCTGCGCAAATGTTTCAACGCAACGCGATTCATAGATGTAATAGCCATCGCCTCCACAGTTCAATAAAGCGAAATCCAGGCTCACCCACAGGGCGTTCACGACAGCTGGAGTCAGTAGAAGTGTTGCGAAGCCCGCAATGCGATCCCGCTTGTCGGTGAGCTTTATGTATGGAATGACCGCTGCCAGAACCGTCGCCAGGATCAGGATTGGAAGGACAAAGAAACCCATATCGCAAACGAAGAGAATCTGGCTGAAGTCCGACCTACAATCTATATTGTCCAGTCCCACGGCGCCGAATCTGAATGTCACTGTGAGAACGACGACCAGAACGACGCGCAAGAAGGTTGTCTTTCTGAGCAAGTTCATGTTTCGACCTCTCTGTTCGGCCTCAGTTTTCTCGGCCATGGCCACACAGGCGGCGGCCAGGACAGCGCCACCGGCAGGCAGAAGGCGCCTCGACCTGCTCTGCCGTGCGGGTTACCATTGTACAGCGCTAACGCCAGGGATGGAAGCGTTGCCGACCTGAGGAAAGGGGAGCGGTCAGGCTCGGCGAGTTCTGTGATTCGCCAGGACACGGGGGCGCTGGAGACACCGGAGCGACCGCCGCGACCGCCGCGCAGCCAGCCCAGCCGTACGCCAGCCATGTTTTGCAGCTGACGGCGTACTGTCTGCTGGTTCCGGACAATTACGGGGAAGCGCCGCCGCGCGGTCTTCTGCGCTACGCCGATGCCGCGCTGCAAATTCCCTACATAGAGGAGCCAAGCGCCGCGTGCTGGATTCGGCTGACGAGATCCGGCGGCCTCGATGCGCCGCGGACGTGGGGCGGAGCCATGGTGAGGCGCTGCGCGGCGTGCCGGTATCGGTCCGCGTGCGGGTCGGAGGAGATGGCGTAAACTGAGTTCGGTACCTCTTCACGGCAGGTGTTGCGGGATGCGAAAACTGAAACGTGTTACATCTGGATGCGGTCGGTTCTGATAGGAAAAGGGTGGTCTGCTGCCATCGGAGGGCGAAGGGCACTGCCGCCTGCGTTTTTGTTTTCGTGTATGACTTTCGCATCCCCTTTGACAACAACTAGGTCGAACGCGATGCACACATGATTGAAGTCCAACAGAAGGCCTCCGGCTTCTTTCGCACAGAAGACGGAACACACGTCTTCTGTGCTTTACGTTCCTTTATCTTTACCGCTCGTAAACGTGGTCTCAACGTGACTGATGCCATCGACAACGCTTTCCCTGACCAACCCTTCATCCCTGAAAACAACCAGGCCTAGTCGTAACGATATTCCAGGCGGTTTAACGTCCCATTGTGTCTGTGGCGGGTTTCAGGCAGGGGTTACAGACGCTTTGCCTACCTATACTCATGGTCTCTACTGGGATCTACATTAGAGACCTTCGTATATGCGTCGGTAGTGGGCGAAGCAGATGAGGATGCCTTGAAGATAGCGGCGTGTGTCGTAGTAGGGGACCTTGTAGATGAAAAGGGCATCGTCCTGCTCGGCGCCGCTGAGCCAGTATCTGGCCTTGCGGGGGCCGGCGTTATAGCCGGCGAGGGCGGCTATGTCGTTGCCGTTGACACGATCGCGCGCCCAGCGCAGGTAGTATGCGCCGAAACGGATGCTGACGATGGGAAGGTCGAGCAGCTCGGTGGAATAGTTGGGGTAGTTGAGACTCTGGGCGATGTCCCAGCCTGTGCCCGGAAGGATCTGCATCAGACCCCGGGCGCCGGCATAGGATCGCGCCGCAGGCTCGAAGTGGCTTTCTTGAAAGATGAGGCCGTACAGAAGCTGAGGGGCGATCTCAAAATCTCTGGCCTGCTTCTCGACCAGGCGAGCGTAGTGTGCGGGATAGGCAAAACGCTGGATATAGAGCGGCGTTTCGGCAATACGCTCAGCGGGGCTGAGTTGGATGAGACGATGGGCAGCCGTAATGGAGAGCCGGTTGGCGCCCAACTCATCGAAATGCAGCATGAGGGGATAGAGCGCCGTCGGATCGTTGTGAAAACGCCAGTAGCTCTGTTCCAACAGCTGCAATCCCTCAGAGCGGCGACCCAGCGCCAGCAGCAGTTCGCCTCTGACCAGGTCCGGGTCGTCGATCACGTATCTGGGCAGGTTCCATGGTTCGACGCCGGCTCTTGCAGTCGCCGCTTCGGTGTCTTGGGCGCGCGGGAAACCCTGCGGTCCACTCAGCCACTCTTCGGCGAATGCGCGGCTGCCATCGTCGCCAGGCATCACAGGCACGTCCATGTCCATGCGGGCCATGCGAGGGACCAGGTTCTGCCCAGGATGCGCGGCGTCGAGGTCCAGGCCGGCGAGAAGGCCGTAGAACGTTTCGGGCGCGCGGGTGACGAGCGCACTCCAGAGGGAGCGCGCCTCCTTGACTGCGCCCTGGGCATGGCGGGCCCGGCCGAGCCAGTAGGCTGCGAAGTCCGGCTGCGAAGTGGGATACTCGGAGAGGAGCCGCTCGAAGAGGTTGGCGGCGTACTCGAAACGGCCGCGTTCGAAGGCGCCGATTCCGGCGATGGCCAGCCCATCGGCGGCGCGCGGGCTGCCGGGAAAGGCGTTTGCCAGCCTGAGTAGATCGGCCGCAGCTTCGTCAAAGGGATCGACCGCAACGCGGACATCCTGTGCGGTGTCAGCGACTTGGTTGGCGCCGGCGGCGAGGGAAGACAGCGCGCTCAGCCACAGCGCTTCCGGCGCCAGGGGGTCGTCGGGATGAGTTGTGGCGAAAGTGCGGTAGATGTGCCGTCCCTCTGCGGGCGTGCCCTCTTCAAACGCAGTTCGCGCTCGCGCCAGCCAAGCCTCGCCAAAACAATCACAGTTGGGAAAGTCAGCCAGCACGCGGTCGACAGCAAGACGGGCCGCTGCCCACTGTTCCAACCCCATCCGGGCGCGGGCGATACCCAGCCAGGCTTCGCCGGCGCGGGCGGTATGCGGCGACTTCTCAAGAAAACGTTCAAAGGCGGAGATGGCAGGCGCGTAGGCTTCGGCGAACAAATTGATCTCCCCGCGCAGGAAGAGATCGACGGGCACGTCCCTGTTCACCAGTTGAATGAGAGACAGGTAGACGGCATCGCTGGCCGGGTTTTCGGTCAGCGCCATACGCCAGCGGTCAATAGCGGCTTCTTCATCGCCGGCCGCGGCATAGGCCATGCCGGCGCGATAGAGATAACCGGCACGGTAGATGGAGGATTCTTTATGGCCGGGTACATTTTCAAGTTCAAGGGCGGCCTGATCCGGGCCTGGTTCTGCGTGTTCGACATCGGGGCCGATAAGGATTCCATCGTAGATGGAGGCGGCCTCGGCCCAGCGGCCCACACCTTCGAGAACGGCTGCGAGCCGTTCGAGAAGGCGAATCTCCTCGTCTGCGGTTGTGGCTTCTTCGGCGGCCCGGCGCAGGGCATCAGCAGCCTGCGAACGTTCGTCTACCGCGAGCAGCGCATCGGCGATGAGCTCCTCTACGACACCGGAGAGTTGGGGCTGCCGCTCCAGGAATGAGCGGTAGGCGGCCGCGGCTTCGGTGAAGCGGTCCACGCCGACCAAAGCCTCGCCGCGCAAGAAGTGGCTGTTGATCAGGATCTGCGCCACAGTTTCTCCGCTCGCGGGCGGCAGACTGATCTCACCGGCGGCCAGGGAGTCACCCATGCGTCGGAGCTGCCCCAGCGCGTCCAGCGCCTGTTCCGGATTGTCACCGGCCAGATAGGCTAAGGCGAGCCGATAGAGGATTGCAGCGCGCTCCTGCATGCGGGAGGCGGGGGGTGTCTGCCGCCCTTGGGCAGGCTCCGTCCGGAGATCGGCCAGCAGCGTATGCAGCAGGTTTTGCTCCTGGCTGTAGTCTCCGATCCGGTGCAGATAGGCGGCCTCATCGAGCAGGGATGCCGGCTTCACGGGATGGTCTGTCGGCGTCGGCAGGGTCGCGGTTGCGGTGGGGACGGAAGCGGGCGCGGCGTCTCTGTCGCGACATCCGGACAGAATCAGAACGACCAGGAGCAAGATCGAGAAGGAGACCTGCAGTTGAAATCGTCCTCTGCGCCTGAAACATAATGAGAAAGGCTCGTTAATCAATTGGTTGCCCCGAATACGACGTTGTGCCCCATCCGCTCGTTTGCGCGACTCCTGCGAGGGCAACTGTTTGGGTCTTCCGATGGGTCTGGGTTCCGCCTTCGCCGAGGCGGGGATAGTTCAATCGTTCACAAGATTTTTGCTCTATCCCAACAGTCCCGGATTTCCGATAATCACATCTTACCCTCTTTTTTCCGTATGCTGAACATTCGAAAGGTTGAATCTGTCTGCGAACAGCGCCCGGCGTGTCCGACTCGACCGCAGACAGGAAAATGCCCGCTCGTCCCAGTACGGGTCATTCATCTCCGGCGGTAGATCCAGCAGATACATTGTGCGGAGATGGCCGGGCACACGTGTCGATCCGATCAACTCGTCCGGATGGGCGCATGTAGGGATCTGGCCGAACCGACCGTGGATGCTGTAAGGCTTTTCGATTGCGCGGGCATGACTTTCCAGGAAGGCCATGGTCTGTGGGACCTGTTCGTTTCAGGAGAAACAGACCAGGACGGCGAGGCCGCGGCCTCTTTCGTTTTCCCAATCGGCAGTGACCTTAACTGAATCGTTCAGCGAGTGAGGAGAGAGTATGGAGGGGTGAGGAGAGGGTGAAACACCTGCCTCGCCTGAATCAGTTGTGCATTGGCTGTCGGTGAGTCGTTACGCTACCCGAAGGAGAGGTATTCCAGGGCGTCTTCTTCGGATTCGGCGCCGGCGCGGCCTCTGACTATGAGCTCGACTACGTCGTCGAGGCCGACTTCGGAGACGTTGAGGACGCCCTGGCGGCGGCCGCCTTTGAGGACCATGACACGGTCGCCGATGGCGAGGATGTCGGGGACGCGCTGGGTGATGAGGACGACGGAATGGCCACTGTCGCGCAGGTCCCTGATCAGGCGCAGGAGGGTGTTGGCTTCGCGGACGCCGAGGGCGGCGGTGGGCTCGTCCATCAGGAGGATCTTGGCGTCGAAGGCGATGGCTTTGGCAGCGGCTACCATCTGGCGCTGGCCGCCGGACATCCTCTCGACCTTCAACCTGGGGGAGCTGATATTGATTCTCAACCTGGCGAGCAGCTCGGCGGATTCGGCATACATCTTCTTCTTGTCGAGGATGCTCAGGAAGGGCAGACCCCTGGTGTATTCACGGCCGAGGAAGATGTTGCGGGCGACGTCCAGGTTGTTGCAGAGGGCCAGGTCCTGGTAGATCATTTCGATGCCGCATGCGCGGGCGTCGCGGGGATCGCGAATCGAGACCTCCTCGCCGTTGATGAGGATCTGGCCGCTGTCGGCGACGTGCGCGCCGCTGAGGATCTTCATCAGGGTGGATTTGCCGGCGGCGTTGTCGCCCACCAGCCCCAGGATTTCTCCCTCGCGCAGCTCGAGGTCGACCTGGTTCAACGCCTGGACGCTGCCGAATCGTTTGGATATGCCCTTCATTTCAACAATATAGTTGCTTTCCAAGGTCCTCCTCCTGACAGGCGTGCGTAAAGGAGCGGGAGAAGCGAGGACATCTCCCACTCCTTGTTCAGCCAATTACCACAGATCGGGGAAGTTGTCCACGTTGTCCTTGGTGATCAGGACGGCGGGCGAAGTCTGCCAGAAGATGACCGGGCGGTTCTCGGCCAGGTCGCGGGCGGACTGGATGATCTTGACGGCGATGAAGGAAGCGTCGTTGAGGACGGTGCCCCACATGGTGCCGTCGCGAATGGCGTCGTAGACTTCCTTGGCGCCGCCGTCAACGCCAAGCACCTTGATGGTGTCTTGCAGACCGGCCTCTGCGATAGCCCTGACCGCCCCGAGGCACATGTCGTCGTTATGGCAGTAGACCATGTGGATCTGGTCGGGGTAGGCGGTCAGGTAGTTCTCCATCACCGTGCGCGCTTCTTCTCGGTTCCACATGCCGGTGTCGACGGCGACGAGCTCTCTGCCGGGGCAGTTCTCGGCGACGTATTCACGGGCGGAGGAGCGCTGCGGCACGAGGCCATGACCGGTGGCTCCCTCGATGATGACCCAGCCCTGGCCGTCTTCCAGGGCCTGGCAGACGGCCTTGCCGGCGGTCTCGCCCTCTGCCCAGCCGGACGAGCCGATCATCGTGTTCACGTAACCGAGACCCTCTTCGTCAAGGTCGGCGCCTTCGGCGATCACGGGGATGCCGGCCTCCTGGGCTTCGCGGAGGGCGTCGTTGAGCGCAGAGGTGTCATAGGGAACCAGGGCGATCACGTCGTACTGCTTGGTGATGCAGTCCTCGATCAGGCGAATCTCGTTGGGGATGTCGCCCTGCGTGTCGTACACATCATACGTGAAGCCGAATACGTTGGCTTCCTTCTCGGCGAGCGTGACCTTGGCCGTCGAGTAGGGATGGCCGAGTTCAATAATGTGGCAGATGCGCAGGTCTTGCGCCAGAGGCCAGTCTTCGGCTTCGGTCTGCACCTGCGCGGCTCCGTCTGCCGTCATCACCTGCCCGTCCGGCATTACGCAGGCCGCCATCAGGACCGCGAAGATCAGAACAGCGATCACAACTCCAATAGGCTTCCTCATTTCTGCTCTCCTTTGTCTGGATAAGACTGTCCGCGCGGGTCGGTTTCAGATCAGATGCGCGGGAGATATTTTTCCCTCCGGATCAGAACTCCGTTTTCTCCATAGGCGCTCCTTTCACCTGGCGCCGGCCGAAGGCTTGCGCAGCCCCGGCTACGAGGCCTTTGCAGAAGCCCGAGCCGTTACGGTCAGGCCGTGCGGCGTCTGCGATTCATGTAGACATCCGAGACGACAACGGAGACCAGGATGACGCCCTGGATCACCCATTGCCAGTAGGCGCTGACGCCGAGAAGATTGAGCGAGTTGCGGACGACGCCCAGGAACATGACGCCGGCGACGGCGCCGAGGACGTTGCCCACTCCTCCGAACAGGGATGTGCCGCCGATAACGGTGGCGGAAATTGCGAAGAGGGCGGTGTCTCTGCCCACGCCGGGATTGGCGCTGACGGCGCGGGATGCGAGCAGGACGCCGGCGATCCCGCTGCAAAGACCGGCGACGACGAAGGATAGGGCGAAGATTAGGTTCACGTTGAGGCCGGCGCGGTGCGATGCGTCGGAATTACCGCCGATGGCGTACCAGTACGTGCCGAGGCTGGTCTGCGTCATGACCCAATTGGTGATGATGCCGATGGCAAAGAAGGCCAGGGCGGGAAACTCGAAGATCCCCAGCTTTGCCGACCCCATCCAGCCAAAGCCCTCGGCATGGCCGTAGATCGTGGTTTCGTCGGAGATGATGAAGGTCAGGCCCTTGACCGCGACCATGGTGGAAAGCGTGGCGATGAAGAAGTTGACGCGCATTTTTGTCACGACAAAGCCGTTGACGAGCCCGACACCGGCTCCGGCCAGAATGCCCAGCAGGGCTGCCACAGGGACGCCCAAGTCCTGGGAGAGAGCGAAGACCACGCCGGCCAGCGCCAGGGTTGCGCCAACACCGAGGTCGATTCCCCAGGCGATCATGAGGACGGTCAGGCCGATCGAGATAATCCCGTCAATCGAGAACTGCGTTGTCATCTGGGTGATGTTGCGTTCGGTGGCGAAGAAGGGGACGAACAGCACCGCGTAGGTGAGCGCGAGGCCGAGGAGGACGAAGGCGCGATATTCGATGAGCCACTGGAGGAGGTTCCCCCATCTTCCCGCGGGCCAGCCTGCGGGCCCCCGGGGCGGCTCTTCGACCAGCCCGGATTCAGCTGTCGACTGATCTGGCGGCGTGGGATTTTCGGCCATGCAAAACCTCGTGCGTTCGCAGCAGATTGGTCAGGTTGGGCAACTGTTCTCGAACTGCGGCAGACGGTAACCCGCCGCAGTGCGGCTGACCTTGGTCACTGGGGCGCCGGTTCGGTCTTCTGTTCGCGGCCCATGACCTGGATGGCGACCAGGCCGGCGGTTACAATCCCCTGGACGACCAGCTGTGTTGCCGGCTCAAATCCGAGGATTGTCAGTGAATTGTTGAGCAGTGCGACGAGGATGGCGCCCCAAACGCCTCTGGCTACGCTGCCTCTGCCGCCGAAGATGTAGTTTCCGCCCAGGACGGAGGCGGTGATGGCGTGAAACTCGTAGTTCAGCCCGATGAAATAGTGGCCGGAGCCGGCGCGGGCGCTGACAACCATGGCGGCGACTGCGGAACAGAGACCGGTGGCGATATACATCAGCGTGCGGTAGAGGGGGACGCGTACACCGGATAGCTTGGCGGCTTCTTCATCGCCGCCGATCGCGTACACCCTGGCGCCCAGTGAGGTTTCGGACAGTACCAGGTGCATGACAAGCGCCAGGACGAGGAAGATGATCGTGGGTACGGCAAACGGGCCGATGAAGCCATCGGCAATCAGCAGGAACGGGCTGTTGCGGGGGACCCGGTAGTAGTAGCCGCCGGCGCTCAGGAGAGCGATTCCCTGGAAGATCGTCATCGTGCCCAGGGTGGTGAGCATTGGATTGGCTTTCAGCCTGCCGACCAGAAAGCCGTTGAAGATGCCTGCTGCTAGTCCGATTCCCAGGCCAAAGATGCAGGTGGTCACGATGCCGGTGCCGCCCTCGAGCATGGCGACCATTGTCACGCTGATCAGCGACACGATCGCGCCGACGGAGAGGTCGAAACTGCCGCTGATCATCATCCAGCAGACGCCTACAGTCACGATCCCGTTGATCGAGGACTGTCGGAGAACGTTGATCAGATTGCGGGTAGTAAGGAAGCGGGGGTTCAGGATTCCTATCAGGACGACGAGGGCGACTGTGAGGACGACCTGCGGCTCCCTCAACAGGAAACTGCCGAGACTGTTGAGCTGGCTCCGGCCGCGCAACATGTCGGGGAGCGAAGCTCGTGCGAAAGAAGGAAAGTTCATGATCGATGTGCCGCGATGGCCTGACGGGTGGATGTCTCTACCTTGCCTCCTTCGCCAACTCTCTGCACATGCAGAGCATGCGACCCCGTCCTGGCTGGAGAACAGTTGGCAGTTTCTCGCCGCAGTCACCTATCTGCTGGTGGCACAGATTGCAATCGTGTAAGAGTTCTTGGATTTTCTGGGGAATCCCAAGCGATGCACCGGGTTAGCCCGCGGGCAATATCTGCTCCGACCATTCTGTAAGCAGAATACACTGCCACTCTCGACAGATCATAAGGTAAATATCATTACCTGTCAAGACGATTCAAAACGGTGGGTTTGGCCTAAAGTGGGTCTTGGAGCTACCGTTGGGAAATTGTACTGAGGCCTGCAGCTGGCTTCTCCTGACAACCCCAAGTCTGGACTGCGCCTGAACGGCAGAAGTCAGTGGTCAGTGGGTGGTGGGGCGGGTACATGCCGCGTGGCGGGCGAGTAGGGGATTGACGGGGAGGGCTGAGCTTGGCCAGCTTGCAAGGTAGCGTCCTAACAGACTACTGGTGTCAGTCTGAGTGCGCCGGCGACGTAGGCTGTGAGATATGGCCTTGCGTCAAGTCTCGCAGGAATTGGATCTGCTGGCCGTTGCGTTCAATCTGTTGGCCGTTGCGTGCGACCAGTTTCTCTATGCGGTCCAGCCGCTGATTGGATTGGTGGTAGGAGCGGGTGAGCAGTTCGGCCAGGCGGTCGAGGGTGGCTTCCGCTGAAGCGATGCGTTTTTGGCTTTCGGCGGCGTTGCGGTCGACGTCCTTGGAGAAGTTGGCAAGGAAGCGTTCAAGGTGGGCCATACGTTGTTTTGATTCTTCGGCGTGGCGTTCAAGGTTGCGTTCGATGCGGTCGAGGCGGTCTTCGGATTGCTGCGACATGGGGGGAGTCTCCTTAAACTGTTTTGGCCAGTGAACTGCGACATGCCAGCTCGCAAGGTTGCGACCCTATTTGGCTACTGATCCCCGATCACTGACTTCTGGCCTATGGGTCCTGCGTCCTGGCTGGCGGGCTTGGGCCAGAGCAAGTCGTCGTCGCGATCGAGGATGCGCTGGCGCGGCATGTCGTGGAGGCAGGGTTAGCCGCGACGCGCTGGGTCAGCGCGCGTATGCAGGGGGTGTTGGCGGCAGCGTCCCCGCTGTTCTTGAATTGGACTGAACTCAGTTCTAAATGCCAAGTATACAGAAATAGTGGTCAGGTGTCTATGGCTGGCGGCACCGGTTTTGGGCCACTCCAAGTCTGGCGGGGGCTTGGCAGGGCTTGCCCGCGTGCGGGGCGGGGCAAATTGGCGGAACTGAACTACAGTGGTCAGTAGTCAGTAGGGCCTTATGCTAGTTGTGAAAGGCCAATCGCTTGATTTTCAGATAGTCAGGTACGCCCAAGAGAGGGTTGATACAAATGCAGAGGGTATGTGCAGTCAATTTGGTGTAGAGTCGAGCACACAAGCCCCACAAAGTATGGGCGCGGTTGGTTTCAATCGAGAATTGTGCTTCGAGTTGACTGTTGACTGTTTCGATCATGTGGCGGACGGAGTCGTAGAGGCGGCGGGTGTGTTCTGGGATCTGTTTTTTCTGGTTTTTGCGCGGCTTGGTGAGCAGGCGGATGCGATTGGATTGCCAGAGTTCCTCAGCTGCCGGTGCACTGATGTAGGCTTTGTCACCGATGACGATGCGGTTTTCGTGTTCGGCAAGGAGTTCGCGGCCGACAGCCAAGTCAAGCTGGTTAGCCGGAGCTAACTCGAAGTCGATAATGAGGCCCCACAATGTGATCAGCATATGCAGCTTGTAACCGAAGATCATCTCCTTCTTGGAGGGAACCGGCCCATAATCTGCTCCCCAATCGGACCATCTAATGCGCGATTGCGGCGCCAGATGGAATTTAACCACAGGGACGGGCAGGCTATCGACGACACAATGCTCATCATAGTA
>JAJDZJ010000034.1 GCA_022824685.1 Caldilineaceae bacterium
TCTCGCCGACTGAGGGCCTGATCCGCGGCGTCTTCCCGTCGATATTCAGTAAGCGCAGGGTGATTTCCACTTATTCTCGCTTTCTTCTGGCCACAATTTCAACTGAATCGGCCTACAGATTTAGATGCGATTGCCCTGCCGAGCCGACCAAACACTTGACATTTGAATCACAGTGCTTATTCTGCTTTCAGATGTTTCTGAGTGCAGCCTTCCTTGGGTAGCGGGCGACCAACGCTGTCGTATCTGGTTTGAATCAACCAGACCGTCGTGTTCTCGTGAAACAGTAGGGAGAATCTTCGGAGAGTTGGTGTTGGAATAAAAGCCTTAGCGGCATCGAGCAAAATGATCCATTTGAGGGCAACTCAAGAGAGGGACGCAAAGTATACTGCTCCGAGTGTCACCGATTCGCAGTAAAGGCAGGTCTCCAATGAAGAAACATAATGAGGTAGAACTCTATGGGCGCGTGAAGCAAGAGCTAGAGGGAATAGGGTATGTTGGAAGCTTGCTCCATGAGAATTACGAATTTGCGGAAATTCTCGCTCCAGAATATTCGGTAGGCAGGATTCCGCTCGCTGCCTTTGCTCAAGATCCTCCTTCACTTCGCAATGCGTGCTTCGGTGTCGTCCTCCCCAACGGCTTGAAAGGTCCTTCCCTAATTGCAACTTGCCGTTCTCTGGGGGCTCCTCAAATACTTGAGGTTCATCATAGCTACATCAACCGCTGGAAGATGACTGGACAGGGAGAACCGCAGTTTCTCGAGCAAGTGAAGGCAGAAGACGTTCCAAATTTGTTTGAGCAAAATCGAGAAAACTGGTCTCCGAGAAGAATACTGAGGGCAAAGTCGGCTGGCCGGGGTACCGCGTCGCAACTAGACTTCTTCGATTTGGGCCTGCTCCCACTGCTAGAGCAGCAAGCACGTGAAAAGATCGACCGGCTGTTACAGGAAACCGTAGAGATATCAGTTGGAGAATTTCAACGTTACACTGATTTCACGGATGATGACTATCCTCCTTTGTTCCGCCTTCTTTTTAGGTTGATCGCCGCTAAAGTGCTAGCCGACAGAGGTCATCCAGGTGATTGGCTTAAGGACGAGGCCGGCCTCACTATCAATGCTGTGCAATCCCTCTATTTCAAGGATACGACGCCGGAGGCAGTTCTGGACCACCCACATACTCAACAGGTTGCTTGGGAGCGCATTAAGAATGCCTTTCATTTTCAAAATCTCTCGGTAGATTCCCTCGCATACGTATATGAAAACACTCTCGTAGCGCCAGAGACGAGGAGATTATTCGGAATTCACAGCACTCCGCCTGCTATCGCAGAGTACATCACTCGCCTCCTCCCCTTCGAAGACCTGCCATTGAACCAGCGCCGCGTCTTTGAACCGTTCGCCGGTCATGCGGTATTTCTCGTTGCCGCGATGCAACGTATGCGCGAGCTAATGCCACCGGACATGACCTTAGCGCAACGCCATCAGTACTTCGTAGAGATGCTCTGTGGTATTGAGATGGATGAATTTGCTAGAGAAGTTGCCCGATTATCTCTGATGCTAGCCGATTATCCCAATCCAGACGGCTGGCGTCTTTACAATGCGGACGCACTGCGTTCTGACCTCTTCGATCAAGAGTTGGACGCTGCTCAAATCGTCCTGTGCAATCCTCCCTTTGAAGATTTCGATGTCGAAGAGAGAGCTATGTACAGCGACCTCTTTTCTGTCAGAAAGCCGGCTACCATCCTTCATAAAGTGCTTCAAAATCCTCCTGACTTGCTCGGATTTGTGCTGCCGCGTTCGTTCGTGATGGGACGCGGATATAGGCAAGTTCGTTCAGGGATCGGGCAGACATACTCGTCAATAGAATTGGTCTCCCTCCCGGACGCGGTCTTTCGCCACTCTGACGCGGAGGCAGTGCTCCTGCTGGCATCCAAAAAGGGGGGGCGAGTAGGCAGACTCCGAACATGCGGTGTGGATAAAGGAGATCTGGAGCGCTTTTATCTCACGCACAAACCGACATGGGGGTCTGAGGATGACTTCGAGGTATCAGCGGGTACGTTCGAAAGCAGCATATGGTTGCCACTCCTTCAAGACGTTTGGAAGGCAACCAGTCGGATGAAGCGACTGAGTGATATGGCGGAAATTCACAGGGGGATTGAGTACAGTGTTCCGTTCCGGCCAAACGAATGCCGTTTGGTTTCAAAGACATCGCGCCCTGGGTACCGCCTTGGCATTCAGAAGGTGAAGGATGCAGTTGAACCCTTCTTAATTCGCAATACGGTCTACCTCAATGTATCGCAAAGGCTAATGAGGGGTTCGGCTGACATGCATCCCTGGGAACAGCGGAAATTGGTGGTCAACGCAACGCGCAGGACACGAGGAGCGTGGCGAGCAGTTGCCTCTATAGACTATTTGGGGGTGGTCTGCTACCAAAATTTCCACGGCATCTGGCCTGACAGTTCCATATCTCTGGAAACTCTAGCCGCCATCCTGAACGGCCCTATCGCCAATGCATACGTAGCCACTAGAGAAGGCGGAAGGCATGTACAGAAGCGAACCCTTTTGGGAATCCCTATTCCCGATCTGCATGCCGACCGAGATGAAGCTATCTCATCTTTGGTTCGCAGGTATACGGAAGTGCGCAGTCAGTGGTTAGCCGGAAATCCTGCGGATGAGGCTGCGCGCGATACATGCGGTAGTTTGCTGCGACTGATTGACGCCGAGGTTCTACGGGCTTATGATCTGTCGCCTCGTACCGAGCGAGCGCTCCTTAACTACTTTTCTGATCAGCCTCGCCCAGGGCCTGTTTCCTTCAATGAGTACTTTCCAAATTGGTTCAAGCCACACATACCCTGGCACCGATATCTGTCGGAAGAGATGGAGCAAGCTTCAGCTACATCGACACTCGGCCGGTTACCAGTCATCAACGACGCGCATATCTCTGAAGCGATGGGACGCTTGTAACAGGATGGCTGGGTGAACTCTGTCGAGGGCTATCTTTTGGATACGAGTATTGCCAGTGCATCCTGGGATTACGGGGCGCCAAGTCATAACTATGTAAGGCAACGGCTAGAGGAATTTGGTGATGCTTTAGTATACGTTTCGACAGTGTCTATTGCCGAAGTCGAGTATGGCCTACAAATAGCCCCTTCTATCGACGTTAGACGACAGGCTGCCGTTAGAAGCGCGATGGCTGGTTTCAAGGCCCTGCATGTTGACCAGCATACGGCTATGACCTATGCAGAGATTCGGGCCAACCTTTTTCGCGCACACGCCCCTCGGAATCGTCGTGGCAGGCTTACTCAAAAAAACGTTGAGGATCTGGTTGAACGCACTACAGGCAAAGAACTCGGAATTCAGGAAAACGATCTGTGGATAGTGAGCGTTGCCGTCCAGTACAACCTCATTTTTGTGACAAGAGACAAAATGCTCAGAGTAGTCGAGGCTGCAGAATACTCGCACCGGACAGCACACTGGAGCTAGGAAAGCTTCAAGCTATGGTTGGTTTCATTTGCTTCTCCCTCAATTAGCATTCCAAATCAGAAAGCTCTATTCGCCCCTCCCACCAATCTTTCACGAAGTCCCAACGCGCTCGAAGGGACGAGCTTACCCTCTTCTGAAGCGGGGCCCGCGTCCTGCGCTACGTTGGGCATACTCTCTGCCGCGCGACCAGCAGGCCGACAGAGGAACGAGGTGCATTAGCTCTCCCCCAGCCCCTCAGTTCCCGCTATACAAATTATCATGCAGCGCATTTGCGTAGCGGTCGATATTCCGCTCGCGGCGGCGCCCGCCCGTCTCGTCCAGCATCCGGTTACGCGCCGCCTGCCCCGGCGCGCCCGGTACCTGCGTCGCGCCCACGCCTGGCACATCCACGCGATACGACGCCGGCGCATCGGCCTGCCGCAGCTTCAGAATACTCTCCGCCAGCGCCGCCCCGGCCTCCTCGCGCTGCTTCAGCGCCGTGCTGCCAATTAAATTCTTCACCTGCGTGATGATCCCCAGCAGATCATGCGTCGGCTTCGTGCCCGCCCCAATCATGAGCCCGGTCACAAGAATGTCCCACAGGTCCGGTACCTGGTCCAGAAAACCGGGCAGCGACTGGCCCAGATAGGCCATCAGCCGCATGCCGCTGTAGTTCGATACCACAATGCCGAGAAAAATGCCCGCCAGCAGGCTGGTGCTGCGCTTGAACGCAACATAACCGGGCGACTTGAGATCGCTGGGCCGCCAGCCAAAAAAGCGCAATGCCCCCCATTCCAGGTAATGCCAGCCCAGTTCCATCAGACGCTCGATGCCCGCCGCCGCCCCCAATAGCGGAACCATCGCCGGCACCACCGTCGTGATCTCCGTCCCCACCGTCTGCTCCAACTCCGCAGCCAGCGTCAACTTCGGTAACGCGCCCGCCAGAAACAGCCCGCCGAACAGACCCATGCCCAACCGTCGTATCGTTTTCATCCGCATTCCTATCTCTCCTCCGGCTATCTTTATCTCTGAAGCAGGCCCCCGCTCGACAACCAGCATCGAAAAATCAGGAGGCGTCCGCTTCCGCCAGCTCGACCAGCAGCCGAACGCCATACCCGGTCGCGCCTTTCGGCGTCTCCGCATTGATCCGGCTATCCGCCAACACCATATTGGCGATGTCCAAGTGGGCCCAGGGGTAGCCTTCGGTGAAATGTTCAATGAACTTCGCGCTGCTGCTGACGCCGGCCCGCCCGGCGCTGTTCTTCACCTCCGCCATGTCGCTCTTGATCGGCTTCTCATACGCCGCATCCATCGGAAACGGCCACAGTCCTTCGCCGCTCCGATCGGCCGCGGCCATCAGCCTCTCCTCCAGAGAACTGTCGTTGCTGAAGAGTCCCGCCCGTATATGCATGCCCAGCGCCGTGCCGATCGCGCCCGTCAGCGTCGCCAGATCCACGACCGCAGATGGCTCGAAGCGGGCGGCGTAGGCCAGCGCGTCCGCCAGAATCAGCCGACCCTCCGCGTCCGTGCTGATGATCTCCGCTGTCTTCCCCGTCATCCCCGTCACGATATCGCCCGGCCGAAAAGCCTTGCCGTCGGGCATATTCTCCACACACGGCGCGATCCCGATCACCCGCCGCGGTACGCCAAGACGCCCGATCGCCTCCATCGCGCCGATCACCGCGGCCGCGCCCCCCATATCGTCCTTCATCGCCCACATGCCGCCCGTGCGCTTCAGGCTGATGCCGCCCGTGTCGAACGTGATGCCCTTGCCCACAATGATCAGCGGCGCCTCCGAGCTGCCCGCCGGCGCATGCTCCAAAATGACAAACTGGGCCGGGTTCGCGCTGCCCTGGCTCACCGCCAGCAGAATGCCCATGCCCTCCTTCGCCATCGCCGCCTCGTCCAGGACCGTGCACGCCAGGCCGACTTCAGCAGCCATCGCCCGCGCCCGCGCCGCCATCTCCACCGGCGTCAGAAGATTGGCCGGCTCGTTGACCAGATCGCGCGCGCTGCAGACCGCGCGCCCGATCGCCTCGCCCCGAGTCACCCCGCGCGCCACATCCTCCAGTTTGGCCGCGCTGTACTCCACCACAGTGCAACTCGCCAACCCGGCCTCGGCCGCCTCGCGACCGTACTGTTTCGCCCGGTAGCTCGCCAGCAGCGTGCCCAGCGCCACCTCCTGCGCCGCCGCGGCCGCGTCATGCCCCGCGATCCCGGCTCCGTGTACGATCGTCGCCATCGACTTCACGCCTTTCAGCTTGGCCGCGGCCTGCGCCGCCACCGCCGCCGCCCGCCGGATCTCGCCAATTCCGAACCGCTCGCTGCTGCCGAGGCCCACGATCAGCGCCCGCGGCGCGCGCAGCCCGCCCTCATCAGCCGCTTCATCGCCAGCCGCGCCGCCGTTCGCGCGCGCATAGAGCAGCGCCGTCGTCTCCGCCTCGCCGCTGAAATCGCCCTGCGCGATCAGGCGACTGATCGCCCCATTCAACGCCCGGTCGATCGCGCCCGTCGCCCCACCGGGCGCAGTCACCCCCGCAAACAGATTCACAACAATAAGATCGACGTCGCTCTCCGCAATATTCCCCTGCTCTACCCGTAGTTCCATCTCACTTATCCTGTGGTCAGTATCCAATGGCCGGTCTCACGCGGCCAGCGCAGCCACCCGCAGTGAGACTCCGATTGTTCGCGGTGGGGGGTTACAAGTTCGTGCGCAGCCGCGTCGCCGCCGCCTCCAGAATCGCATCCGTCTTGCAGAAGCAGAAGCGGGCGACATTGGCGGCCAGATGGCTGTGTTCGGGGCTGTAAAATGCGGAGGGCGGGATTGCGGTCACGCCGATCTCCTTCGTCAACCAGCGGCAGATCTGCACGTCGCGCGGGTCGTCCGTCGGCAGAGGCGCATCCAGGTCGGTCGTATCCACCAGAATAAAATAGCTGCCGTGCGGCGTCAGCGGCGGGAATCCGACATCGTTCAGAGCCGAAAGCAGAATATCCCGTTTCGCCTGGTACATGACGCTCAGTTCATGCAGGTAGTTGCGCTCCTCCACCTGCTCAAACGCCGCGCCCACCGCCTCCTGCAGCGGCGTCGTCACCGCAAAGGGAATCCACTGGTGCGCCATCAGCACCGCGTGCGCCAGCGCTTCCGGCGCAATCGCCCAGCCGATCTTCCAGCCCGTCACGGAAAAGGTCTTGCCCGCGCTGCCCAGCGTAACCGTCCGCTCCCACATGCCCGGCAGCGTCGCCAGCCGCACGTGCGGCGTGCCGTCGTACGTCATCCATTCGTAGACCTCATCGCTCAGCACCAGCAGATCATGCTCCTGCGCGATCTGCGCCAGCGCCAGCAACTCCTCCCGGCTGTACATCTTGCCCGCCGGGTTGAGAGGAGTATTGATAATGAGCAGCTTGGTCTTTTCGGTGATCGCGGCCCGCAGGTCCTCCATATCGATCCGCCAGTCCGCCGCGCTGCTCGCGCCGGGCCTGGGCCGCAGGGGAACATAGACCGGCGTCCCCCCCGCCATGATCACCGACGGCGGATAGCTGTCGTAGAACGGCTCGATCAGAATCACCTCATCGCCCGGGTCCACCAGCCCCTGCACTGTGGCGTAGATACCCTCGGTCGCGCCCGTGGTCACCACAATCTCCGTCAACGGATCCAGCTCGCGACCATAAACAGGGCTGTACACCGCGGCCAGCGCATTCACCAGCCGCGGATGGCCCGCGCTGCGGGCGTACTGATTGAAGCCCGAGGCCAGCGCGGTGCGCGCCGCCTCAATCACAAAATCCGGCGCCGGAAAATCGGGAAAACCTTGCCCCAAATTGATCGCATCGTATTCAAGAGACAGGGCCGAATACTCGGCGAAAACCGTCGTTCCGAAAGACTGTACCCGAACTGCCGCTGGCGTTGACACGGTGGCGCGTTCCCCAAAACAGGTGGTCGAAGGCCCCTGCAACCCAGGGCAATCGCATCTAAATCTGTAGGCCGATTCAGTTGAAATTGTGGCCAGAAGAAAGCGAGAATAAGTGGAAATCACCCTGCGCTTACTGAATATCGACGGGAAGACGCCGCGGATCAGGCCCTCAGTCGGCGAGA